>JBKPCR010000508.1:0-18288 GCA_046727435.1 bacterium | reverse complement strand
AGAGTGGGACTCGGCCGGCGGCGAGTCGCCAGACGGCCACATGCAGGAGGTGGTCGGGGAGCTGAAGCGGGAGCACGCAGTGCATGCCATCTTGCATGCACGCAGGCTCCAGAGGCGTCTCGGCCCAGTTGAGGCGCTCGTAGACCTCCTCCTGATGCCCATCGGCCCACAGACGCTGGCGCACGTATCCCTCGGGATACATAAAGCCCACCCCCACCAACGGCAGCCCCAGGTCGCTGGCCTCCTTGACGTGGTCCCCCGCCAATATTCCGAGGCCCCCAGCATAGACCGGGAGGGAATTGTGGAGGCCAAACTCCGCTGAAAAGTAGGCGACGAGGTTGCCCATGAGCTGAGGAAACTGGCGCGTGAACCACCCCTCTGCCGTGTTCATGTCGGCATCAAAGGCGTTGAGCACCGCATGGTAATGGCCGAGGAACACGGGATCTGCTGCGACTCGTTCAAGCTGCTCCGGCGCCAGTGTCCAGAGGAACTTGACCGGATTATGACCGATGCGCTCCCACAACACTGGATTGAGCGCCTGAAAGAGCGCTTCCGCCTGCGGATGCCAGCTCCACCACAGATTCGAGGCCAGTTCGCCGAGGCGCTGAATTGGTTCAGGAAGGTTCGGACACGACATCGCTTGCTCCTCTCGCACTCATCCCGCTGTCGCACCGCAAACGCATGATCAATCCAGGCAAGCCGAATCATGCGAATCACACAACCACTTGGAAGATGCTCATGCTCCGTTGAGGTGGGTTAGCCGGTCCCGAACATGGACGGTTAGTCACCATGGTCGTCCTGTGTGGCGTACTTCTCTGGAGCTTTCTCAAACGCTTGCTGGCACGCTTTCGAACAAAAATAGTAGGTCTTGCCACCATAAACAAAAGTTGCGGTGGTTCTACTCTCGTCTACCTGCATGCCGCAGACCGGATCTTGTGTCATGGCTCTTCCCTCCTTGCCGCTGCCTCGCAATGGTTTCATCCACCGGTTTCTTCTCTTCCCAAAACTCGAGCGGTGCATGGGTGCTCATGTGACTCCTACTCCGACGTGAGCCAATTGTGCCTCTTCGGCCTCGGCCAGGCCTACCGATCGTTCCATTCCCGTCCTCGGAGGTCTGCTCTGCTCAACCGCTGCCACGTGTTGTTGCGGCCCTGGAGGCGGATGATGGCCAGCACGGTGCGGCATTTCTTCCAGGATTCCTTGCAGGTGGGCCTGGTGCTCCAGCTTGCGAAGCAAATTCCGTACGGCGGCCTCCCAGGTATAAAAACGCGCGGTGCGCCGGGCCGCCCGACCGATACGGTCGCTCTCATTGGGGTGGTCTCGCAGATACAGCACATAGTCCTCGATCTCCCCAGGATCTGCCGTCTCCAGTACGATGGCGTTCACCAGCGAGATCGTGTAGTCCTCCCCAGTGGAACCGGTCAAGGCCACGCCCCCTGCAGCCATCGCCTCCAGTCCCACGAGGCCAAACGGCTCGTGCCGACTGTTGGCCAATACCGCATCGGCGGCCCGATACAGGATGCGCGCAAACTCCGGAGGGATGTGCGACCGCACCACCAGCATGTCTGCCGGTGCAGCGCGGCGCAAGGTGGCCAGATAATCGCTGCGTGCCCAGGCCTGAAAAACGTCTCTTTGACCTTGAGTCCCAGCATACGCGCGTAGCGCACGAGCTCCTGGCCATACGGTTCGAGACCACCCCGCGCCACGAGCACCGTCTTGAGACCCCTCCCCTTCAGCCCTTGCGCGGCCTTGATCGCTCCTTCCCAGTTCTTGTCTGGATCCCAACGGGCCATTTTGAACAGGACCACCTCAGCGCCTAACGATCTCCTGAGCGCATCCGTCGCGGTCTCATCGATCTTCCCAGCAGCTGCCGAGAAATGCCGTTCGGAATGACCAGGGGATTCAGGCCCATCTGCCATATCAGGTGCTTCATGTACCGGCTCACCGTGGTAATCGTGGTGGTCAAGCGCAGTCGCGGCCAGTTGATACGATGGAAGGAGTAGGTATTGTTGGCATTCCAGAACATCAGGACTTGGTCGCGGACACCATCATCGTAGAGGGCATCGCTGAGGCGGCACATGGCCTCGGCGGTGTGCCATTCTTCTCCCAGGACTACCACCTGCTTCCCCCGAGCCAGCGCTGGTTGGAGTATACGGTCTTTGACAAACCAGGGAATGGACTCGTTGAAATCGTAGAGCTTTTCGTTCTCCCCGTCATAGACCCCTCTGGGGTAATACTCACTACTCCACTGACACCACCGATGCAGGATGAGCTTCCCTCGCTGGCTAACCTCTTCCCCCGGTCGCGTGGGGTCGCCGACGAACAAGAGATGGGTGGTGAAGCCCAGCTCCGCCAGCGTGCGGGACAGGTGCTCGACGCGGGCGCCAAGCCCCCCAGCCATGGCATATGGATCAGGGCCTTCAAAGCACAGGATGACGACCTCGGTATTCTCGGGAGTGATGTTTTGCCAGTTCATGCGCCTACCTCTGCCGGCCTCCTCTGACGTATTTTCATCCCCAGATGGTTACAGTCACTAGCCGGGGCTGGATCATCAGCGGGTCAACATGCTATCGCTGCGGATGGTTGCTCTACGCACTCGTAGGACACTACAGCCTACTTGGGGGCCATGTTATTCGGAGCTTTCTTGCGCAGTGGTTGATTCGGCTCCTTTCCCATGCTGGCAGGGACAGTCCGGGTACCCGTGCACAGCACAGCTGCGGCAGATCTCTTCCAAACGCTCGCGCAGGGCTCGCCGGGCCCGATGCCGACGGACTTTCA
Organism: bacterium; assembly: GCA_046727435.1. GTDB lineage: Bacteria > Tectomicrobia > Entotheonellia > J063 > CAVPRW01 > CAVPRW01. The sequence goes on along the minus strand of JBKPCR010000508.1, from coordinate 15,510 downwards.
GATTATTGCGCGTGATGCCCACCTGTGCGGCCAGACGCGCTGGATCGCCATCCCACAATTCCAGCTCGATGATCAGTTCGGCGTATTCCGGTTTCAGCGTGGGTATCACGTCCCAAATACATGCACACAGGGCAGCTGCATCCGTGGACGGCACATAGGGTTCTCTCTGCTCAGAGTACTGGGCCCGGTACTTCGACTCGATCTGTCTGCGGCGGTAGACGTCCATGATGGCGTTGTTGAGAATTCGGTAAAACCAGGGGGTAAATCGCTCCTCGTCCCGCAAGTCCAGAGCCGCTTGGAGCGCCCTGAGCAGGCTATCCTGCAACACATCCTCTGCCAAGTCCGGATCCGGGACTTTCCTGCGGATATAGGCAAGGAACTTGGCACGTTGCTCGAGCAGTCTGGAGTCAAATTCGTTCATATAGTCTTCTCTCAAAAGACGTGTCACGCGGCCAGCGGTTACATCTGTGCTGGAGCATGCCTAGGAGCATGCCTATCGGTACCGATACGCCATCAGCGGCTCCCCCCTACGTCTGCTTCCGTGCTGCATGCCCTAGGAGGGGGGAGAAGGCCGGTGTGTTGGCGGCGTAGCGCCCATACGCTTCGCCAAATTCCGCCAGTGCCTCGCGCTCCTCCCGACGGGCCAGCCGGACGTACATCGCCACCAATATGGGAAACATGAGGAGCGTCAGCAGCGTCGGCCACTGGACCAAAAATCCGAGCATGATGAGGATGAAGCCCGCATACTGTGGGTGACGCACATAAGCGTAGGGACCAGTGGTGGCCAATCGTCGCTCGCGCTGGGCCTCGTAGAGCACCCGCCAGGCGGAGGCCAGCAAGATAAATCCGCCAAAAATGAGCCCGTTACTGAGAAGATGAATCGGGTCGAAATGGGGGTCCCCTTTCATACCGAGCAACGTATGCCAGAGGTGCCCGGCGTCGTGAGAGAAGAGGTCTAGACCGGGGTAGCGACTGCCCAACCAGCCGGAGAGCAGGTAAAGGGTTAGCGGGAAGCCGTACATTTCGGTGAAGAGTGCCACCAGAAAGCTGGCGAAGGCACCGAATGAGCGCCAGTCACGGCTGGTACGCGGGTGAGTGAAGCTGAACGCAAAGATGATGAACACCGCCGCATTGATCACTACGAGCAGCCAGAGGCCATAGGCAGGTGTGTCCGCGCTCATCGCTCCCCTCCTTCTGAACGACCGGGCCGGCTCTCACCGTGGCTGGCATGGCCGCCGCCGTGCCTCCCATGCAGAAATAGATGTAGCAACGGGCACAACAGCACCAGCAGAAACGGCAGGACACCGAGGACATGGGCGGTGTGCTCGGTGATGAGGAAAAACGCTGCAATAGCCAGAAACGCGAGTAGTACAACTCCGGTCCGCGACCGAAGCCAGCTTCTTGCCTGACCGTGATGATTGGTGGTCATGTGACCTCCCTTCTTCTATCGGGCAGCGTGTCTACATAGGGGGCCCTGCGGGTAACTGCCAGCGGAACACCCGCTCCGCGACCCCATCGATGCCACGGAGGATGAGAGTCAGGGTTCTCGCGTCGGGACTCAGCAGAGGCTTGCCGTCAGCGTCAGTCCCCGGGAACGTTAACACACCCTCGCGATGGTGTCCGCCGCCACTCGGTGACTCAAGTCCTAGCGCTAGGACCTCGCGACCCTGAGCATCACGGAGGAGGGCGAGTTTTTCGAGTTGATACTGGTCGAGGTTGACGGTATGGGTCTCCAGCTTCACCTGCACCGCCAGCTTGCCGTCCACACGGGGCTTGTCCGGCGTGAGCAGGGTGACGCTTACCGTTACCGCCCCCTGCGTGTCCTCTTGGGTCAGCTTTTGCGGACTGCCTGCCATCTGCTGGGGACTCTGCGGCTGTCCCCCCATACCTCCGCCCATCATGCCACGCATCATCTGTGGCCCCATCATACCCATGCCGCCCATACCGCCTGCACCCCCCTCGCCCATCATCTCCATCATGCCCATCATTCCTGGGCTCATCATCCCGGCTAGGCGGTCGTGCAGGCCCTCCAGTTTCTGGCGCTGTTCCGGCGTCAGTACCCCTTTGGCTTGCTCATGGGCCTTGATCAAACTGAGCCGGAGTGTGGTGCGCAGCCCTTCGATGGCCTTCAACTTGCCCTCGACTTGACCCATATCTACCGGATCGGCCTCGAGCAGCTCCCTTAACTCTAGCTCCGCGATGCGTATGTCCGCGCGCTGCTTGATGCCGGCCTTCGTCGCTTGGGAGAAGATCTGCGTCAGCTGCTTCGCCTGTTCATCCGACAGCCCTAGTTCTGCCTTTAGCATGCGCACCAGTTGACTGGGCTGAGGCATTCCCATCCCCGCCGCCATGCCCTGCCTCCCGCCGCCCATCATTCCCCGGCCGCCCTGGCCCATCATGCCCATCATCCCTCCAGGCGATGATTCCGCCGTTCCCTCAGACTGGCCCATTGGCCTTTGACCCATCATTCCGCTTTGCGCAGGGATAACCGTACTCAGGATGAGCATCAAGCTAAGGGTAACCATCGTTTCATACGGGACGTGTTTCATAACGGATTCCCTCCTTTCGTATCCTTCTCGACTGTGCCCTAGCTAAGATCCCGCTTCCTGGCCTCGAACTCCTCCTTGTCGATCTCGCCACGGGCATAACGCTGACGCAAGATGTCCAATGCGGTGTCAGACCGGGACTCGCGGCCCTGAGTCACAAGCCAACGCAAGCCCAGCACTAGGCCCACGATCACGAGCCCCCAGAACACCAGCATCATGAACATCATGCCAATCCCCCACGCACTCCACATCCCCCACATGGGATGCATCCCCCAGAAGTCGTACAGGCGCTCCTGCGCCCACGCGCCCACCGGCATGCTCATGCCACCTAATACGCTCAATAGGCGACCTGCAAGGTGTTTCATAGCCTCCCCCTCAAATCCGCTTCGAAAGCTGTTTAGGGCGGAACGAGGCGTTTCGAGACGTTACCTCTTCAGACCATGGGTTCTGACACAGCACCCCTTAGCGCCATGGCAATCAGAGCCACATCTCTTGCGACACACACGTGCCTAAACTAATGGTGATGGTGATGAACTGCGAGTCGGTGGTGAAATTACGGCTGTGAAGGGCTCATAGCCGGAGAACCGGCTGGAAGGATACAGGAGTGCGCGATAGAATGCCCTCCTGTGACCAGGAGAGCTCATAGGCTGGCACATCAAGGATCGACGCGATGCACGTACCTAGAGCCGTAGGATGAACGACAGCGGTGAGAATTTTGGAGGGGGATCGTAACTTTCGACCTTCAGCGAGGAGTATAGAGCTGCTATCGCCCTGCACTACTGGATTGCTGGGGTCTATGCATAGCAAGGGGTGCGCCCCGACGTGGGTATCAGGATGGCTCAGGCAGGTCAGCGACGCGGCTCCCCCGACGAAGATGATACAGACACACCAAGTGAAAGTTAACCATGATCCACGCCGCTTTCGCACCGACGTGTCCTCCTGATTCCACACGTAACATAAATGAAGCCCCTAATGTAGCACTCCTTCACCGAGGCGCAAGATCGAATGCACTTATCACAGTTTCAGAAGCATTTCCCATGCCATTATGTGAACTCCCATGCAGAGCGAACAACCTGCATGGAGGGTTTCTTGCTTTCTGGCCGCGATTATGCCCCATAGCAAGCGCTATGCCGTGGCAGGTTGCTCCTGGAGGTGATTCCGGCCTAGCGCTGGCGAGCACTTCTCGCCTCCGCAGCCTGGAATTGATAGTCCGTTGTCACCGTGGGGCATTTAACCCCAGGCGCATAAAAGTGCTGAGCCATCGAAGTGTGCGCTTGTGTTGAGAAATCTGACATCTTGTTTTGTCATGCTGCATTTACTTGTTGCCTGCATCTTTCCTTGCTTGTATACGCGCGAACGCCTGCTGTTCGGGCGAGTATGCCCATGCCAGGGACAAAATGCGACCATTGGGACAAAATGCACCGCTGGACTGCGTAGCCTGGGATTTCACGTTTGCGCGGCTCCTTACCAATTCAACCGCAGGTGTCTGGAGATATTCCCTCCTAGGATGAGCTGTGCGTCCTCCTTCGACACCCTGAGGGCCTTAAGAATGCCCACCTGTTCTCCCAGAATTTCCTGCCGCAAGCCCCGAGGAAAGTGGCTGGAATCGGTCCCGAAGATGATCCGCTCCGGCCCCACAGCTTCGAGGGTGGGCCGGAAGACCAGCAGCAAGGCACTCCCTAATGAATGCGTCAGTCCACGGTGGTAGGGGACCACTGCGAGCTGGTCCACCAACCCCATGACCACATCGACGTCAGGGAGCATGGCGCCTGCTACCACGGCGATCGTGGACGTCTGTCCGATGCGATGGGCAAAGCCGGCCTGGGCCTCCAACGCTCCTGCAAGCCCATGCGTGATCAGATCCATTGGACGCCTTCTGGCTGCTCTCAGATCGCTGGCTCTGCAGTACCACGTCAGAGGAACCTTTGAAGACTTGCGGGCGTCCGTTTCAAGAGGTACAAGAGATCTGAACACTTGACATGGAGGGGAAAGCAGAACACCATGTCCACAACGTTGCCTCGTCGTGTAAACGGTTATTTGACGACCAACAGCTCTTGCAAAACGCTTCTGCCCTGCTGACTATCCCACGGACGCGCTCCGACAGCCGACGCCACCAGCATGCCGCTGCGATCGATCAGGTAGACGGTTGGGGTTGCACGGACTTGATACTGTTGAGCTACCTCCGCCGTGCTGTCGAGGAGCACGGGAAACGTATAACCCCGCTCGCGAGTCGCTTTTTCGACGACCTCCTTTGGTTCACGGAGGTTCACGCTGAGCACGACGAACCCCTGATCTTGTAAGGCCCGGGACAGTCCATTAATCGAAGGTAACTCCTTCGTACAATATGGTCACCACGTCGTCCAAAAATACAGCATAACAACCTTACCCCGATATTCTTGCAAGTTCACCAGCGTACCTTGCACATCTGCGAGGCGCAGCTCCGGAGCGGCAAAATCGACTGGGATGGCAGTAAGCCCCAGAGCCGTCATGGACTCCTGAAGCGAGGCCACATGCAGGAGTCCCCACTGACTCATCCCTCCCACCAGGGCGAGGGCAAGCATCGCCACACCAAGCACTCCCTGCGGCCTATGATTTTTCAACCAATTCATCTCCATCCTCTCAGTCGTCACACCCCATAACGAAGTGTGAGGACGTGTAGTGCTGCGCTTCGATACGTTTTGCCGAGGCGTTTTTGAGTTGGTTGTGTCTTCTCACCATGATCCGCCGTCTCATCGGCCCTCCAAGCTTGCTAGCGGACTCCGGCCTGCTGCTGCAGCCACCGGACATAGGGGATGATCTGGCTCACCTCGTCCTCGGTGATGTGAGGCAAAGCAGACATGTTGCCGAACAGCCAGTGGTGCGCGCGGACCCCTTGTTTCACGGCCAGGTAGAAGCTCGCGTCGCTATGATGGCTCGGTGCGTAGACTCTCCAGAGCAGCGATGGCCCTTGGTCTGTACCAACACCTGCTGGCCCATGGCATATCGAGCAATGGAGCCTAAACAGGGTTTCTCCGCTGGCAAATTCCGCTGGGACCGGTTTGCTGGTGAAGGGCTGTCCAGAAGGCGGCTCACGCTGAAAACTCAGAGTCCCTGTGAGCCACAAGAGGCCGATCGTCACGAGAACCGCGATCCCACCGATGGACAGCACCCACTTGGCCTTCAGCATTATGTTGTGCTCCTGTCATGCTCTTGGCGGTCGGCCACGCCTTGCCCTAGTTGCAGTGGAGGGCCTGAGATGGCAGACAAATGGGCACACGCCACTAGCTCGTCTCAATGTCTGTCGTGGCCGCCGGTGGAATCAGATCTGCCGCTGTGGCCGGCCGGAGCATCGGCAGTAGGTTTTAGACTCTTCAGATAGGCAACCAAGTTGATCACCTCCTGCACCGTGACCAAGTCGTTGTACGAGGGCATCTTCGAGGAACCGTCCGCAGCCTCGTACCCCTTGCCCTTCTGGATCACGGCGTTCGGGTGAATGATCGCCTCAGCGAAATATTCCGCATCGTGCAGAGGCGCCATCATCGATAGCTCCGGCCCGATCATGTCACTGGGCACTGGAAACCTCTCTCCTTTCACTTCATGGCAGCTATAACACTCCAGCTTCATGAACACCTCGCGCCCCTTGACCGGATTTCCCTGCGGCCAGGTGAACTTCCAGCCCTCCGGCGTGCCGTGCTCAGCATGCTCTGTCCCCTTCTGTGGCGGGTCTTGGCGACCATGCTCCCTGCCGCCGGTGTGTTGCGCCTGGATCGACAGCACAGTCGCCCCCAGAAGCGAGCCAAGGACCACACCGGCGAGAAGGCATCGATAGGAATGCGAGCTCATCGTTCGAGCACCACCTTGACGATCTCCGCCACTTCACGTCCCCCTTCATGTTTGCTTGTGACGCTCACGACCCAGCCCGGCTTGAGATCGGCCAGGGTGGCGGTCTGCTCGACGAAGCCGGTCTTACCCGGCTCCGCCGAACGCGTGAACCGAACAATCCGCGACGCTGGCTTGATGTCAACCGTGACCTCGCGCGTCTTGCCTTTGGCGGTCGTCTCAAGCGTCACCGTTTGGGCGACTGGATCGATAGTTTTGACAGTTCCAGAGATCGGCGCCTCATCGGCAAACGCCATGCTCATCCCAATTAGGCCACTGATCAGCAATGCCACGATGTGGTTCATGAATGTCCTCCATCAATATGTCGTTCACGAAAATACAATAGCTTCAGCGTCCCGCGGCGGTAGTAGCACGCTGGCCGTTTTCAGAGAGGGACAGCACATAGAACACTAGATCCCACGCTTGCTCGGGCTCAAGTGAGTCGGCATACGACGGCATCGGCGTGCCGGCCAGGCCAGTCATCAGGGTGCGGTAGAGATCCTGGGGGGCGGCACCGTTCTTAAAGCGAGCCGGGCTCGTCAGGTCGGTGGGCGTGATCGGCATCTCGGTGTTATCTTTCAACGTCGGTGCCGAAGGCCCGTCGCCACGGCCGCTCTCGCCATGGCACTGCCAACACTCAGCATCCATGTAGAGTTGCCGCCCACTCGCCAGCCGCTCCGGCGTCCGCGGTGGCACTGGCGGGATCGCCACGGTCTTGAGGTCACGGTGCTCCCAGAAGGCCGGGTTCAGGCTCTTCACGAATTCGATGAGCTCCAGCCGTTGCGCCTCCGGCATGTAGCGGAAGCTCGGCATGATCCGATAGCCGTGCAGACCGAAGGTCAGAGGACCTCCACTGCCGCGAACGCCCTCGGTCACGGTCCGGAAGAGGTCGGCGGTGGTCGGTAATTCGCCGCTCGGCGTTGAACGGAACTTGAACTCGCTGCTGGTAAAGTTCCGCGGCTGCGGCGCCCGCCGGGGGGAGAGCGTCGAACCGACTGTGCCATCCCCGCGGCCATAGTCGCCGTGACAGGCTACGCACGACATGGAAAAGATGTCGCGTCCCACCTGAACCATCTGCGGGTGCTCCCAAGGCACGTGCTGGCCTTGATGGCCCGAGAAGGTGTGCTGATAGGCCATGACAGCCCAGCGGTCCTCGACCGAGAGCGCATCCTTAAATGGCGGCATCGCCGAGCCTTTGGACTTGAAGGGCTCGACCAGACCGCCCTCGCTCACTCGCCAATACCAGAAGTTGTCCCGCATTTCGGCCAGGGCGGCCTGGTCGCGCATGTCGGACGGTTTCAACGGCAGCGCCACGCCCGCAGGGCCCTTGCCATCCCCCTCGTCGCCATGGCAGACGGCGCAGTTGGCGGTATAGATCTCCTTACCGCGCGCGATCATCGCAGGGTCCGTCCAGGCGCTGGGCGGGACGTGCATGTCGGCATATTCGAGCGGCGCCGGCACATGGATGTGAGCGCCCCCCTCTTCCTCCTCGTGCTCTTCTCCCCCGGGCGTGACATCCGCGCGGCTTGGGGGTGGACTAACAAGGAACATTCCCAGAAATATGCTGGACACGACTATCGCGATACGCCAGTAGTGGCTCATTCTCATCCTACGCTCTCCCCACTCAAAAGTCCCAGTCGATACCTACGAAGAACTGGTTACGCCAGCTTCGCAGGGGGTTTTCCTCGACAAAAGCTCGAAAATTCCAGCTATCCCGGACGAAAAACGAGATATTCGGCCACGGATAGTATCTGACTTGCGCTGAAAGCACCGTCCCGTCGCGCTTCTCATCCGTTAACCCTCCTGCCCAGAGCTGGTCGAAGCGGGTGGAAAGCATGACGGGCTCAAGGACCAAGTAATCGACCTGCACCGAGAGCCCCGTGGCCGTACGATCAAACTCGCTTTTCAATTGACCGGGGAGATTCATCATACGGTCCCAAATCACCGACCCATAGACGTCGAGCGCCTTCCAACGAGCATTGGCGGCGAATCCATAGCGCAGCCGATCGAGGCTGCCAGCGCCGGGGTGGTCCTCGTCGTCGGGGTCGGGCGGGGTGGCCACGCCAAAACCATAGTTCAGCAAGGCTGATACATTAAAGGTAAAGTTCTCGCGCTGGCCGAAATCATAACGCGGCATCAGATAGGTATTAAAGCCCTCGTTCTCCTGCAAAAATCCAACCTGGCCGAGGATAAACTGGCCCGGAAAGCGGCTGTGCATGAACATGGTATGGAAGTCTGCGCCCGGTCGCCCTGGCGTGTTGTACATGACCTGATCCGTCACCAGCAGCGGCTCCCGACTCGCCTGATCCTTGAACAGTCCGAAGAATTTCGAAGAAAAGGCGTAGGGGACGATGGGGAAACGCTCGACCTCGCCGTCGTGGATCTCGGTCTCGGTATCCAGAAAGAGCTGGCGATTGGTCGGGTATGAGAAGTTGGTGGAGGGATCGACCTTGCCACCCATCAGCATCGGGCCGTGGATTTGGAAGCCTCCGTGGCGGCCCACCATCGTCTGCCCACCCATTTCCATCGTGGGGGCTCCTAAGAAGCCTAGGAGACGCCCCAGGTTGGCCATAATGAATGCTTCGTTGCCGAGACCGATCTCGCCTTTGTTCTTGAAGCGACCGTTTTCGAACACCACGGCACTCGGCTCATACTCCACCTCGACGAACATGCTCAGATTGGGGGTGAGGGGTCGCGCGATAAATAGCTCGAACTCGTGCGGCGGCTCCAGCTTTTTCTCGTCTACTTCCGGCGTGGTGGAGTATTCAAAGATATTACCCAAAATGCGCAGTGCCAGGCTATCGATGAGGGTCTTGCCAACGCCGTCTTCTTTGAGGCTTTGGATCAGCCCCCCGGGTCGAGCGGCGCTGGGGATCTGAAAACCCATCATATGGACCTGTTCGCCGAAGCTGTTCAAGCGCGGCGGGCGCGTGTGGCAAGCGTTGCATTGCAGGTCGTACTGACGTGCAAAGGCAGGAACCGCATCGGCAAACGGTACGTGCACAAATCCGACGAGTGTGGCGACAAGCGCTAGGATAATGAGCGAGCCCCTGAGCATACCCTCCCCTTCCCTGATGATGGCATCGGTAGGCCTTAAACTTACGAGCGGGCAATGAGCCGGAATGCTCCCCAGAAAACTGTCAGTTAGGAATGTGTAGGGCGCGGTTGACCAGTCACAGATGGTCGGTCTTCGTGAAGGGATCCTTCATACAGACTCTTACAGGACCCATTTCACACGACGCACGAATCCCCAGCCGACGATATGATCGATGAACGATCACTGGCTGGCGCAATCACGCCAGGGGAAAGCTCATAGACGGAGAACGGGAAGGAAGCGCTGAGGGAGAGTTGAGGAGGAGTTCTCGTCCGTCTGGAAAGGCCGATGGGTCCAAGGACCGAGGCCCAAGGATGGATGAGCGTCTATAGCCAGAGGGAGGAATGATGAGGTTGCAGACTTGGGGGGCAGTGGAAACCCTCTACCATCGGCAAAGAGGACGGGTTTATCATCCTCCTGGGCCGCCGGACTGCTCGAGTCGAAGCACAGCGGCGGAGCCGTGACATGGTGAGTATCCGGATGGCTGGCACACACCATCTGTGTAGTCAGCGTGAGGAGGACAATCCCAAAGCTCCAAATGAGACTTGACCAAGATCGCCGGGCTTTTCGCACCCGCAAACCCTCCCGCTTCTACAAACGATTTCAAGCTACCCTAACAGACCTTCACCATTGAGTCAAGCCATCACGCCATGTAGGTCTCATGGGCTATCCAGGAGAAAAACTCGTGACTGTCGATGCACGCTCGTTGCCAATGCAACAGACATATGGTCGGGCGGCGATGGGTCAGGCGCCAGCGACGCCCCGCGCATCTCCCTTACCGTCGCGGGTGGTGGTCGATGCCGCGGTAGGCCTCGATAAAGCGCACGATCCGCTGTTCGTCAATGTCATCAAACGTGTCGATCCGCCCCCAGGCGGTGAGCGCAATCCGCGTGTCCATCTTCGGATAGGGGGCCAGAATCACTTTGTCCGAGTATCGGGAAACGATGGCCTGCAGCCTGGCGATCAGGGCATCGCAATCGCGACAGTTGTATTGCACCAAGACTCCACCGTCCTCCAAGTTGTGCACCTGCAGCTCATCGGGGATAGGCTGGGTGTGAATGCCCCAGCGCGCCACGGAGGGCAGATGCGGACCCGACGTTGGGGGACGGGTATTGTAATGCACGTTGGGCGTCTCCGCGGAGGTGATATGCTGATTGCCAAGCGTCGGGACTGCTTGTCCGGGATACAGCTTCGTAAGGGCAAGGTAGGCCAACCCGCCGATCACCAGGAGCGCCAGGATACACACACCACCCCAAAGCCACCTTCGCCGCTGTCGCCGATGCCGCTCTGCTTGCTGCGCCGCGCGACCCCGTCCCCGAGTCGACATCAGAATCCCTCCCCACGATTATGCCGTCAACGCTACTCCTTGGCAACGATGAGCTGTCCTTCCATCCCCCTCTCTCGATGGACGATCAGGCTGCCCCCTTCCCCCTCGTCTTCCAGAGGACAGAAAAAGACATAGGAGCCTGACTGTTCCAGGGTCACCTCCAGCGTTCGTGTTTGGCCAGGAGCAACGCGGATGGAGGCGCCTCCGCCCCCTGCCCACTCCACCGTGAGCACATGGCGAAGTTCCCCGACGTTTTGCACGACGAAGCGGAGTACTCCCGGCTTCCCAGCGATATGCTCGGGGTCGAAGCGGAACTCGCTGGCCCGCATCTCCACCGTTTGTACACGTGCTGCGGCTGTCACCTCATGAGTATGGTGGTTGCCCTGCAGAGACCACACGCTCAGCGCCAGAAGGCCTGAAAGCCCCATGACAATCCATATTGGCATCGGCCACCTCCTTCCCGCAGTGAGGGTTTGCCTCGATGTTGTCTGAGTGGTTGCTCATCGGACCACGATGCGGCCCCGCATGCCCTGCTCTGGATGCGTCGGGATGGGGCAGATGAGGGTGTATTCGCCCGGTGTTGTCAGGAGCACATCCCAAGTCGTTGCTCCACCAGGGAGTAAAGCGATATGGGTATCGACCCCCGCTCCTATGATCTGAAAGACGTGGGGGAGCTCACCACTGTTGCGCACCTCGAACGTGATACGTCCTTGGTCGACCGTGATCTGGCTAGGGATAAACCGAAACTCCTTCATATCGACTGTCACCATCTTGCCGCCAGCAGGGGGTCTGTGGACAAATCCCATCGTTTCCCTGCTGAATCCTATCAACAGTGCTCCCAAGAGGCCTGCCATCAGAAGCTTGGTCATCCACCCTCCGATCGCGTTAACGGACTCCCGCCTGCTGCTGGAGCCAGCGTACATAGGCGATGATTTGAGCCACCTCGTCCTCGTCCACTTCGGGGACGGGAGGCATATTCTCAAGGCACCAGTGAAGGGCGCGGACCCCATGTTTGACCGCCTGATAAAAGGCGTCGTCGCTGCCGCTCCGATGTTACCTGTCAGGCGACACCCATTTTTCGTCCCTGAGGAATTGCTCGGGCGACTGGTCGAGCCGATGCTTGCATAGCTTGGCACATCGGTCCAGGGCCTCCACTGCACGCTCAGGCTGAAGGGCACTTTGACCTCTGACTGACCTGGACGCCTCACCATAACCTCCACATGCCAGGTCCCCGCCATGGGAAAGCTGAGCATGGTGCTGAAAATCCCGTAGCTTGCAGGGTTCGTCCCCCCCGTGGCATACTTGGTGTTTCCTACTGAGTGTGTGAGGATTTAGCAGCGTGATCCTCCCGGACGGGCTCGGTCTCGTTGAGCAGTGAGGCAATCAACGCTCGGGCCTCGGCATTCGACCAATTGCGGGCACCGATCTCCCGACTAACGACCCGTCCTTGCCGATCCAGTAGATAGCTGGTCGGAATCGAGCGCACGCCGTACATGCCACCGACTCGTCCAGTCGGATCGAGAAGGGTCGGAAAGCTGAGGCGGTTCTGGTCCATAAATGGCTGGACGATTGCAGCTCCCTGCACATTGCTCGACACGGCTAGGATCACAAATCCCTGGTCCTTATATGCCTGATATGAGGTTTCCATCGAGGGCATCTCGGCCCGACATGGAGGACACCAGGTCGCCCAGAAATTGAGCAGCACTACCTTTGCGCGAAAATCAGCAAGCCGCTGGACCTTTCCTTCCAGGTCGGGCAAGGCGAAATCAGGCGCGAGGACTGTGCGGCTGGAAGGGGGCGTTGTATCAGTGGTTGGGCTTCGCAGGAGGAAGCCCTGGCGCTGAAGGACGACAAACGTCACCATCGCCACCAATATTACAATGGTGATGCGGTACTCAGTCCCAAATTTTTTGAGAAGCCCGGTCATAGTGATTAACCCTGGTTCTTGCTTGCGAAGAAGAAGCGCGATGGCGCAGGACACTACTCCTACGCGCCACCGATGATCTCCCATCTCCTCTGGAGGCCCGCATGCCAAAAAATGCGGATCCCTACGCGGCGAAATCCTCTGTCGAGGCGAATCAGGGCACGCATGAAGTGTGCAGATTGGTGTGTGACTCGTGTCCGTGTCTATTGATGAACGGACCGGCAACGCGTTCGTAGGAATGCTCGGGGAGGTTTGAACAGCGAGGCTACGAGGAGGCGCTCATGAAGAATCGACACAAAGGTGAGAATCGCAACGAGTATAGGTACAAAGGCCAATACCGGGGAGCTAGCAACTGATATCCAGCAATGCTCGACGCTGGCTTGGCCAAGATGGGTGTGGCCGACGGTGGGCCCAGTTGCCTCGGGGTGGTGGCAGAAGACAGCAAGCAGCAGAATAGTCGCTATGAGCGCTGTCAAAGCCACCATCCGCCGATAAGGGTCTCTAACCGACATCCAATTCGAGGGGGCTAGCATTGAAAAATTCTCTAATCACAACAGTATTTCAAGGCTGTCTTCTTCTCGGTGGAGTAAAGCATTGGCGCCCACCATAACCTGTTACATATCTCTTGGCAAGCCTTTTCCTCATCTCTATCTTTCGGCCCGCCACGCTAGGCAGGCATGAAACTGTGTTTGCACAACTTCCTGAGTCGGGAGAACCGCTCAAACACTGAATTGCTGTTGACAGATCATCCAGGCTCTCCGTACAATATCGCCACTTACCTCGTGCTGTGCTGCTCATGTCGGCGGTCACCAACCGAGAGCACACTCATGAAGCACACTCAAACATACCAATGCTTGCATCCTCCCCTGATGTCTTGCCTCCAGACCCGTATCCGTTTCTTGCTGAGGCCCCAGCTGCTGACCCGCGTCTAATCTCTTCCCTTGGGGAGGAGCCTCTCCCGCTTCCACCCATGCCCCGGGCTGCATGGTTTTGGTCGAAACCGCCAAGAGCCACCCATAGTACACAGAAGTTTTCTTTCCATAGCCGCCCTATAACAGGGAGGCTAGATCGCCTCTGTACAGGCCCATGCGATGTCCCGGCAGTGCTCCGACAGGCGAGGGGAAACAACAGCCGTGGGCGGTGCTGGGCTGTGAGATCAACCGGTAGGCCATCGTTAAGACGGCGCTCCTGGGGCAGGCGCAACCGCTGTAGAACTTTCTGCCCTCGAGTCGAAACCAGGTTGACTTTTTTGCATGGCAACAAAATCCGCATCGAGACGACGTGGCTGGATAAGCCGTGAAGCATGCAGCATGACGAAAGAGGGAGGGGTGCTCATGCCAAGACAGAATGCGCATCCTCGACAAGCCCATGGTCTCAGCCGTCGCGAGCTGCTGCAGGCGGGACTCGTCGCTGGCGTAACATTGTCCGCCTGGCCGCTAGTTGGCCCGCTCCCGCTCTGGGGCGAAGAGGCAAGGTCGCCCAAGCAGGGAGGGCTCCTGCGTGTGCGTGGGCGGGACCCTGTGCACTTCGATCCGCATCTCACACGCAACCAAAGGACGCAGACCGCCCTGAGCTTCGTGTATGGCAAGCTCCTGCGACACAAAGTCGGCGCCGACGTGCGGCCGGGCACCTTCATCATCGAGCCCGATTTGGCTGAACGCTGGGAAGCGCCGGACGACACCACCTATCTCTTCCACCTGCGCCAGGGCGTCAAATGGCATCACAAGCCCCCCGTCAATGGGCGCGAGCTGGTGGCCGAGGATGTGAAATTCACCTTCGACCGCTTCCTGGCGGAAAAGGGCAATCCAGCGCGGCAGTTGCTGGAGTCGGTGGAGCGGGTGGAGGTGGTAAGCCGCTATACGGTGAAGTTCCACCTCAACGAGCCCTTCGTTTGGCTGCTTGACATCCTGGCCGGCCCGATCTGTATGTGGATCATCGCCCCGGAAGTGGTGGAGCAATACGGCGACCTGAAGAAAGTCGGGACCGCCATCGGCACCGGGCCCTTCCTGCTGGAGCGCTACGAGCCGAACGTGAAGATCGTCTTCCGGCGCAATCCGGACTATTTTCGCCCGGGCCTGCCATATGTGGATGGAGTGGAGTGGTTGGTTCTGGACGACGAATCGACCGCGCTCGCCATGTATCGCACCGGGCAACTCGATGCGGGCCCCGGCCTCCAATGGGACGTGCGCCAAGCCGACCTGGACTCGCTCAAGCAGAGCCATCCCCACCTGCAGTACCAGGATATTCAGTCCAACACCAAGACGACGATCTGGATGCGGACCGATCAGCCCCCCTTCACCGACGTGCGCGTGCGGCGCGCCATCTCCCACGCGGTCGATCGCCAGGGGCTCATTGACGCCGTCTGGATGCGGGGCCAACCCTCCCCCGCGGTCGCCCCTGGCCTGGCCGAGTGGTCCTTGCCCATCGACCAACTCGGCGAGGGGGCGAAGTATTATCGGTATGATCCCCAGGAGGCCCGGCGGTTGCTAGCCGAAGCCGGGTATCCCAAGGGCTTGAAGACAACGCTCACGACCACCAGTGGCTACGGCCGCGACCTGATCGATGCGGCGCAGCTGGTCCAGCGCTATCTCAAAGAGGTCGGCCTTGAGGCCGAGTTGAAGATCCAGGAGTATGGGGCGTATCAAGCGACGACGGGCCAGGGCAAGTTCGAGGGCCTGGCGATGGGCCCCTACGGCGGTGGCTGGGAACCTGATAGCGTGTTGTACGGCCCCTATATGCCGGACCAACTGCGCAACCGTGG
>JBKPCR010000507.1:0-29157 GCA_046727435.1 bacterium | reverse complement strand
AAAGTGGAACGGTTCTTCAACAAACGCAAACACTTCAGACGTATTGCTACTCGAGATGACAAGCTCAGTCGGACTTTTCTGGCCTTCATGCACCTTGTGGCAACCTGGATGATGATTCGGTAATTCGTCAACACAACCTAGTGGGATGGGCCAGCCGGGTCAGGTTTTGCCCAGCGATGGTGCAGACCCATTGCTGCGTGGACGGCTGCCACGCGAGGCTATTGTTACCGCTGAGAGCGACCCCCAAGGTGTCGGTGATGGGTGCAGGTGATGTGACTTCGACATACAGCGCGAAGTTCGGGTTGAATACTTCGGCAACGGGGGCCAGCGTGGCGTTGGCTCCGCTTGGATGGGTCAGCGTGCCGGCCACTGTCTGCCAGGTGCCGCTGGCCGTCCAGCGGCTTTGCCATTCGCTACCACTCTGGAAGCCTTCCGTAAAGCCACCGCTGCGCACCTGGATCTTGACCGCACAGTTCGGTTCAGCCGGGTTGAACTGATCGTTGTTGCCGAGGCGTGAGGCATATGGACTGATCAGCGTACGAATCTGCTCGGCCGGGCCTTCCTCCGCCAATTTCCGATGGAAGGGATCGTAGTATCGCCGTTGTCGTCCAACAACACGACGGTGGCCGATGTATTGGCGGCCGTCAAGCCGATCGACAAGGTGGCGCCCGGTTTGAGTGGCTGGTACGACGCGAGATCGACCGCCTGCGTCAGATAGGGCCATGTCGTCTGGGTATCGACGAAGGGCACGACGATGGCGTCACCGATGGGGGTACCGCCAGCCGTCACTGCCACGGTCCAACCGGTCTGCGCATTGGCCTGGAAGTTAGGACCGGTCTTATACCAACACGAATGGATGTATCGCTGGCCCTGGCGTGCTGGCATGAGGATCGTCTGGAGCGTGCCGGTGCCCTGGCCGGGTAGCTGGAGGCTGCACTCGCCCGTGTGTGCGTCGCCTGCGATGACAGTGGCGCCACCGCCGTCAACCGCTGCTGGCCCGCCAGGTCGGGATACACTTCATAGCCATACTTCTTATGCACCAGGTGCGTCTGCTGGTCTCCGGCTGCGTTATAATTCGCGACACTGGACTCCACCTCCAAACCGGAATATGGATACGCCAACCCGTCCGGCACATAATTATGTGTGGTGGTCGTGGTGACGCCATCCCGCACCTGTACGCGTGACTGGAGCTTGGCATAGCCGCCGTAGAGCGCCAATGGCGTGGTGTCTTTGGTCAGGGGATTGCTGTTGCGCGCTGTGTAGACCGTCCAGCTATTCTGCATCGATGCCACCACATTGCCGGCGTTATCGTAGGTGAGGGTTTGCTCGAGCATCCCATCCAGCATGTAGGTATAGGGCGCTGTGCTCCCCTGGTAACCGTTGATATAATAGGTCTCTGTCCAGCCAAATGAGCTGTCACTGGGATCCTCGTTCTTCACCACCTTCGTCGTGCTCTTGTAGTACTTCACGACCTTGCCGGTGCTGTCGCATGCCGCTGCGCTAGGATCGAAGTCATATACCGCGGCTGATACTTGCCCGTATCCGTCGTCGATAGCAAGCATGGTCACCGGGTAGTGGACGAGATTTTGGGTGATGGAATCGCCAGCAAACCGGTACAGCGTATACGTCTGCGTTCGGCCGTATACTGGGTAATCGCTTGCAGGTAGCGCTTGTAAGTATCCCCTGCGAGCGCCCCGGTATTGCTCGTGACATTGACGAGGGGGAAATAGGCAAAGCCGATGGTGAGCAGCGTCGTGCCGCTGCTGCCCTGCACTGTGACGCTGTCCAGGTATTTGGTGGTGACCTCGTCCTGAAACGAAATGGCGGTGGTGTTGTTCGCCACCGGCTTATGAGGGTCCTGATACTCCCGAGGCCCGGTGGGATCGGTGGTCGGGTCGCTATACGTCTTATCATCATACTGGAAGGTGACCATACGCCCAAAGACATCGGTGATCTGGGTCAGATACACCCCCTTGGTAAACGGTTTGCCATCCTCCCGCCCATAGCCCACCAGTTGCTCCACGTCAGGGATGAGGCCGGTTTGCGGGTCGCGTTCCCAGCCATCTCCGGCCTGATTGGGCCAGCCGTTATAGGCATAGGTAATGCGATCCCCCCAGCGCTCGCCGACCCAGCTCAGATACCAGGCGGTGGCGTACTGCGCTTGGTTGGCGGTGACCGAGCTGTTGCCGAGCCAGCTGCCCCATTTGACTCCCCAGCTCACGCTGTCGCCCTGGCTGGTTTGGTAGCCCTGCGCCGTGGTCTGCACGCCGAGACAGATGAGTATCCATAGGTTGCCCCGGGAGGTGGGATGAGGCCAGTATTCGAGTATCCCAAGCGCCGCGTTCGCGCGCCACCTGCTCCATCCTTCTGGGCCTCGACAATGGCTAAGCCCAAGGGCGTGGTCACAGGCGAATCCACCGCTGGCGCCACGACGCCGGTTTCGGCCGAAACATAATGCCGCGTGGTCTTTGCGATCGGCACTACAACCGAATGATAGTGGGCAGGGGCAACTCCGGGCGTACCCGGGACGCTGATGTAGGTAATGAGCGCCACTGGAGCCCCGGGGCCTGCGCCGGTCAGCGCGCGCAGAGTTGTAAGGAGCTGCTCTGTGGGGTTCGCGGCCGCCAGCATCTTGCCGGATTGGAGGATCATCGAGAGCGTTGGCGTATCTGTGAGGGCGGCGGCTGGAGCGCTTTGGCCATCCAAGATGACCCCGTCCAAGCCTTGCAAAGAGCCGTTGTAGGCCGTGAGATTTATGTGAGCCTTGAGTTCCTGCCCAAGCTTTCCGTTGACATCGCCGATGAGAGCCATTGTCGGTGAGGTGCTAGCCATGGCGGGTCCCCTTATGACCGTCGGTGAACATGTATGCAGGGCCAATTTGAGGCAAGTAACCGCTGGAGGGAAAAAGTTCAGTCGGGTGCAAAAAGTTTTATGCTGACATCTCTTTGACCAGACGCTGCAGGCATGCTAGGATAGCCTGGCCGGATGAACGCGAGGCCAATAGATGTGCCCGAGGGTGGCGCACCATTCGGAGGGTTGCCATGGCCGATACCACCGGTCGCCCGATGACTCCACAGGATCTCACCCGCATTCGCTTCGTCAGCGACCCGCAAATTTCGCCCGGCGGGCAGCGGGTGGCGTTTGTCGTCACCATACTCTCGGACGACAAAGATCAATACCTCTCCAACATCTGGATGGTAGACACCGCCGGGGGCGAGCCACAGCGCTTCACCACCGGCCCGAAGCGCGATACTAAGCCGCGCTGGTCCCCTGATGGCACCTGCCTGGCGTTTCTCTCCGAGCGCGAAGCACAGCCAAAGGCGCAAGTATATATCATACCCGCCGCCGGAGGTGAGCCCACACGGTTGACGACCCTGCAAAATGGGGTGATGGAGCATGTCTGGTCCCCCGATGGTCGTCGTCTAGCCTTAGTAGCGCGGGTCGGCGGCTGGCATGAACCCGCCAGCGAGGAAGAACGCCAGAAATCCAAGCCGGTGCGCATCATTACGATGCTCAAGCATAAGGCCAATGGAGAGGGATTTATCTATGACCGGCGGCCGCATCTCTTCGCCATCTCGACCGATGGCGGCGAGCCGCAGCAGCTCACCGATGGCGAGTTCGCCGATACCTACCCGGCCTGGTCGCCCGACGGCACGCAACTGGCCTTCGTCTCCGCGCGGCATGAAGACCGTGACTACGACAATGCCTCAGACATTTGGATCATCCCGGCTCACGGCGGTGAGCCACGACGTCTCACTGATACTGCTGGCCCTCTGAGCTCCCCCACTTTCTCGCCGGATGGGCGCACCATCGCCTATCTGGGCCATCGCTACTGTAATGAGTCGGGACGCAACATGCGGCTGTACACCATGCCAGTGGCCGGTGGCACGCCGACGTGTCTGACCATGGCGTTAGACCGCACCTGTGTGCCTTTTTTCAGCAATGTGTCGCCCCTGTGGTCGGCGAATGGCCAATGGATCACCTTCGCTGTCGAGGATCAAGGTGACATCCCGATCTACCGCGTGCGTGCTGATGGTACGACGGCACCCAAACGCATCATCGCCGGTGAGCGTCAGGTGACCGGTCTTTCTGCCTCGCGCGATGGGGCATTACTCGCCTTCGCCAGCACGGACCCGGTGTCACCAGCCGAGGTCTTGGTGTGCCACGCGGATGGCACCGGTGAGAAGCCGTTGACTCAGCTGAATCGCGCCTGGAAGGCGGAGGTGGCGCGGTCGCGACCGGAGCGTTTCCGCTACGAGCGCGATGGTCAGCACCTCGACGGCTGGGTGATGCGACCGTTCGACTTCAAGCCGGGCCAGCGGTATCCGGCGCTGCTAAACATCCACGGCGGCCCGCACACGCAGTACGGTCATAATTTCTTCGACGAGTTTCAGGTGTATGCTGGGGCTGGCTATGTGGTGATCTTCACTAATCCGCGAGGTAGTCAGGGCTACGGTGAAGAATTTACCCGCGCAGTGATCGGCGACTGGGGCGGCGGCGATTTTGCCGATGTCATGGCGGGACTGGATGAAGCCTTGCGACGCTATGAGTGTATCGACCCGGAGCGGCTGGGGGTGATGGGGGGGAGCTATGGCGGGTTTCTGACGAGCTGGACGGTGGGGCATACGAATCGCTTCATAGCCGCCTGCTCGGAGCGCGCCGTGAACAACACCTATACCCTGTTTGGTACCAGCGACATCGGACACTCCTTCTCAGAGGCGCAAAGCGGTTATCTTCCCTGGGAGAACATGCAGTGGTACATCGATCACTCACCGTTGACGTACGCTAAGGACATCGTTACCCCGCTCCTCATCATGCACTCCGAGAGCGACTTACGTTGTCCGATGGAGCAAGCGGAGCAGCTATTCGTCGCGCTCAAAAAGCAGCGCAAGGAGGTGGTATTCGTGCGCTTTCCCGATGAGGATCATGAACTGTCACGTGCTGGGAAGCCACGCCACCGACTGGAGCGCTTTCGCGTCATCCTTGACTGGTTTGCCAAATATCTGCGACCAGCGGGGGCACCCGAGCCCAGCCAGAACGGCCAAACCGTCGTCTCATCCGGGCGCTGATTGCGCTAGGCATGCCCTCTCCCTTTGGGAGATGGAGAAATAAGCCCGGCTCAGCATGATAAAGGATCGATAGAGACTTCCCAACCGAACGAAAGGACCACAGCATGGATCTGGAATTAGCAGGCAAAGTAGCCATCGTTACCGGCGGCAGTCGAGGAGTCGGCAAAGCCATCGCGCTGGAATTGGCCCGTGAAGGGGTTGATGTAGTGATCTGCGGTAGGAGTCGTGACACGCTGGAAGCCTCTGCCAAGGAACTGGCAGGGGCGACAGGTCGACGCATCGTTGCTGTCCCCGCCGATACGACCAATCGCGAGGCGGTGGAACAGATGGTCAAGGAAACTGTGGCCAACTTGGGCCGTGTCGATATTCTGGTGAACAACGCCTCGACGCCCGGCGGACTTGTCCAGGGACCACTGGCTGAGGCCAGTGACGAGTTGCTGATGGAGGACGTCAATACCAAGGTCATCGGCTACTTCCGCTGTGCCAAGGCCGTGGAACCGCACATGCGCCAACAGCGTTGGGGGCGGATCATCAATATCGGTGGGCTCTCAGGGCGGCAGTCAGGCAATATCAGCGGCTTGCGCAATGCCGCCATTGCCCATCTCACCAAGACGCTTTCCGACCAACTTGGACCCCAAGGCATTACCGTGAACCTGGTGCATCCCGGGACCACCCGCACCGAGCGCACTGGCCCAACGTATGGCGAGCGTGCCCGGCGCGAAGGCGTGACAGTCGAGGAAATCGAACGGCGTGCCGCGCAAAACATCGCCATTCGCCGCATCGTCGACGCCAAAGAGATCGGCTACGTGGTCTGCTTCCTGGCCTCGCCGAAGGCCACGGCCATCACCGGTGAAGTCATCGCGGCTGGCGGTGGCTCCCAACGTGCGGTGTTTCAATAGGGCTGACGCGTGGCACCAGAAGCCCTATACGTTAGAAGAGGCACCATGATGGATGACACGCGCCTTGTTCAACCCCTAGTCGAGTCGTTGAGCGCCGCAGGAGGATCAACCGGGCAAGCCCGAGTGGTCCTGGTGTTTGTCCTCGATGGCCTGCGCCCAGATGCGATTAATTCCGTCGATACGCCAACGCTCTTCCGACTGCGTCAGGAGGGGGTGTACTACCTCAATAGCCATGCCGTTTTCCCCACGGTGACCCGCGTCAACGCGGCGGCAATTGGGACGGGTGCCTATCCGGGCACCAACGGCATCGTGAGTAACGTCATGTACGTGCCGAAGGTCAACCAGGGGCGTCCCTTCAGCCTCGGAGAGTTTCAGCATCTCGTCAGCCTAGAGGCGGTGAGCGATGGGCGGCTCGTCCTGGTGAAGACCCTGGGAGAGCAATTGCAGGAGCATGCACTGCAGCTCGCCGTGGTCAGTTCAGGCTCGACTGGGACCTCCCTGCTGCTCAATCCCCATGCCCTCCATGGCGTCGGCACCCTGGTGAATGGGTACTTTGATCCTGGCCAACTGGTGGCCTTCCCGCCCGAGGTCAATAAGACTATTCTCGAGCGCTTCGGGCCTGCCCCCGCGAAGGGTAGGGGCTCCGAATCCCACCGGGCAGCGGTGGACTGGACCGAGGACATGCTCCGGGAGTTCATCCTGCCAGAACTGCGGCCGGACGTGATCATCAACTGGTTGACCGAGCCGGACCATATGCAACACGCCTTCGGCGCGGGCTCACCGGAAAGTCGCCAGATGCTGCAGAACAACGACCGGCACATCGGGCGCATCCTCGACACACTTCAGGACTTGGGGCTCGCCGAGCTAACCGACATCTTCGTAGCTTCGGACCATGGATTCAGCCGCGTCACGTGTGCGATCAACGTGATGCAGGCGCTTATGGAGGCGGGGCTGAAGGCCAGTCTGGACTCCGATGATGTCGTGTTGGCCAGCAGCGATCAGGCGGTGCTGCTGCACGTCCGCGACCATGCGCCGGAGCGCATCCAGCAGCTCGTGCAGTGGCTGCAGGCCCAGGAGTGGATCGGCGTGATTTTCACTCGTGGCACCAGGCCGACCGATCTCAGCGGACCATCCGCCTCTGTTGACCCACATGGATGGGTTGACGGCACATTCTCGTTGGAGCTAATCCACCTGGCGAATGAGGAGCGTGGTCCCGATATCCTCTTCACCTTCCCGTGGACCTCGGCCAGGAACGGTTTTGGGTTGGCAGGGACCGACTTGATGCACACGACGCGGGCGGCGGGCGCGCGGAGCGGCGAGGCGAGCAATCATGGCAGCATGAGCCCGTGGACCATCCGTAACACCTGCTTCGCCTGGGGCGTCGATTTCAAGCGTGGCGTCGAGGTCCGTGTCCCTGTCAGTAACGTCGATCTCGTGCCGACGATCCTAGCCCTCAAGGGTATTCCGACCGGTGCATCCCACGATGGCCGTGTCCTGAGCGAGGCGTTGCTTGGGGGGCCGGACGAGGAACAAATCCCCGTCGACACCCGGATTCTGACGACACAAGCCCACGGCGGCCACTACCGGGCGGCCATCCAGATCTCAGCCATGGCACACCAGCGGTACATCGATAAAAGCTGGCGCATGCGTTAGGCGGAGGTTCCGGCTCCATGTTCGTAGGTTCGATGCCGGGTGGGTAGGTGTGGACATAGCGGCTGCGCTCCTTACCCTATGCATCGGGGGGCGTTGCGCGGTACAGATCTCGGATGGATCAATTTAGGATGGATTCCTCGGACAGCTGAATTGATGCCATTATACCCGTGCCTATTGACTCTCACTTATCTTCGTTTACAATGCGCTCCTATGCTGCGGAGGTCTCGACGCCGTATCCAAGTCGAACTTTCGGAGATTTACGTATCGCTGTAGGCGCAATCCTTGCGATCGCCTGGTGGAGATCGCGTACAATAGGGCAATCCAGGGTGAACCCAAGATTTGCTTCTACTAGCGATACCCGGCAACATCCCAAGGCCGCATAGTTTGATTTGGCTACAATATGAGAAAAGCTGTGAATGCATTGGTTAGCTTAAGCCAAGCAAGAGGGTGAAGGGTGAAGCGCCTTTGGTCGGTCCTCGATGATCTATGGCGGATTAAAAGCTGCACCAGATATAAGTGACCGTTGGTTTGATTCTATACCTCCTGAGCCTTGTTTCTCAGCTTTATTTTCAACGTAAGAGAAGGATAATATGCTAGCATAAAGATTAATCCTTAAACGGTTAAGCCGAAAATTTCAATAATAGTTATCTATGGTACTCATTTATGTCGTCCGAAGAGCTAGCGAATATAAATTCAATATTTAGACTCGATTTAGAGTCTTGAGTAATGGGATACCGGTCATCCCAGAGGAAACTATAAGTTTCTACAAGCAAAACTGCATGATATGTTTTCACAAAAACACTCACAAGAGCGGTGTGAACCGCATAGTTGCTTATAAATGTACCAGAAGGATCTTTGAAATATGTTGGGATGGGGACATAACAGAGCAGTTGCTACGGTCATACAATGAGATGAACCGCGCGACTGATTTTGCAGCTTGTGCTATTGCACTTATCATCGTCCGAGGACTAACGGAGTTTACATCGATTGAGCAAGCATGTATTGGTACTACTATAGACTACTATTTAGTCAAGCAGAACCAAGGTGACGATCTGATTTTTAACATGCAGCTCGTTTAGAAGTTTCAGGAATTCTGACTGAAAATGAAGATAATACTGTAGAGAATAGAATTAGGCAGAAAATTCGGCGCCTGAAAACTGAGAACGATCTTCCTTGTTGATTGTTGTGGTCGAGTTTGGTAGGCCATGGTCAAAGATGGTTGAAGTATGAGTAATGTCAGAGAGTTACACGACAAGGCGATGTGACTAGCCAATCTCGCTATAGTTGCGCGGCATAACCAAGATTGGGAACAGGCTAGGACTCTAGCGCGTGAGGCGTATATGTATGAGGCACAGGCGGCCGAGCTTATCCCCGAAGGGAAGTCCTCAGAGCCGACTCGCTCTATACTCTATCGGAGCGCTGCTTCATTAGCATACCAATGCAAAGAGTTCAGCATTGCCGTGCGGTTAATCGCGAAAGGTCTCTCGGGGTTTCCCACACCGCAAATCGAGCAAGAACTGAAGGATTTATATGAGCATATAAGCTTTGAAGATCACCCTCCAGTACGTGGTGTAACCCTTGCTGATGAGGATTTTCAGTTATCTATGCGAGGGAAGAGCGTCGGGCTGGGGACCATTTTTTACGATGAATTCCTTAGGAGGATTAGAGCAACTCGCACGATTGTTGAGCGAACTGTTCAAAGAATAATGGGGGCGACATATCAGCGATATGGACAGGTACCAAAGGTGTATAGACCCTTTGTTTCAGTACTATCAACTGCTGAGCAGCATAGTTTTGCCATAACAATTAAATTAGGAGTCGCTAAAAATGAGCCGTTTCCACTTTTTGTGAACGCCTCACAAGTGATAGATGAAGTCTTAATTAATATTGAACTTGTTAATAATTCTGAGGAGAATAAGCTCAGAAAGAAAATTCAGCAAAATGACTATTATCAAAATTTTCTTGCTATGACGCTGGAGATTGCACCGGATGGTGATAAAATTAATTTTGTGGGGTTCATAAGTGCTAGAAGAACTGTAAGCCTCACAAGGAAGCGTATGGAGATCGAGATTCCACCAGAAGTTGAGAAAAGCGATGTAGAGCGAACACAGATACGGGTTGAAGGTGTATTGGATTATGCAACTGCACGAAAACAATCTGAGGCTATTGGACTTACCACGGAAGAATGTGATGAATACAATATTATTGTGCAAGAGGGACTTGATGATCTAGTCAGGTCATATTTTAGACAGAGGTGATAATCACAGGATGGTATGATTAGAAGAATCTTTATCTCACGGATTTACAATCTGCTGATGAATAATGAATTGATTGATTAATCGTTTTTCAACATTTGGGGAAGTCACTGAGCGTTTAGAATCAGGTTAATTCCATTCCCAAACCGTGTTTGGGGTTTTCCTTTCTACATAACAGTTTACAATCTCGCCAGAGACAAATATATTTCCATCAATTGATCGTGAATAATGAGGTAATATCATTGTAAAAATGTCGTTTGGTTCGATTTGGGTATCCGATATCGATGGTTCGCGTTCTTCTGGTCCTTGTTCGAATGCTCTCCGTTGGATGTAGAGAGCCTCTTGCTGAACAACGTCCTCTGCAACGACAAACGGCTGCGGCGATGTAGCAGCAATCTCCCGCAATTTCCGGCTGGCATACAAGTTGAGCAGGCAACTGGCATCCAGGATGATCGGCCGCTGCGGCACAGGCATCTGCGGGCCTTTCTACTCGCGGTTGCTGCCGATGTTGTGGGCCAGGTTGACGGAAACATTGGCGATCTTCCCCGACTCTGAGACGTCGTGGTAGTTCGTCAAAGCTTGAACTAATCGTCTGGC
Source organism: bacterium (assembly GCA_046727435.1). Taxonomy (GTDB): domain Bacteria; phylum Tectomicrobia; class Entotheonellia; order J063; family CAVPRW01; genus CAVPRW01. Next base: position 18,684 of record JBKPCR010000507.1, on the reverse strand, counting down.
TTCGACTCTATCGACGCGTAGGAATCTTGCCAATTGACCTTCCGTCAGGTCTCCTCGTTGATACGCCTCCACGGCTAGGTATTGATAGCGCAGGGGCAAGAGGTGGTTTGCACGTGGATGTGGCTCCAGTTCGAGGATCGTTTGTGCCTCTCGTACTTTGAAACCACTATCTCGGAGCCGATCCCATGTCCCGCTGGGCAAGAGATGAAGGCTTTCCAATTGGCGGGTGAGGGTTTCCACCGACACGAAGTAGTAGTGGGCCAGTCTACATAACTCCGCCGGGGTGATTTTTCCCTGGCGAAGACGTGATAGTTCATGAAATCTACGCTTCAGCCCATTGCTAGGCATGAGGAAGGCCCCGGCGAATGCATCGGCAAACCGTTCAGATGCCGGTACCCTTTCGTAGATGAACATGACCGATACCTCTGGCCGGAAACGATCGGTCAGAAACTGGCTGTATTCGTGTCCTAATGACCAGCGTTGCCGCTCCTCAGGATGCACGGCATTAATGGCGATGCAACCCCCGCGTCGTTCGGTATACGCGAACATCCCGGCGATGTGCGAGGGTAGTCTTGGATAAAAGATACGTAGACCTATATCGCTTTCCAGGAGTTCGCGCAGCCGAAGGATCGTCCCATCTCCCAAGCCCAAGCGGTTCCGCTCTGCCGAGGCGATATCTTCTGCCGCTTCTTCTGGAGAGATTCCTTCAACTGGATATGGTGACGGGTAGTTGCGCGTCAGTGGAGCACCGCACAATTGTTCAAGTTCGAGATAATCTTCACAGAGTCGCTGAAACTCCTGAATGGCTCGCGCCAGTTCCGTTTGATTGCGGCCAGCCTGGGCAATTGCAGCCCGGAACTGGATGGCAAATTCCTCTGCGACCTCACGGTCCCGTGCGAGTTCATTGATCTCCCGTCCATACAATCTGGATAACCGGATAAGTTCCTCAGGTCCGACTCGTCGCTCACCCTGTTCGATGGCGGTCACTGTCGTCCGAGCGATCCCAAGGTCTGTGGCCACATCCCGCTGGGTAAGACCGCGAGTCGTTCGCACGTCTCGAAGGCGACGTCCGAATACTTTCGGATCAATTGTATCAAACGTATGTTCCTGCATGGATATCCGCCTTTGTGAGGAGGTATCGATAATCTTACAATGTCATAACGACATACTCAAGATCAGCTATAGATGTCAATATCCGCCGTGGGGGATAGACCCGTCCAGGATGTCGGTTTCCCTCACCCCAGTTCTCTCGCAACGGGACAGGAAGCGAAGAGCCAATTCCGGCACGACCGCGGCAGGCACTGACATATGCCCATGGCGCAAATGAAGCGTGACCCAGGAGGCGAGTAGTGTTACAATGAAGCCTTCCCTCCACAAACGGTCCGTGATGGCCAATTATACCGAGCGTACAGGACAGTTGCGAGCGACAGCACGGTCATTATGAAATCTCTGGGAGTGCGGATGCGGTGGCTATTCAGACTGGTGGGAATGAGTTTGATACTCCCAGTGTGCGTGTCCTGCGCCCTCTTCAGAGAGAGGCCGGTCGAGACCGCCCCCACTATAGTGTTGCCGGAGGTTAGGAAGATTACCTTCACTGGCAATACCCAGTTCAGCAGCCGCACCCTAATCGGGGAGATGGTCAGCAAGCCGCGGCCTTGGCTGCAGTTCTGGAAGCGCGGTGAGCCCTATAATCCACCCACGCTGCAAGAGGACCTGCTGCGCATCCGGAAGTACTACTTCGATCGTGGTTTTCTGGAGACGACAGCACATGTCGAACAGCTGCAGGAGAATGCGGAAGAGAACACCGTCACCATCGAGATCGCCATCGACGAGGGCGCTCCCACGCAGGTGGCAGAAGTGCGTCTGACTGGTACTATTCCGCCCGAGCTCTCGCCAGTCCCCAACCTTATCAAAGCACTACCGCTCCAAGCCGGGCAGCGTCTCAATAAAGCTGATTTCGACCAAAGTAAAGAGCTGCTCTTGACGCGCCTGCACAATGCCACCTACGCCCGATCGGAGGTCATTCCTAACACCGAAGTCAATCCAGAGGCGCACACGGCAGTGGTGACCTTTGAATTGCGTCCGGGCGCCCCGACGACCTTCGGGCAGATCACCATCGAGGGGGAACAGCAGGTCAAGGAGCGTGCTATACGCCGCCAACTACGGATCCGGGAGGGAGACCCGTACAACGCCACCGAGCTGCAGGAGAGCGTCGATGCCATCCACGGTCTCGGGATGTTCCAGGCGGTCACGCCTCGCGTGCTGAATCCCAACGAGCAAGGTGCACCGATGGACGTTGAAATCACCGTGCGCGAACGCAAACCCCGCAGTATACAGCTCGGATTTGGTTTTAGCACGGTGGAACAATTCCGTGGAGAGGTGCAATGGACACAGCGTAATTTGTGGGGAGGAGCGGAGTCGCTGAACTTCTCCGCAAAGGGCTCGTCCATTCAACAGGCGGCCGAGGGACGCTTTTTCCTGCCATACTTTCTGACCCGTCGTACCAGCTTTACGCAAACTGCCTTCGCACGCAACCAGCCCAGACTTGATGAGGACCCGTTGAGCTTGGGGGGGGGTACCTTATTCGGCATCGAGAATACCACGCCCGGTTATTCGCTGTTCAGTGTGGGCACGGAATCACGCGTCAGGCGTGAGTTCTCTCGCTGGCTCAGCGGTGCTGGAGGCGTGGAGTTGAGCCGGAATGTGTTCAGCGACGTCGACCTGGATCTTATCGGCACGGGGGTTGCTGAGAACAATACGCTCTTCATCCAATTCGCTGAGCTGAAATGGGACACCAGGGACAACTTACTGAACCCCACCCGAGGCATCGTGCTCAGTGGGGAACTCGACCACTCCACTACCGCGCTCATCTCCACTGAAAGCTTCTTCAAGCTTTTGCTAGAGGGGCGCCATTACTATGCCTTGTGGGAGAAGGTGATTCTGGCGTCCCGTCTCACCGTGGGAGGCATCCAACCTTATGCTGGCAGCGACAGCGTGCCATCCAATGTACGCTTTTTCGCCGGTGGACCCGGCAGCATTCGCGGCTACGCCCCGAATCGGGTTGGTCCTCTGGACAGCCAGGGGAGGCCGATCGGCGGCGACAGCCTGCTCGTGGGGAGTGTTGAACTGCGCTTCCCGATCACCGGCGATCTTGGCGGCGTGGTGTTCGTTGATGCCGGGAACGTCTACAGCGGCTCACCGGCCTATGATCTAGGCGATCTGCGTGTCGGAGTCGGGCCAGGCATTCGGTATAATACACCTATCGGGCCATTCCGACTCGACTTCGGCGTCGCGGTGAATCCGCGATCTGGCGACTCATTTGGTCGTCTGGATTTTAGCATCGGGCAGGCCTTTTGACGGAGGGTGCAAGGATGGTGCGCAAACTATTGATGCTCGGAGGATCAGTGGTGCTACTGTGCGGGCTGCTGCTCTATGCCATCCTCGCCGGGCTCATCCTGGGCTCCACCCGCGATGCAGCCCTGCATGCCGTCCTCAGGTTTGTGTCAAACACTCTCCAGGGCGATGTGGAGGTCGGTGGCCTCCAGGGGTCCTTCCTCAGTTCCCTAGTCATGCGGGACATCGTCCTCAAAGATGAGCAGGGAAGGGTGATTGCGCAAATCGATGCGCTCCGGCTGTCCTACGATCTTCTATCCCTGATACGCCTGCGCTTGACGGTGCATGAGATCGACATCGTCCGTCCACGATTCACGCTGACGGAGGAACCCGATGGCGTATTGAATATCAGCCGCGCCTTTAGGTCGGCACAGCCACGCAAGCCCGATACACCCAAGGAGCCTGCGGCGGGGTTCGGGCTGCCCGTTGCCCTCGTCATAGAGGATTTGCGCCTGCGCGATGGAGAGATGGCGCTGGGCTTGTCCGCGCTTCCCGGCGTGCGACAGGTAACGGGGTTGCAGCTACAGTTGCAGGCACAGCTCGATGCACAGGGCATCCAGGCGCGATTGCACCAGATGACCGCCGACACTAGCCCCGCCCAGGTGGATATCCACGGGCTGCAAGGGGCGTTCCAGAGCGTAACCGGCGCGATGCGGGTGGATGGGCTGCGTCTAGAGATGGGCCATACGGTGCTCACGGCCGACGGCGCCCTGCCGCATGCGCAGCAATCTGCAGATTTCTCACTGCACCTAGACCCCCTAGATGTAGCTGAGATCGGGCGCCTCCTACAGCAGGAGGTCCTGCATGGTCAGTTGCGCCTCGGGGTCAACGTCGAAGGACCGCCGGAGGCCCTCGTCGCCAGCGTTGACCTCAACCCTATGGGCGAGGACGTGAAGGGCGCGGTGGCGGTCCGAGGCGAGGTCAACATGCTGGCCACGCCGTTGCGTTATCAGGCGCAGGTGGATATCGGCCATCTGGACCTGACGGCGTTTCTCAGCAAAGCGACGTGGGCAAGCAATTTGAATTTACAAGTAAGCCTGGCGGGACAGGGGCTGGCGCCGCGTGAGTTGGAGAGCAATATCCGCGTCGACATACACCCTTCGCACCTGGGGGATATCAGACTTCAGCCCTCACACATCGACCTGCAGGCGCGGCAGGGGCGATTTCAGGTGCACCGCTTCGACGTCGAGACGTCGATGGCGCGCATGCGTGCGACCGGGGCGGTTGACCTGTCTGGGCGGTCGGATTTGCAGTATGAACTCACCGCCAACCTCAGCAGTCTACGACAACTCCTGGATGAGACACGCCTCAATGGTGACGTGCGTCTGCAAGGACAGGCGACCGGCGAGTGGCCTGACCTCACCGCACGTGGTACCCTCGACGTGCGTGATGTACAGTACCAGGAGTCCGTATTGGACGCGCTGCGACTGACGTACGAAGCCTCTGATTTGGGCGCCCAGCCACACGCCACGACCCAGCTACGGCTGCAGCAGGCTCACCTGGGGACCATTGCGGTGGCGCAGGTCGAGCTCCAGGGAGCATACGACGGCGCGGCGCGCCAGGTCCGGTTCGAGGTCAACGTGGACCAAGCGCCTGGCAACGGTATGAGCACGCAGGGCATGCTCACGCTGCAGGAAACCGGGCAGCGGGTCGACCTCGAGGCGCTGCGCTTACAAGTGGCTGAACGCCTCTGGCAGACGGCGGCGCCGCTGCAGGTCATCCGCGAAGGCGATCGCCTGCAGTTTACGCCGCTGCGTCTGGTGCATGCCGACGAGTCGATCGAGATCTCTGGCGGCATTGCTGGCGAGCAGCTGCAGGATATTCGTGTGCAAGCCTCACAGATCGATCTCAGCATTGTGCAGCGCCTCATGGCTTTCCCGGATCCTATGCGCGGACGAGCGACCCTGCAGGTGCTACTGTCGGGAACGCTCGCGGCCCCGCTTCTACACGTTGATCTGAATCTTCAGCCTGAAGGACGGCAGAATCTTCCCTTCCAGGGCGTGCAGACCTCTCTGGCCTATGCCGAGCAGCTATTACAAGGACAGGTGCGGATCCAGCAGGCAGACCGGGACGTCCTTGCCGTTGACCTGCATCTCCCAGTCAATATGGCGTTGACCGCCATCGCCACCGATCAGCGCCTGGTGGAAGGGCCGATCGCACTGGATGTGCAGCTGAGGCAACCGGATCTGGGGGCGTTCGCCCGCTGGTACCAGAGGCTGCCGCAGCTCACCGGAACCATACAAGGCACGATCGGCTTGCATGGCACCGCTGCGGAACTCGACCTCAAGACGGATCTGCACTTGCAGCAACTCGGCGTCAAGGGCACCGCGGAGCAAGTCGAGGGCACCATCAGCATGACAGGCCATATGGCCGCCGCACCCTCTATACAGGATTTGCAGCACGCCATACAGCGCGGTGATCTCACGCTGACAGCCGACACATTGGCCCTGCATATTCCGCTGCTGCAAGGCCAAATGTCTGCTCAGGAGGGGCCTGCGCAGCCGTTCGAAGTACGGGACTTTGTGTTGCAAGCTGATGGGCGGTGGAGCCCGAACGGGATGGCCGCGACGCTGCAGACGCTGCGCCTGCAGGCAAAAGCGTTCGGATTACCCCGCGCGGAGCTCATCCTCGAGGCGGGTTTGACGCCAGAACGCTTTGACCTGCAGCGTCTGCAGGTGCGTCTGCCGCAGTCGGAGGTGCGCGGTCGCGGCAGCCTGTCCATGGCCGACCAGCAGTTGCAATTCCGCATCGAGATCCCCCGTCTGCAGCTCGACGAATTCCCTATCACCCTGCCCCCAGATCTGCCCAAGCAAATGCAAGGGGTGATCACCGCGAACGGCAGCCTGCGAGCGCCACGGGTCGAGGCACGTTTGGAGTACGCCGGCGCTCGGCTCGGCGCCGACCTTGAGGCGCAGTTGCAAGAATCCCTTCCCCGCTACCAGGCGAAACTGCGCATCGAATCGCTCAATGTCGCCAGGCTGTCGCCAACCATGGCTGGCGAGATCCAGGCCACGCTGCAACTTCAGGGGAGCGGTTTCACCGAGAAGCAACGCCGCGCCACGCTCAGTCTGGCGGTGGATAGCCGCAATTTTACGTTGGCACCGGGGCTTACCGTCCGGTTACAGAGTAATCTGGCTGGGCAAACGCTTAACCTTCAGGAGTTGCGTGTCACCAGTACGCCAGTGCAACTCAACGCCAGTGGCACCCTGTCGGCCGCACAGGCGACGGGGGTGAGCTATACCCTCGCGCTCGGTGACCTCACACCGCTACAACAAATGCTTGGCGCAGCACTGCAGGCCAGCGGTACGCTGACGGGCAAGGTACGGGGACCTCTCAACGCGTTGGAGACGACAGGGGCTTTACGCATAAAGACGTGGCGCTTTGCCGAGTTGACCGGACAGGCCGTCGAAGCCGACTTCTCCGCCTCACAGCTTCCCTCAGCACCACAGGGGACTGTCAAGCTTCAGGTCACCGATGTGCAAGCTCCCTCACTGCCCGCCACATCCCTGCGGTTGGAGGCCAACTATGCCCCACCGCAGGGGCGGATCACGACCACGGTGACGAAGGGCCCCTACCAACGGACGACGCTCGCGGGGAGGATCGCGCTCAATGGAGGACAGCGTGTGACTCTCGATCGCCTGCGCCTCCAGCACCAGGACCTGGCATGGGAGAACGATGGGCCTGTCGAGGTCGTCCGCAATCCCCAAGGCGACCTCGATATTCAGCGGTTCAATCTCCGGAGTGGTGCCCAACGCCTCAGCGTCACAGGGAGATTGGCGCAAGCCGGCGCCCTGGGAATGGACGTGCGGGTGCAACAGCTCCAGATCGGTCCCAGCGTCCGAGCGGTGAAGCCCGATGCCGCCGTGGCAGACGGTCAACTGTCGCTGGAATTATCCCTCGGAGGTACGCTCCAACAGCCTCAGGGGAAAGGCTCGCTGCAGCTGACCTCCCTGACCTATCAGGGCCGCGCACTGGGTGAGATGCGTGCTACGCTGGAACTGGCCAATCAGACCGCACGGACAGACCTGCGCTGGCGCGCCCAAGAGCGTGAGCTGCTGCAAGTGCAAGGCAGTGTTGGGCTGTCTGCCAATGGCGTTCTGGCCATGCAGATTCGAGCCCCAGGCCTCCCTCTGGAGATGCTGCAAGGCCTGGTACCCGGCCTGACACACAGCGCCGGTACACTAAACCTCGACTTACAGGCGGCCGGTACCCTGCAACAGCCACGACTGAATGGTTCCCTCGTGTTGAATAATGGTGCGTTGCAACTAGCTGCCACCGGAGAGCGTTATCGGGATATCCAGATGCGGATCGTGATGACTGGGGATCGCATCGACATCCAGCAGCTACAGGTGGGGTCGCAAAGCGGCCCACTGGAGGTGATGGGTTGGGTCCTGCTTGCGGGGTCAACGCTGCAACAGATCGACGTGACCGTGCGGGCGCGTGAGTTCACCGCCATGAACACGCCTGGCATCCAAGCCATGACCAATATGGACCTCGCTGTACGCGGCTCCCTGAAGGCAATGACAGCTACCGGCACGGTGACGGTGGCGCGCCTCCGGGTGGTGACTAATAAGCTTCCTATGTCGGGCACCAAAGACGTCCAGCCGTGGGAACTCACTGTTAAGGGCGTCTACGGCCCAGGGCCCCAGGCGGTGGCAGCTGGCGATGAGGGTTCAGCCGTGCCACTGCAGGTTGATGTGCCCTTGCCCTTCTTACGGGCCGATATCCGCGTGGATATACCCCGCAACGCCTGGATCCATGGCCCTGGCACGGCGATGGAGATGAGTGGCGACCTCCAGGTTACCAAGGAGCTGGAACAGCCCTTCGTGCTCAGCGGTGGGATTACCATTGTGCGCGGTTTCGCCAGTGTCTATGGCAAGCGGTTTGTCATGCAACAGGGCCAGGTGACATTTACCGGCGACCGCGACATCAATCCCCTGCTCGATATCACGGTCAACCATACAGTCTCGAACTACGTGGTGGCAATTCACGTCGAAGGGAAGGCCCGGAAGCCAGAGATCACCTTCAGCAGCACGCCCGAGCTCCCACAGTCCGATATCCTGTCGTTATTGATCGTAGGCAAGACTATGGACCGTCTGACCAGTTCTGAGCAACAGAACCTTTCCTCCGAGCTTGGTGGGGCAGCCGGAAGCATGATTGCCGGGCAACTTCAAGAGGCCATCGGCGGGGCGCTTGGCCTTGACACGCTCACCATCGGCGCTGGCGAGAGCTTCGGGAGCGGCAGTGTGAGTATCGGGCAGTATGTCACCCAGGATATCTTTATGTCCTATGAGTTCGGTATGGGAAAAGGCGGGGGCAATCGCGTCGGCGTCGAGTACAGCATCACCCCGCAGCTAAAATTGAAGGGGAGCACGACCGACAACGGGGCCTCGGCCGTGGATTTTCTCTGGCGCCGCGACTATTAGGCCTGCGGGGTGGTCAGAACCCTGTGCCGTCTGCTGAGGGATATTACCTGGCAGCTGCTCCCGTTAGTCGTGGTCGGCTGGGAGACAGAGAGCATACGTAGAGGGAAGACATGATGATAGGACAGAAGCGCACGACTTGGCTCCTCATACTGGTCCTGCTCGCCCCTATGCTGAGCGCCTGCACAGGACAACACACGATGACTTCGAGACCGGCGACCGGGCCTCTGCCGTCGACGGCCGTCGGCATCGCTGACTTCAAGACCGTGGCTGGGGTGTGGGAGGGATTGCTGCTTGGCTTGGCCAGTCCTCGGGAGGAGGGCGATTGGGTGATGATGAGAATCGGCGCAGACGGCTCCTACGAGTTCGCGAGTTTTCGCGAGATCGGCGTCTTCCAGGGTAGTGGGACATTGCGGCTCAGCGCAGGTCAGTTGTTCTTAGAAGGGCCACGCGGTGGACGTGCCACATTTACGCTGTATGCCGAGAATGGTCGACGTCTGCTGCGGGCTGACGCGGTAACCCGTGACGGCCAACGGCTGACGGCTGATCTGACCCCGAAACGGTAGCGCCATGATAGGCTATAGGACGGTCCACGGCCTCTTGAGAAGAATCCATGGAAGGTTGGTCGCTTGCTGCTTGCATGACGGTGGTATAGGCCAGTCATTGAGGGGGCCGTGGCACATTCGTACATCAACCACTCCACATGGGTGAACGATCACGAACCTCATGGCCAGCCGATTGCTACTTGGATTGCCCCGTCAACGACCTGCACCGGGTAGCACGTGACCCTGCAAGCCTCAACATCCATCGTGTTGCCCGTGGTGACATCGTATCGCCAGCCGTGGGCACGACACCGGACAATCTTGCCTCGCAGTTCTCCTGTCCCCAACGAAACCCCGGCGTGAAGACAGGCATCGTCCATGGCGAACACGGTCCCATCGACGTTGAAGAGGGCCACATTCCAGCCGCGTACCGTCACCGTCATACCTTGACCTGGTGCAAGTTGGTCCAGCTTCGCCACTTCTACAAAGTCTGCCACAGATCAGTCTCCCCTCACTATGAGCTGTTGATTATTCGGTGTGGCCAAGTTCGATTCCTTCGTTGCGGTGCCGTCCATGAACTACATTTTCATACTCACTTGCGTGAGCTAAGTCAGAGGCCATGGGCAATGCCGGTGGCGAGACGGCTTCCAGTGTGACATCGCTGGGCTTCTGCTCCATCGTGTCCCAGCTCGTTCGACCACCTCCCTCTTGTGAGACTGTTTGTGCTTGAAAACGTCGAGTGCCTCGGTCAGGATTAGCATACCGAGGTGGCAGGCGTCAACGCCCTAGTGCAGGAGCACGTCATCGTTTTTGCTCCTTTCGTATGGATATGACACCTGGTCGCTTGTGGCCTGGCACCCAGGCTATTCTGGCGACGCTCTCAACTGATAGCTATCGACCCGAAATCCGCTATGGCCGCTTGCTCGTCTTCAGGAAAACAGCAAACAAGCCTGCTGGTGGGCGTGATGCTCCCGATCTTGGGGCTCTTTGCATCCCTGGCTACATCGCTGTGGGCTGGTAACCTCGACAGCGCCCGGCAGTTATATCAGCGTACAGCGTATGAGGCGGCGTTACGGGCGCTGGGTGCAGAGGGCTCGCAGGATGCCGTGGTGCTGCTGCTGGCGGGGCAAATATACTATCAGCTTGGGAAATACCAGGAAGCATCGGAGCAGTTGGAGAAGGCCTCTGAGCTGCAACCGGGAAGCGCCGAGATCTTCCTCTGGCTGGGACGCAGCCTGGGTCGGCGGGCGGAGGCGTCGAGCTTCTTGACCGCCCCTGGCTATGCGAGACGGTGTCGGGAGGCGCTGGAGCAAGCCGTGGCCCTGAACGGAAAGCACCTGGAGGCGATGAGCGATCTGGCAATGTACTATCTGGAGGCTCCGGGGTTTCTGGGCGGGGGCCTGGAGAAAGCCGCGAAGCTGGCATCGCGGCTTGCGTCGCTGGACGCGGCCGCGGGGCACTCTGTGCAGGCACGGATTGCCGAGAAAAGGCAGGATTTCTCAGGTGCCGAGGCACACCTAGAACAGGCAGCGGAGATGGCGCCACGGCAGATCGATCGGCTAATCGACTTGGCGAAGTTTTTCGCGCGACGGGGCAAGCTGCAACAGAGCGAGCAGGCACTGGCTACGGCAGCCGAGGTCGCGCCGGAATCGCCGAAGCTTCTGTTCACGCGTGCGGAAATGTACATCCAGCGGCAGCGCAACCTGAAGGAGGCACAGATGCTGTTGCGGCGCTATCTGCAGATGCCGCTGACGCCGGAGGACCCGCCGCGGCGGGACGCGGAACGGCTCCTGGCGCAGTCTGGCAGCTAGGCGTCTGGAGGCTGGCAGACACCGGCTGCCGCCGCGCGTTCAGCACTCTTGACCGCTTCACGCCTCCCTACTAGAGGGTCGCCGGCTTTGAAGGCGAACGTAAAGATGTTCCCCGCAGGGATCGTGAGGAGAGTGTATGGCGCATAACCAACCACAAGTCGGCGTCGGAGTGATGATTATCAAGGATGGCTCGGTGCTGCTTGGCCAAAGACGAGGTTCCCATGGCGCAGGCGAATATGCCTTCCCTGGAGGACACCTTGAGTATCCGGAATCGTTTGAACAGTGCGCACAGCGCGAGACGTTGGAAGAATGCGGTATCACGATTGGCAATGTGCGCTTCCAATTTGTTGCGAATGTGCAGACCTACGCGCCTCGACACTACGTGCATGTCGGTCTGTTGGCGGATTGGCGCAGCGGTACGCCAGAGGTCCTGGAGCCAGAGGCCTCAGGCGCCTGGGAATGGTATGATCTCGACAACCTGCCGCAACCCCTGTTCGAGATGTCCAGGCTCGCGGTGGAGAGTTGCAAGACCGGTAGAAATTATTATGATTTCTAATCTACCCGCGCCGCGGTGTCCTGTTGGCGCTAGTCTGGGAACTGGGCTTCCCGCTACAGATAGGCGTGATACTCGCCCAAGTCTCAGGGGGGAGTTGGCCCGAGGTGTCGGTTCACTTCCGTCTCACGTGCCTCGATGGTCTCGTTCGCCAACAGGATCACCGTCGCGGGTTGCAGGCCAGCCAGAAAACCACGTAGTGTCAGAGCCGAGGCGGGGAGATAGCGATATTCCCCTAACTCGCGCAGCGCGACCAGCGCGGCGCGTTCCTCCGCTTGCAGGAGCAGGAGCAGGGGCTGCGGTGAGGAGGCCGCAGCCTTGAGGTCACAGCGTTGTTGGGCCACCACACGAGTGTGAAAGAGCAGGTCGCGCTGAAGACGGGCGTGGTCTGCGCAGAAGATCAGCGCAGCTTCGGGTTGATGCTGTCGCACACGCAGCACATCCTCGACTACCGCCTGCTGTGGCTGCGCCGCTCGAAAGGCGGGCAAGAACACCGCGTTGACGCTGAAGAAGAGGAGTGCGGCAGCAGTACTTACGGCGGCCAGGGTGCGCTGGGGTATGACGGATCGGGCCGTCATCAGGCAGGCCAGACTGCCACCCAGCAGGAGAAGGGCAAGCGCCAGGACAAGCACAGGCGGCGGCAGCCAGTCGCTGGGCAACTGCCAGATGGCAGCAGGCGTCACAACCACCAGCAGGCCCACCAGCAGCAAGACGACACGCCCCCAGATGTGGTCAAGTCGCCCCCATGGCACAGTACTAAAATAGCGACCGATCACCAGGGACGCCGGGGGCAGCAGTGGCAGCAGATAATAGTCGATCTTGCCACGGGAGAGACTGAGCAGGACGGCCATCAGCCCCATCCATCCCAAGAGCAGACGACTGTGCCGGTCTTCCGGGTCACCCCGCACAACGTGCCAGCTGGCCACGGCCAGGAACGGGGACCAGGGCAATCCAAAGGCCAGATACGCCGGGAAATAGTACCACCAGGCGCGGCGACCGACATCGTAGGTGGCAGCCGCGAAACGCTCCAAATTTTCCCGCAGAAAGAAGTGAGCGAGAGGTTCCGCACCCAACCGTCGATAGATGATCGCGAACCAGCCGAGCCCGACGACGGCGAAGAGTGCCAGCGCCAGCAAGAGCTGCCACAGCGGGATGGGCCACCGTTGTCGACGCCGCTGCCAGAGCAGGGCGAGGATGCCCAGACCGGGCAGGAGCACCGCCACCGGGCCCTTGGTCTGGAACCCCAGTCCCAGGACAACCCCCACGACGGGGATGTACCAGCCAGAAGCATTGCCATCGCGGAACGCCGCCACCGCTAGCGCCATGGCCAGCGTCGACCAGAGCGTCAACAGCATGTCCGACATGGCCAGGCGCCCGAAGCTGACGAAGCCTAGGGTGGTGGCGAGGATGATGCCACCATATACTGCCGTACGGCGGTCGAAGAGCTGGACCCCAAGCCAGACCGTGGCAGTCAGGGCGAGGAGCGCGACCAGAACTGACACCAGGCGGGCGGCCGCGAGTGTGAACCCGAAGGTCTGGAAGGCGGCCGCCATCAGCCAGTAGGTCAGCGCTGGCTTATCGAAAAACGGCTGGCCGCGGTAGTATGGGACCAGGTAATCCTGGCGCTCTACCATGTTGCGGGCACCGTCGAGGAAGTAGATCTCCGCGCGCTCGATTGGGGAGGCCCCTAGACCGGGGAAGAGAAGCACAGCGGCGAGCGTCAGGAGACCCAGAAGAGGCATGAGCACGATGGTCATGAAACGTTGTTGTTGCATAGCTGTCGGATATCCTCACAGCGCAGGTTCGGGCAGGGCCTTGATATCGTGCCTCCAGCACTCCCCATCTTACGGGTCGTATCATGCAAAAACGGGACGTATACTACTGCACCCGCAAACACACGTGCAAGAGGGTTGGAGACGCCAGGCTCTGACATACGAAGACTGGACAGGATCATGAATGTTGGCTAAAGGCATTTTTTACGGCAGCCTAGCGAGATTTTTCACCGGTTGCTCGTGCGCACAAGAACATCGGGGCCCCGTACGAGCGGGTCACTGCCGACCCCAAGGGCAAAGGGCAGATGTTCCACGGAGGGATCGCTATGTCTCAGCTCGCCAAGGGTAAGGATTTACAAAAGCAGGGACTCATAGCGTAGGGTCGCGGTGCGTTGGCGCCGATGATGCTGTTACCTGTCAAGCGTCCGGGATAGCCTGCAGACAGGGCCTCACTGTGGTGGTCGGGAGCGCCGCGATGCCAGGCGTGAAGCAGGTGCGGGTGTTACCTAAGGTAATGGTTTGGGCCGTCGTGTGCGCCATCGTGCTCTGGCTGGTGCGTGTGCAGCCGCGGGCGCACTGGACGGCCATCGTCTTCGGGGTGGTAGCCGGGAGTTTCTACGCGGTTTGGCATTGGCGGCACCTTTCTCGTCGCATCGCCCGGCGTGACCGGCACTTCGAGCGCAACAAAATCTTCGTGCACTACCTCAGTATCGTCGAGGTGCTCCTGAGTGCTGTAGGATATAATCCTTATCTGGCCATCCCAATCGGCATGGTACTCGTGATAGGCGTGCTGCTCTCGGCTCTGTCAGGCGTCTGGTGGGCGGTAATGGTCGCCACCTTTGGTCTCACCAGCGGCGCTGTCCTGGCGGGCTATATCATGCGCTATGAGCGGTTTCACGGCCCTTTGCACTACCAATATGACAGCCGCACGTGGTCCGGGGCTGAGGGTATGATCTATCGCCTGGCCACCGTCGTCAAGCCCCTCACACCGGTGGGGAAAGTGGACTACCAGGGGGAATTGTGGAACGCGGTGTCGCTGAGCGGCGAACCGATTGCTGCTGGCGCACGCGTGGAAGTGATCGCTGTCGAGCGTTTGACGCTGTATGTCGATCGCGCGCCGCCTCCGGTGGAGTCCATAGCCAAGACATAATCAGCGTCGAGCGCGACACACCGCCGTCATGAGCGCTCCAGCGCGAATGTGCCTGCGCGTGGAGCGCCAGAGATTATGGTCGTCCGCAGGCTCCTGCCAGCGTGATGCGCACGCATGTCCTCACCCTAGCTTTACACAGTGCGGCTGTACTGCTCGAAGACGTCGCGTGCGGCCAGCTTGTCCGCCTGATTGCCGAAAGCCATCATATAATGGTCCTGATAGCCGGCGGATTCCAGCCGTGTAAACAGCGACGCAAAATCGATATTCCCCTCGCCCGGATTCAGGTGCACTTCCTTGTCGCCCAGGTTATCAGCGAGGCGTATCTCGCCGATGCGGCTAATGCCGAAGGCGTCGATGAAGCCGTTGATCCCCTCTGGAACGAGATTGGCGTGGTTGACGGTGAAGGCCCAGCCGAAATGAGCCGACGAGATGGCCTCGAAGTAGTAGCGGCACTCGTCGACGTTGTGTGCCAGGTAGTGGATCTCCGCGTCATTGGGCTCGAAGTTGAGATTTTCCAGGAGCAAGTGGGCCTTGGCCTGCTCTGCATACGCCACCGCACGCTTCAGGCGCTCCAAGGAGGCAGCCTTCCGCGCATCGATGTCGCTGCTGAAATGGTAGCCGCCGTGCACGACGAGCCACTCGCACCCCAGCCTCATGGCGACATCGATGTTGGCCCGCAGATAGGCATCCACGGCATCGCTGACGTATGGTGAGAGCTCCGCCACATTGACGGCAGAAGCGGTATGCAGGCCCAGGTGGATGTCGTGGCGCATACAGGTCTCGCGCACTCCCTGTATGCGGTCGTCGCTCCAGGAGTCCAGGTGATTCCGCCCGCGGTCGGCGTTGAAGTCAACGTAGTGCAAGGCGTTGGCCGCCGCCCATGCCAGTGCGTCCTCAAGGGGTGTGCCACCCGCGTCGTACCCGATTCGATCACGCAAGTTCATGATCGTGCTGCCCTCCCTTCATGCTGGGCCATTCCTCTGGTCCAAACTAATGTGCTGACGGTTCGCTCGAAGTGCGAGCGGTTGCAACACGCAGGGTAGGGTCTCGACCTGAGCGAGTTTCTGCACTTTATCGGTGAGCATATATAGAACCACTCAGGGTGCGCGGCCCAGCTGGAGTGGACGGGGGCGAAATCCTGCTGGACGCGCACGTCGGCAGATGCAGTTTCGTGGCTGCCAGCGTTGACTTTATGAAATTTGCAGCCCTTCCAGGGAATCTGCACCGCTGCGGCCAGGTGTATATCACGGTCCACGGGAGGTATCAAGTGGTTTCAATCCCTTCCAGGGAATCTGCGGTTCTGCGGCCGAGTGGTCTGGTCGGCGCCGGCCGTGGGCAATATCGTTTGAGTGTGACAAAAATCCATCGTGGCCCGCCGCCGGAACAGGGTCCGTTCCACCGTAGAGGCCGTCTGCGCCAGCGCGTCGGCGCCGGTGACGGAGGCCAGCCGGTGTTGACACGCGCCCGGCCGTGGCAGTACTCACAGGTCGTGTCAGGGGGGGAAGGTTCGCTACGGGGCAGGCCGATAGGTTATAGGAGATGGAGGGAGCTGGTGGGGTGAATTGTCTGGCAATTGTCAGATGGGGGTGCGAGTTTGCTGAGAATGTACTTGTAGGGGCTGCGCGATTCAGGGGAGTAGACAGCTCAAGCCCGCTATTGACAGAGGTTTTACACCCCTTGGCTGTACTCGCGGTTCACATCTGCGACATCTGCTTCGAGCACCTTAGTAGATGTGGGTATAGTTGTCACGAGGCGTCATAACAATGATCGCCCGTATTCGCAGCTGTTTAGAGAGCGCCTCGGGAGACGAGATATCCAGATGGTGGAGCCAGTCCCTCATGGTGGCATAGCACTTGCACTTGATACGAACGCAAGAGACTCACAGAATCGCTCCTACGACAGCGTCCCTGCGAGTCTCTGATAGCGAAAATCGGTGCTGGTGCAAGCAACCCACATCAGCCAATATCTATAGAAAGGCGGTCAGATCACATGTTTCCTTACCCGCAACTGCATGTCCGGATGGATACCGTCGGCGAGCCGTATACCACCATCACGCTTCTCATCAACGAAGATTCACTCGAAACCATTGAGCGACAGCTCGACGTCTTAGACGGTCTGATCGCCCATTACGGCGCCCGGGCGTTCTATGGCGAGCCTCTCGCCGAACTGCAACGTCAGGCCTCATAGGGCTGAGGCGCATATCAACCCTGCATCTGCACATGACAATGGTGCATAACAAAGGAGACAGCCATGCGGTTTCTAACGATCAGCGGGCCAGGGGTTGCACAAGATGAAGATTTTTGCCCCAACTGTCACGTCATCATGGACGAGCGGGATGGTTACAAGGTTTGCCCGCTCTGCCAGCATGATACACGCCAGGGAGGGACACAGCGGCGTATACGCCTCCGGCGGTAGGCAGCTCACAGTTGTCCTGTCATACAAATGCTATCCTTTCTTCAGGCGTATCGAAGCCTCCCGTCACCAGACATTGGGCAACGGTCGCCGGTTCCAGTGCCCATCGGAGCCGGCGCGCAAGCGGTCCCCTCTCACAGTCAAATCCCCCTATCTGTCGCACGATAGAGACGCCCGGTCGCACCGATGAGACATGTCCGGTGAACGACATCGCCCCCCTTCACAAATCTCCAGGCACGCCGCCAGCTTCGGACCAATCACTAGAGTATAAATTACCGGGTCTCTAGGCAATTTTTTCCACCTTGAGCAGATTCGTCGTTCCCGTGACCCGCAACGGGAGCCCCGCCGTTATCACCACCAGATCGCCAGTTTTAGCCAGCCCTAGACTCTTGGGAAGCTTCGCGCCGATGGCAAATAGGGCTTCGACCGATGACGGTTCCACGACCTGACAAACCTGGATCCCCCAACAGAGCTGCAACCTCCTGGAAACCAGCTCGCTGGAGGTAAGCGCCAGGATCGGCACCTTCGGACGACCCTTCGAGACCCGTCTGGCAGTGCTCCCCGACTGTGTGAAGGCCACGATGGCCCTGGCCCCTAGTTGGTGCGCCGTGCGACAGGCATCATAGCTGATGGCGGCATCGATCTGCGCTCCCAGCGCCATACCGCGCTCCTGCAGCACCTGCTCGTGGGGCAATTGGCTATCGGTGGTGCTGGCGATCTTGGCCATCATGACCACGGCCTGCACCGGATGCTTGCCGATCGAGGTTTCCGCCGACAACATGACCGCGTCGGTGCCATCGAAGATGGCATTGGCGACATCAGTGACTTCGGCGCGGGTGGGACGAGCGGCGGTAACCATCGATTCCAGCATCTGCGTGGCGGTGATCACTGGCTTATCGAGCTTATTGCAACGGCGGATGATGTCTTTTTGCACCATGGGAAGCTGCTCAAGGGGAATATCAACGCCCAGATCACCCCGAGCTACCATGATGCCGTCGCTGGCCAGTAGAATCTCATTAATGTGGTTGAGGGCCTGCCCGCGCTCGATCTTCGCAATGATTGGCAGGTCAGCGCCACGCTGCTGCAGCAGTGCTCGCACCTGCTCCACGTCCTGCGCGCCGCTCACAAACGACAGGGCCAGATAGTCTGGTTGCTGTTCTATGGCGAACTCGAGATGCCCTCTGAGCTGTGGGGTGAGGAAAGGTCCTGAGGTACGCATCCCAGGCACGACAACCCCCCGCCCCGGGGTCAGGCTGCCGCCAACGATGACACGACAGATGACATCGCTGCGGCTGGCGCGCTCTACTTTCAGTTGCATCGCACCGTCGTCGAGCAGCACGCTATCGCCCTCCCGGACATCCCGCGGCAGGGTCGGAAGGTTGACTGGCACCTCGTGCGCGTCTCCCTCCACAGCGCGAGTGGTGAGGACGAGCCGCGCGCCTTTGTTCAGGATGACAGAGCCGCTTTTCAGCGGGCCAATGCGATACTTTGGGCCGGGCAGGTCCATGAGGACGGCCACGGGCACCGCAAGGCGTTGCGCAACACGGCGTACCGTGACCATGACCTGGGCGTGATCGTGTGGTGTACCGTGCGAGAGATTCAGCCGGGCGACGTTCATCCCGGCCCGC
>JBKPCR010000506.1:0-11456 GCA_046727435.1 bacterium | reverse complement strand
GTACGCTGGATGATCGGTTTGGGCGTGAGTCACCAGGGTTAATGGGCATTAAACAGGCCATTGCTGATTGCCTCAGCCTGGTGACCGAGATTGGCCAGAGAAAAGGCGGCTTCGATCCCACACCAGAGCCGGAACTCGCACCACAAGCGCCCGAAGAGGCAGCCGACGTCGGAGTGCAGGAGAACTCACAACCTGCTCTCTCTCCCCCCCGCCGTTCCGTGGTCGCGTCTCTTGAGTTACGGAGCCGCGCCGATGCCCTGCGCCAGCTGGCGGCGGTGGCCGACTATTTCCGACGCACCGAACCCCATAGCCCGGTATCGTACCTGATTCAGCGTGCAGTTCGCTGGGGCGAGATGCCTCTGGAGGCATGGCTGCAGAACGTGATCCATGATGAAAGTGTGCTCGAGCAGTTGCGTGAAACGTTAGGCTTGAAGGATTCAGATAACCACAGCGCCACGTAAATAGTGTGACGGCAGGCGTGTACAAGAGGGGGAGAATGGCTTATGGCACGGGAAAGCACCCAGCATAAACTTGACCGCGTGCGCAGCCCGCGGGTCCACATCACCTATGACGTGGAGATCGGCGATGCGATCGAGATGAAGGAGCTCCCATTTGTGATGGGCGTCCTAGCTGATCTCTCCGGCAAGGCCGACGCGCCGTTACCGCGGCTTCGAGATCGCAAATTCGTCGAGATCGATCGCGATAATTTTAATGATGTGCTAAAGGGCATGAAACCGCGCCTCGCATTCCGGGTCGACAATAAGCTCACCGATGATGACACCAAGCTCGGAGTCGAGCTCCGCTTTCAGAACCTCGATGACTTCTCTCCCGAGCGCGTGGCTGAGCAGGTGGAACCCCTGAAAAAGCTCATAGAGGTCCGCCAGCAGCTTAAGGGGCTCCTGGCCAAGACAGACGGGAACGACCGCCTGGCCGAACGCCTGCAGGAGATCATTAGCAATACGGAAAAGCTCCAACAGTTAGGCCATGAAACAGGCCTGGAGTCCTCAGAGGCTAAGAGTGAGCAAATCGGTGAGGAGAGAGGCTGATGGCTGAAGCGAAGGAACAGGTACAGACCCAAGAGGTTACCGAGGCAGAAGCGCAAGTCGGGCTGCTGGATCAAATCATCAGCGAGGGGCGCATCGGCCGGGATGAGGAGCAGCGCGAACAGTCTCGCCGGCAGATCGCCACCCTGGTCGAAGAGGTGATGAAAGGGCAGATGCGCGTCAGCAAGGACTTAGAGGCAACGATCAACGCGCGCATCGCGGACATTGATGCCTTGCTCTCTCGGCAGCTCAACGAGGTCATGCACCACCCCGAATTTCAGAAGCTCGAAGGTTCTTGGCGGGGACTCCACTATCTGGTGCAGAACAGCGAGACCAGTACCATGCTCAAACTGCGGGTGCTCAACGTCTCGAAGCAAGATCTCCTCAGAGATCTGGAACGGGCGAGCGAATTCGACCAGAGCGCGCTTTTTAAGAAGGTCTATGAGGAAGAATACGGCACCTTTGGCGGGGCACCCTTCAGTGCCCTCATCGGAGATTACGAATTTGGCCGTCACCCCCAGGATCTAGCGCTCCTGGAGAAGATCTCTAACGTCGCCGCGGCGGCCCATGCCCCATTCATTGCCGCGGCCAGCCCACTCATCTTTAACCTAGACAGTTTTACCGAGATGGGCGGGCCACGCGACCTGGCCAAGATCTTCGACACCGTCGAGTATGCCAAGTGGAAGTCCTTCCGAGAGTCGGAAGACTCGCGCTACGTGGGCCTGACGTTGCCGCATATCCTGATGCGCCTGCCGTATGGGCCGGAGACTGTGCCCGTCGAGGCGTTTAACTTCCGGGAAGATGTCGACGGGGCTGACCACAGCAAATACCTGTGGAGCAACGCCGCCTATACCCTTGGTGCAAGGCTCACCGATGCGTTTGCGAAGTATGGGTGGACGGTCGCTATTCGAGGGGTGGAAGGGGGAGGGTTGGTTGAGGGGCTACCGACTCACACGTTTGCTACTGACGAGGGAGATGTTGCGCTCAAGTGCCCAACGGAGATCGCCATTACCGACCGGCGGGAAAAAGAGCTGTCGGACTTGGGTTTTATTCCGCTCGTCCATTGTAAAGGCACCGATTATGCTGCCTTCTTTGGCACCCAGTCAGCCCAGAAAGCCAAGAAATACGACACCGATGCGGCCAACGCCAATGCGCGGCTGTCAACCCAGTTGCAATACATCTTGGCGACCTCGCGCTTTGCCCATTACCTTAAGGTGATTATGCGGGATAAGGTGGGCAGCTTTAATACGCGGGCGGACATTGAGTATTTTATGAACCGCTGGATTAACAATTACGTCGTGGACCCCAAAAACGTCGGACAGGCAGAGAAGGCCCGCAGACCCCTCAGTGAAGCCCGTGTAGATGTCCGAGAGGTGCCTGGCAAGCCGGGCGTTTATCGCGCTGTGGCCTTTCTCAAACCGCATTTCCAGCTCGACGAGCTGACGGTGTCGTTGCGCCTGGTAGCAGAACTGCCACCGGCGGCGAATGGCTAAGCAGAACCCGCTGTGATTCAGTATTGAAATATTAGGCCGCTATGGCAGAGACCTCAGCCATGACCTTGGCCACGGACTTCGTGGACAGTTGAACGGGTGCCCGCGTTACTTCCATCCCCAAATGAATCGGAGTTAGGAGGAGCAAGCCAAGAAAGTGGATGAGCTGCGTTTATGGGACCACGACTAAGGGCAGCTATTCGTTGGCGAAAGAAAGGAGAAGACCTGTGGCCATTGACATGTTCCTGAAAATCGATGGGATTAAAGGAGAATCGGCAGACGGCAAGCATCCAGAGGAAATAGATGTGTTGGCGTGGTCTTGGGGCATGTCCCAATCTGGGACTGCTCACCTAGGCGGTGGCGCCGGGTCCGGCAAGGTGAGCGTGCAGGACCTGAGCATCACGAAGTACGTCGATAGTGCGAGTGCCGACTTGATGTTAGCTTGCTGCAATGGCAAGCATCTCAAGGAGGCACTCTTGACAGTGCGTAAGGCCGGCGAAACCCCGGTGGAATACATCAAAGTGAAGATGGAGGAGATACTCATTGGCTCGGTTTCCACAGGTGGATCTGGAGGCGAGGATCGCTTGACGGAGAATGTGACGTTGAATTTCGCCAAGGTTAGCGTTGATTACACAGCCCAAGATGAGAAGGGCAAGGCAAAATCCCCCGCCAAAAGTATGACCTGGGACATTGCGAAAAATCAGAAATAATAATTCATAAACGGAAAGCTGTCTGTCAGGACCTCTACGGAAAGCGACCGCTCCCAATTCAGGAGCGGTCGTCAACGGGAGTGGAACTGGCGGCGGGCTTGTGATTTGTTGCAGCACCATGTGCTTCCTCTTGGCTGCCAATTAGCGCTTCAGCGACTATTCCCCGCTATCGTCGTCAGACTGCCGCCTTGGCCGCCATCACCAGCAAACCGCGGACCGGCTCCCGCCTTTCCATCCGCAAAACCGCTTCCTCAATCAACACCGGTTCCAGACCTGCTCCGGCTATCACACCGCGCACATAGGGCTCCGTATGGCTGTACCGCCCATGGAACTGAAGGCGGTAGCCGTCGGGGGCTTCGGACTCTGCAGCCCTTTCCAACGTGAACCCCAGCCGCCCCGTCGGCCGCAGGCTTGCCGCCCCAGCCGCGATCACCGCGGTCAAATCGCCAAAATAACACAGCGTATCGGCCGAGATCACCAGATCGTAAGCCGTCGGATGCGTGGACAGATATGCGGTCAATTCGTCGACCACCAAGTCGTCATAAACCTGGCGAAGCCGTGCCTTTTCGACCATCTTCGTCGACAGATCCACACCACTTAAACGGCGCGCCCAGGCTTTGAGCAATGGTCCACATAGCCCGGTTCCACAGCCTGCGTCCAGCACATCCAGCTTCCCCTGTCCCGATCCCACGACCCGCAGCAACAGGTCGACCAGTAGCTGCGGCGCACGGTATTCCAGATTCTCGAGTACCTCATCGAAGCTTTCCGCAAATCGATCAAAGACATGTTGGACGTAAGCATCCGAGGCCCGCTCAGGAATAACCCGTCCTGACGCGGCCGCGACCATGTGCTGGGCCTCGCAGCTGTCCGGTTCGATCTCCAACCATTTCTCGTAGACCTCCAACGCCTCTTGCTCGCGCTTCAGGCCGTATAGCGCTCTGGCTAGCTGTAGGTAGTACTCGGCGTTGTACGGTCGAAGCCGCACCGCCTGGGTGTACATATCGGCTGCTTCGTTGTCCCGTTTCAACTCGACCAATACGTTACCCAGATTGTGAAATGCGTCGGCGTGTTGGGGCTCAAGTTCCAAAGCCCGCCGCAGGAACCCCTCCGCCTCCGCCGCTTTGCACTGCGCTCGCAGGAGTGCCCCCAGGTTGTTATGGGCGTCGGCGTTTTCGGGATCCAACTCGATGACCCGGCGGTACGCCTGGGCCGCTTCTGCCGAGCGATGCAGGCGTTTGAGTACGTTACCGAGGTTGTTATGCGCACCGGCAAAGTCTGGCTTGAGCGCAATGGCCCGGCCGATCAGGTCCACCGCCGCCGCCCCATCTCCCAATTGAAACTTGGCCACTCCCAGAAAATGCAGGGTGTCCACATGGTCGGGAGCCTGTTCCAGAATGCGAGCATAGAGCTGGGCGGCGCCTTCGACCCGTCCTCCCTGGTGCAGCTGTAGGGCATACAGTAGGGCGTCGTCGAGGGTCATTTCCGTGGAGCATGGGTTTTCCGGCGCGGCCTGCTTTGCATTCACGATGGTCTCCTCACGTAAGGGGTAAAAAGCCACCGCCCTCCACCTTGACCCCCTGAATTCATACTACGCGCTTACGCCACGAGCACAGCCGAACGGGCCAAGCCAGTCAGGTTTGCTTCTAATCCACTAGCAAGATACTGCAAGGCTTCCTGAACGTCGCTCACCGATTTTCCCTCATGCGTGAGAGTGGCTGCTCCAGATTGTACTAACTCACCCAAATCTTTCAGCAGTGTGGCACGGTCACGTGTGCCATCGAGCAGCATCACCAGATGACGTCCCAAGCTGTCCTCGATCCTGAGGGTATGATGGCGCAGTGTCGAAATGATGTTGTCGTGCTGAAGCTGAAGGCGGGCTAGCGCACTGGCAATCGGACGCTCGCTTACGGCGGTGACGAATGGGGGCTGTTGCACGTGGAGTTCGACATAGCCAGCACTATACGCCTGCAGCAGGGCATTGCCTATTTCTTGCGCATCATCCTCAGCGTTTGCGTGCTGCCCCCCCTTGTCATGTCCCAGGTGACTCCGCACCAGCGTCAGCAAGTCGCCGAAAGGCACTGAGCCTGGCCAGACTATCCCGAGATGATAAAAGGCTGTTTTAACGAGCGGCCGGTCGGTTTCGATTTCCGCGCCTCTGGGGCCCTGGAACATCTCCGCAGAACGCGAGGTGATATCGGGGCTCGGCGATGCCGGCCGTACCTCTGCTGCAACATACAAGTCGTGTAGGTGCTCGGGTTTGAGTGTGCGATCGAGCTCGACGCCGCGGCGGCACAGGAGCGTTTGGCGGAATGCCCGGCATTTCAGAAAATCGAGGTATTGCTCCCGAGCAATCACGTCACCAGAGTCCAGGTTGCTCAGTACCGTGGCGATGTGCGGGGGATATATCTCTTCTTTCATGGCCAGGATGTCTGCCTCGGACAGATACTGCAGGCCATGTCGTGAGGCATGTGCAATGAATTCATGGAAATAGATGGGGTGATTGATTGGGTTCAGATCGTCATGGAAGAAGCCTGCATCGGGGTATGTGAGGACCCGCTCGAACTCCTGCTTGAGGACCGTGTGGTAGACGTTGGGCTCATCCTTCGCCTCTGCGAGGAATTTGAGAAGCGCTCGTGCCTGGCGGATTTGCTGCTGGTGGTCGGGAAAATGCGCCGTGTGATAACGCATCATGCCGCGGGCCATGTCACGGAAGTGATTGCCGGGATAGGCATTATAACTGACGAAGGCCACCCCGCGTTCAGTGAGTGTCTCTCCACACACGGCCAGCAGTTTGTCGCGTACCTCCGCCGGCACCCAGGAATAGAGCCCATGCGCCATAACATAATCGAAACGACCCAGATCGGCCGGGGTTTGCCTAAGGTCGAGTTGGTGGAGCGTGATGTTCTTGATCCCCAACTTCTCGATGGTGGCTTCACCTTGCGCAATGGGTAGCTCGGCGAGATCGATGCCGACAAATTGACTTTGCGGCAGGCCGTATGCCATGGCAATCAGATTGCTTCCGTCGTTGCATCCCAACTCGAGCACCCGGCAGTGGTCCACAGGCTCTGGACGCATGCCGAACAACGTGGCCATCGTTCCAAGCCGGTCCGGGTGGGTCTGGGCATAAAGCCCGCTGGGATAGAGTACTTCGTCATACAGGGTTTTCAGCGGCTCAGACATGGTGTCCTCTGACAAGTGGGCTCAAATTGCCATTGGAGACGAAGAGTAGAAATTTCACAGGCACTTATCCAGGGGGTGTGGCTCCTAGAACCCCCGGTGGTCCGCCGACCGGGTGGGCTGCCATCACAGGGCACGATAGCACTGTCGCTGGGAGGCGGCTGTCTCCACAACGGTGCGGCCGGGGCAGTACCCCTCAGGATAAGCATTACCCCCCGGTTAGTGGACGCGGCGGACGAAACCACATGGATTGCACCCGCTGCAATTCAGGCCCATAAGCAACAGCAACTTGAGCAATATAAGAGCGTTTTCCCGCATCCTTCTCTGGGCCTGCGGACTCCAGACCGTGTTGCCGACCTCGGACTGCAGCGTCTGGGTCTTCGAATGCTTGATCACGATGCTCTGGCCAATCTCGTCGAAGACGTAGCAGACGAGATCGCGCTGGCCGACGTTGCCGCGCGTGCCCGACCACCAATAGTCGGCATTGTCGAATGCGCGTACTCCGGCGATGGCGTCCTTGAGGAACTTCACGACCTCGAGGCCTACGAAATAGCCGTCGCCCTCACCGAAGTCGGACTTGGCCCCGATATATTTTGGCACCAGGAACGCGTTGAGCGTGGGCATGGCAGTGCTCCTGTGCAGCGGTTTGTCTCTCACTGCGTAGCGGTTGAAGGTAGCGCTCGCCCTCAGCACTTTAGCCGAGCAGCTGAACCAGGACTCCCATTTTGCCTTCCCGGCCAGCAGTCAGGATACACCTAACCGCCTCCGTTGGGGCCGTTTTTTCATCTTTTCCATCCCGAGGGACTCCAGCGGCCCTCGAAGGGACCAGCCCTCCCTCTTCCAGGTACGGGAAAACCAGAAATTGCCTCATTTTCAAGTGATTTCTCAGACATCTCTCCGCCCCCTCCCGCCTTCGCCCGGTTGGGTTTCCCTTCGGCTCCGCGCCCTATCCGGCTGGCACCGGCAGAGCCTCAATCCGCCGCACCATGCTTCCAAAGAGCCGCCGTACCGTCTTCCAGCTCACTGCCTGGTAGAGAAAGCTCTTATACCAGACCACCGGCTTGTGGCTTGGGCGTCCCACCGGACGGGTCAATAACTCTGCGATGTCTCGCTCCAGGCTGTCGTTGGCCGGGATGCGGATGGCGTACTTCACGCCGAGCTCTTCCAACGCTTCGTGGATCTCCGGCTTGGCGAAGGCGGCATCCGCCCGGAACACCACCTCTTTGCCTTGCTTCTGCTGCCGCTCGATCTCCTGCAGTAGGAGTTCTTCCCAGTGTTCGGCACTGTGGACGTTCCCGGGCCGAAGCTTCGTAGCCAGCCAGTCGCCCTCACAGTTGAACAGCAGCAGCTGGTGATAGCAGGTGGATTCGACGTGGCTGTTGTAGGCGCTGTTCTCCTGCCAGCCGTAGACCGGAATCTCGGTCAAGTCCATGTCCAGCACGACTCGCTTTGGAGAGTCGATGGTTTCCGCCTTGCCGATCAACTCGCGTGTAGAGCGTGGTGGACTGTTGCAGGGCTGACCTCCGAGTTCGTGTAGTTCATGTGCTAACATGAGGTGGCTCGGTCCGACAAAAGTTAACCCACGTTCGAACGGGGGGTTAACCTACCCTCCCGGAAGTCATTATGTCTAGGCGGCGTTTCAGCGGTTTAGCATCGAGCGGGAGACGGAGCGGTTGTATTCCTATCAGGAGCTACTCGCGACCGTGGAATGGACACTCATGGCATGCGGGCGGGCGGTTACTCCCAAGCGGCTGTTCAGTCCGAGTTTGCGGCAGAGGCGTAGGTGATGGAGGAGTTATTGCTTGCCGGAGAAACGGAGCTTGAGGGACAATACCAGCGGTGGGAATACCCTCCTGCACGCGGCGCCCGCCAGTTCTGCCATTCTGGGGTTTTTTGCATATCCCCCCGAAAAGGTATATTCGAGGGATTACACGGTCTTGGCTGGCGAGGGGGAGGTCTCACTGAGGTAGCGATACACCCTGGCTTTGGAGCGGCTGTAGGCTTGCATCAGCGTTGTGATGAGTGCACCCTGCTTGCGTTTATGCCGCAGTGGGGTCACCTGCGGCCTCGTGAGCTTCCTTTTCCGGCCGAAGTCTATGCCTTGCTCGCTGGCTTGCCGAATCCTATCCATCTGCCGCTCGGCACGTATCGCCGTTTCGAACTGCGCAATGGCGCCCACGATATGGAACACCAAGCGGCCGGTCGCATCACTGGGGTCGAGATGGTGAGCGAGCCCCTGCAGGTGCACCTGCTTGCGTGCGAGGTCGGCAACGACCTGGCACAGATGCAGCGTGGAGCGTGCCAGCCGGTCTAGACGGGTCACGACAAGCGTATCCCCTTCCCGGACATATTCCAGGCACGTGTGTAACGTGGGACGGGCGTCCGAAGCACCGCTCTTCTTCTCCTGGAAAATCTTGTCGCACGATCGCAGTTTGTCGAGCTGGACCGCGAGGCTTTGCCCCACGGAACTGACCCGTGCATAGCCGACCAGCGCCATGCCGCTCTTCCTCATGTTGCATTATTTCCTAAACCTGGTGAGAGTCGTATCATGAGCCATGAACAGAGACACGTCAAGTCGCAGGTCTTCCAAAGTAGACATTCTGAGTCGAGCGATGCGTGGCTGAGCTCGAAGGGTGACCGCACGAAGATGCAGGTGAGACCCACGACGCAGAAACGTCTGCAAATCCGACGAAACCGCCTTTCCGTAGGATCATCTTGATAAGCTGGCGCCGCAGTGTAAACGCCATGTGCGCCCCCTCCTCCTCGCGGTCGATTTTGCTGCCATCGAAGATTTGCGGCACGACATGCGCTAGAATGGGGCAACGGCGGGCGAGAGACCCGCCGTCATCGCAGCTAACACAGCGCTTCGGGGCCGCGCAAGTTCACAATCCGGACGTCATCGGCTCCGGCTCGCAGATCATTGCGTCCGCTTCGTTTGCGCTGAAAACGTACCAGAATCCGGCGGTGTGCTTCTCCAATTCTCCCTGCTTGATGTAGCGCATGGCAGCGGACTCCCTTCGCCCCGGGTCGACTACATGGAAAACGCGGTCCGTGGCGGTGGAGCCCTCCACTCCCGTCAATACCATGTAGTGGCCGCCGTAAGAAACGTCGGTCTTATTTGCCGATTTGTTTTTTTCCGTGAATCCCGCGCAGCCCTTACAAAGGAAGATGACCAGTTTGCCCTTCTGTACCAACCGAATCACTTCCGACAGTTCGACCTTCATCCCATCGAAGCCGGGCCATTGGGTCTTGATCCCTTTGATCATGGGATTGCCCGCGGTTCCGTGGCCGGAGACCCGGCCGTTCTTTTCCGCGTACTTGGCCGCCTGCTCCGGTGTGAGGATGCTGGCGCTCTTGGTGCGCGAACCGTTGTTCATCAGGAAGTGGAGCACGATTGCCAGGGACGATGGCCCGCAACCCGCCGCCCCAATGGTCGTGTCGTCCTTCTTCACCCCGTAGACCTTGTCGCGCCAGCGCTTGTCTCCCTGCTTATAACGGACGAACGCCCCGCGCCGCTCTTCCTCGGCGCGGTAGATGCGCGGCAGGTAGTTCTTCAGGTCCGCCGGATTGTTCGGGACCAACAGAGTTTCGGACCCATCCATGTTGGAGCTGCCGATCAGAGGCTTGATGCCCTGGTCGAGTTCTCCTAGGCCCCCGTCGGGACCGATGATCGCCCACACCGCCGTGCCCCTGGTCTTGTGGAATTTGAAGCCGTACGCCGCCAGTTTGCGGACGATATCCCGAACATCGCTGGGGAATTCAGTAACGTCCAACCCGCTCAATGCCAATAGCTCGTCGCCCATATTTCAGTTCCTTCCTATTTGAGGCTGATTGAAAGGATACACCGGAAGCGTGATCTGTTTCATGAGGTTCCAGGAGCGAGGGGCGGAAAATTTACGGTAGCGAGCCTGGCCAAAATCATTACCTTATGGCCAGGCTAATAATGAGTCCATAACTCCTGGAAAATCAAGGCGCGTTCTTTGCCAGATTTCGTGGGGTTTTTGGCCATCCTATGCCACCCTATACCGGATGATGCTATACAAGCTCACATCTCTGGCCTTTTGGTTCGATGATTAGAATGGCTATAAGTCGCTGTTCTCACAATAAAATGCACGGTAGGTCAGCCTGTCATCACTCCCAACCGTAAATTTTCCGCTGAATGCTCCTTGGACCTCACTATCGATGCCGTCCATCGTACTAGAAGTGCTGCAGCAATGCAATCTCCACGCTCTTATCCCATCGATGTTCCGCCAGTCGTGACGAAGACGTTTGAAAAGCGAATGAACCCCACCACGAAGGAAATGGAAACGGCCAAAGTCACTAAAACGGTCACGATCACGGTCACCGGCACCATCTGGGCTTACAAACCAATGCCGAAATAGAATCTCTGGCGGCGTCGTGTTCAAGAATCGCGCGCAAGCATCTCTTGTCGTTTGAGAGGTGAGCTGCCGTCGTGGGAGCGAGATAACCATGCCTCGGGGCGCAGGGATGGCAGTCCCAGCGGCGAGGTATCCTCCGCAATGGTGCTCTATACGACCTCCTACAAGCATGGTGGACGAGGGTTCATCTCTCGGCTACCTGCGCCATGTTCCTGGGGACAAGTCGTATTTCCACCCCCAGCAGCGATGAGTCATTCCTTCCCCATGTGTAGATTTACGCAGTGATGTTCGAGGATGAACAGCTCCCAAAGCGTCTGAAAAGCTAGGTAGAATCGATTATCCCCCGTTCCCGACCTGGGTCATCTTGCGCAGCCGCCGTCTTTGACCATACCCCTAGATGCCGAAGGTGCTCTCATTGATTTTGCCTACTTAACTACAAGAACCTTGGTAGGCATGCCCTTTGCGTGATGGCATTAAACTGGAAGGGTCTATTTCAGCTTGACACGCCGAGAGCCTTCATTCTTTTTCCTAAATCAGTATCAATGCTTTTGCTTGACAATCATGTTGAGTTGGATTACATGAAGTAACTGTATAGCTATGCCTACGGGGCTGAGCGACACCCGGTGGGCCGCACGCATGATCTGGACCAGCGTGCGG
>JBKPCR010000505.1:0-6265 GCA_046727435.1 bacterium | reverse complement strand
ATGGCGACTT
The DNA here is from genome assembly GCA_046727435.1 of bacterium. Taxonomy (GTDB): domain Bacteria; phylum Tectomicrobia; class Entotheonellia; order J063; family CAVPRW01; genus CAVPRW01. The sequence continues at coordinate 6,255 of JBKPCR010000505.1, read as the reverse complement.
GTCGGTCGAATCATTTTGATGTCGAACCCCTCGACCCGGCGCTGCGCTGTACGCCGCAAAGTATCGCCTCCCACAGCCTCTACGAGAATGCCGATCCATACTTGCATGTGGAATCGAACGGCACGATCGATTTAACTCACTCGCGGTATGAAGCGCTCGACGACCGCCGCGTGCGTGTGACGAGGAGCCAGTTCATTCCGGCAGAGCGCTATACGGTGAAACTGGAAGGCGCAGAAAAGGTGGGCTATCAGAGTGTGGTCGTCGGGTCGATTCGCGATCCCTTTATCATCCGTCAGATCGACGACTGGGTGGCGCGCGTCTACGAACGGGTGCATGCGCGGGTCGCAGACGTGTACGGCGAAGCCTTATCGCGTGATGACTATGTCTTTTACATCCGTGTGTACGGTAAGAACGGCACCATGGGACCGCTTGAGCCGGTCAAGGACATCCATACGCATGAGCTCTGCCTGCTATTCGAAGTCACGGCGCCAACGCAGGAGATCGCCTCCTCCATCGCCGCCATCACCAGGCACCAGGCCATTCATCTGCCGATCCCCGAATGGGGCGGCCTGATCACCGGGGTGGCCTGTCCCTATAACCCGGCCTATCTGGAACGCGGTGCAGTCTATCGGTTTTGTGTCAATCACGTGGTCGAGCCCGACGACCCCTATGAGATGTTCCCCATCGAATACATCGATGTGCATTGAAAAATCGATACAGAGCAGGAGGTGGTGATGGCGACCTTGGGAGAGCTTGCACGTCTTATCCGTAGTAAAAATGCCGGCCCCTTTGAGCTGACCTTTGACATCATGTTCGCCAAGCCCGAAGTCTACGAGCGAGTCAGAGAGTCCGGAGCGCTCAGCCGCGAAGTCGTCGCCGCGCACTATGGCTTGCCCCCGGATGAGGTGAAATTCTTCGTCTGCGATAATGCCTTGGCCTTCAAGGCGTCGATCCCGCGCCCCAACTTTCAGGGTGACCTGTTCGACAGTGACAACCATGGCGGGCAGCAATATGCGCCGCTGATGGATATCGAGATTCCTGGGCTATAGCCGCACCATGGCCTCGCCCCTGAGGTCGTCGAAAGGAGGGTATCCATGCACATTGGCGTCAACGTCCCGATCATCGAGTTCAGAGCTGATCTCGTTGGGCTGCGCGACTTCGTTCAGGCAGCGGAGGAGCTGGGCTATGCCCATCTGCGTATCCTCGACCATGTCCTGGGTGCCGACCCACAGTTCCATCCCGAGGTGCCTGAGTTCCCCTATACGCACCAGAGCTACCTCCATGAACCGTTGACCCTGATGAGCTATCTCGCCGCCATCACCACCAGGGTCCAACTGGTGACGGCCATTCTGATCCTCCCCCAGCGCCAAACGGCCCTAGTCGCCAAGCAGGCCGCCGAGGTGGATGTACTCAGCAGCGGTCGACTGCGGCTGGGGATCGGAGTGGGCTGGAACCCTGTCGAATATGAAGCGCTGGGCGAAAACTTCCATAACCGTGGCCGACGATGCGAGGAGCAAATCGCTGTCCTGCGAGCGCTGTGGACGCAGGAGGTGGTCGATTTCAAAGGCCAATGGCACCAGATCAACCACGCGGGCTTGAATCCAATGCCGGTGCAGCGGCCTATCCCCATCTGGATCGGGGCCGGCAGGTCCGCGCGTCCCATTCCTCCCGAGGCAGCGTTACGTCGGATTGGTCGGCTTGCTGATGGCTGGTTCCCGATGTTCTCCCCAGGTGAAGAGGGGCGACAGGCCATCGCCCGCATGCAGGGCTATGCCCGGGAGACGGGACGCGACCCAGCCGACATTGGCATTGAGGGCCGTGTCACTGTAGCCGGCAGGATACCGCAAGACTGGCTCGCCCAGGTCAAGGCCTGGGAGGAACTCGGTGCCACAAATCTCTCTGTCGGGACCGGCGGGGGTGGCCTCAAATCCCCACACCAGCACATCAATGCCTTGCGGCAGTTCAAGGAAGCCATGGACGGAGCCTCTTAATTTTCCATCAGCCATCGATAAGGAGGTGTTTCCATGCGGAGCATTGACATTCATGCGCATCTGATGCCGCAGAGTCTCTGGAAGGCCGTTGACGCCGGGCAGGCCTGGCATGGTTTCCGCCTCGAACCGGGGCGTGGGCTGGGGGCGGTGGTGCGCGCCGACAAACGCGTCGGCGTGCAAACACCCAAACTGCGTTTCACGCCGGAAGAGCGCCTGAAGGACATGGACGAACAGGGCGTAGACGTCCAAGTCGTGTCGATTCATACGCCATTGTTCAGTTATGATGTAGACTCGGCTCAGGGGCAGCAATTAGCACGAGAGGTGAACGACGAGATCGCCGCCATGACCCGACAGTGGCCGAAACGGTTCTCCGGACTGGCCACCCTACCGGTGCAAGATGTCGGCGCAGCCGTGGCGGAGCTCGATCGTGCCGTCCATGTCCTCGGCCTCAAAGGCGCGGAGTTGGACACCGTGGTCAATAGCCAGACCTGGGATGAGCCGCATTTTTTGCCGTTGTTCAAGGCTGCGGAAGCGATGGGCGCCGTGTTGTTTTTTCACCCGCAGCCGCAGGATAATCTGGTGTTGGCCTTTACCGAGAAGTTTAACTTAGCAAATAGCATCGGTGTCCCTGTGGAAGACGCCTTGCTCGTTGCCACCCTCATCTTCGGGGGCATCTTCGACGCCTGCCCAGAGCTTAAGGTGTGCATTGCTCACGGGGGTGGACCGGCCTGCTTTGGCATGGGACGCCTCGACCGCGGTTGGCAAGTCCGTTCCGAGGCCCGCATGCACATTCAGCATCCTCCCAGCACCTATCAACGTCGCCTCTACTACGACTGCGTGACCAATAGCGAGGTCGCCTTACGCTTTCTGATCGACCAAGTGGGGGCAGACCGCGTCGTCCTCGGCAGCGATTGGCCGTTCGTGGGGTGGGAGCCCTCACCTCCGGGATGGGTGCAGAGCTTGACTAGTCTCACCCCAGAGGAAAAAGAAAAAATTCTCTGGAAGAACCTGGAGCAGCTTCTGGGCCTCTAATCGTTGCCCTCGTTCCGTCTCGACTGCAGTCAGACGGGACTCATGCATGATTCGATTGGGAGCGCTGCCATGATTAAGAACCCGGTCCCGTGGCCGAATGGCGCGCGATGCGCCGTGGCCTTTACGTTCGATATGGACGGCGATAGCATTCTGCATCTGGCGCATCATTCATCCGCCGATACCCGAGTGGCGGCGCTGTCCATGCTACGGTACGGGCCTGAAGTCGCTGTACCGCGCCTGGTTGACCTCTACCAACACTTTGGCATGCGGCAGACCTTTTTTCTCCCCGCCTGGTGTATGGAACGCTACCCAGCTGCGGTCGAGACGATTCTCCAGGGCGGTCACGAAATCGCCCATCACGGCTATCTGCACGAACACCCGAACGCCTGTGAGCCCGAGCAGGAGGCCTACTGGTTTCGACGTGCGAGCGAGGTCATCGCGCGCATGACCGGCCAGCCACCGCGAGGGTTCCGCGCCCCCTCCTACCGGTTCTCGCGGGTCAGCCTGGACATCCTCGTCCGCGAGGGGTTGCTCTACGATGCTTCGCTGATGGGCGACGACATCCCATATATGCTGGATAATGGCCAGGGGCAGGTGGTTGAGTTGCCGACGCACTATGCCATGGATGACTGGCCGCACTTCATGGCATCAAGGGATCTCGCCTACCTAATGCCTCCACGGTCGCCTCAGCAGGCGATGGAGGTCTATCAGGCCGAATTCGATGCCATGTGGGAATATGGTGGACTCTGGATTGCAGTCTGGCATCCTTTTTTGAGTGGGCGGCTCGCTCGTTGCGTGGCCATCGCCAGGCTGATCGAGTACATGCACAGCAAGGGACGGGTGTGGTTTGCCACCCTTGAGGACATTGCGACACACGTCAGGCGGGTCATCGCAGACGGTATCTGGACCCCACGCATTGATCGGTTGCCCTACTATGACGGGCCCATTCCGGAACTCGGCCAAGCCGCGCCGACACTTGCCCGCTGACCAGATGTTGCAGCGATTGGCTGTTGTTCAATGGTGGGAATTTCGCCCTAATGCAGAGGCTAGAGGTGGAGAAAAACGCTCCAGCTGAGAAAGAGCCGTGATCGAAGGCTTATCACCTCCTTCAGCCCTTCCTGGAACTCGCGGAAGGGCTGAAGGAGCTTTGGTGGAAGTGATCACCTCAGCCGCTAGTCAGCAGCGACCAACGAGTCTATCTTGGCTTTGATCACACCCTTCAGTTGCCGCACAATGCTGAGATCCGGGTAAACGTTTCCGGCTTCCTTCCTGTCCCAGATCTTCTCACCGTCCAGGTACACTTCGAACCGGCCGTTGGCGCCCGGAGTCAGGGAGATCCCGACGTCACCACCGAAAGTCCTGAAGAATTCGTTGGCCACCCACGTGGCCGTGGCGTGATGTTGTCACGCGACGCAGTACAAGATATCCACGAGAACTTTCCACTCGCCATTTGTGGCCATGTTCACCCTCCTTACATCCACGTTGCCACCTTACACTAACACGATACTACAGTGTCAAACTAAGTCCTATTCTACGCATTTTGGCGATGATGTCAAGCGATCATCTTCCCTGTCCCGCCGTTCCACTATAAGGCTCGTGCCCCGAGGGGGCCAAAGATGCAAGAAAAAGCGCATGAGCATTTTCGCTGGCCTGGAAGAATTGCCACTGACCGGTTGATGCTAGTCCTGGGCGACAATGATGTCTAGGGCTAACCGAGCATCTTGTTAGTCAGTCGGGTACAACCGCGAGTCGGCGGTTGCGGCCCCAAGTCGGATCACGCCGCGCTACGGGAGTTCCCCGATGATTTGGATTTCGGCCGCACTGGTCCACGGGCGGTTATCCGCCGCTGACGTCGCCACGAGCTTGAGATAGCGCCCGCGCTGGCCGTTGCTCCGCACCTCGATTTTCGCGGCCGCTGTAGCATCCGGTGAGAAGTTGCGGCCTCATGAAGAACTTCGATACGGCTGGAAGACGGGGCATGATAGGAGATGTGCAAGGCCGGTTTGAACTGGCGTGAGACATGTTCGTCGTCCTTATCAAGTACGGCATTCATCAGCGGCCCATTCATAGGAAGATTGCGGAAGTGTATGAGAGCAGATTGCTCGGGGTCGATAAAAATCTGCAGCAGGTACCTGGCACTCAGGGCTACCCTTCGCGATCATCTTGCGGTGCCACCCGACTGGAGTACACATTCGAGGCGATAGCCGTCGAATCTCTTGTGGTTTGTCCGCGCTTCTTTCTTGAACAAAGATGATGCCAGCCCGCTTCCGAAGCGCCCAACACTGCCTGAGATCACTCCGTAGCCTGCGCCAGACGCCGGGTGCGTTCGAGGGCAATCAGCTCTGCAGCCTCAGGGTCGGCGTTGGCCCAGCACTGCTGCGCCTCATGGAGGCTGATCCGGGCGTTCTCTAGCTGACCGTTACCTATCTGGGCGCGTCCGAGCCAAAAAAAGTCTCGTGCCGAGGGCCTTCGACCGAGCCGCTGGCGCAGGATCGCTTCGGCGTGCGCATAGCACCCAGCGCGCAGATAGGCTTCCAGTAGTGTGTCCTCGAAGACCTCCCGCTGGGCGTTGCTGCCACCAATACGCACGATCTGATCGGCGATGGGCTCAATCCACGCGATGGCCTCGTCGTACGCGCCTTGCGCAAAAGCCCAAATCCCCTGCACCAGGGGGAGCACGACACATCCAGCCGTCGGATGGTCCTGCGCCTCGAGCGCGCGTAAGCCATCGATGAGCCGGCCGAAGGCCACCTCATCCACCGCGGCCGCCAGCGCCAAGGCGGCATTGGCATCAACAAACGCCATGCCTGGTTGAGCTGTCATGCGCGCGGCCAGCTCACCCACCGCTGACCAGGGGAGCTCATCCTGGGCACACCCATAGATCTGATAGCGCCACAGCAGCGAGGCGGCATCGTACATGCTGGTCCGTGTCCGGGCCACGTCGGGACGGATGGCGTCTTCATATAGATCCATCACCCGCCCATAGTAGCCCATGGACAGTTCGAAGAGGGCCTGGTGCCAGGCGAGATGGCAATGCATCGGCCCACTCCGGTGGTAATTTGCCATCCACCCATGTAAGAATGTGGCCCCGGTGGCATGGTCGTTCGTTTCGTAGAACACATGCGCTAGACTATGCACCGCGTGCCCACAGCGGGGATTGGATGCCAGTGAGCGTTCGGCCAATCGGTGTGACTCCTCAAACCGGTTGAGGGCATGGTGGGCAAAAGCATAT
>JBKPCR010000504.1:0-9698 GCA_046727435.1 bacterium | reverse complement strand
GGGTAGGGTCATCCAACCTGACCGCCTCATCGATGAGCATCACCGGGATGTTGTCGCGGATCTCATATAGCAGCCGACAGGCTTCACAGACCAGCCCGTTGCCATCCTTCGCCAATCGAATGTCACCTTTACATTTGGGGCATGCCAAAATGGCTAAGAGCTCCTTATCGATGGGCACGATCGTGTCTCCTTCGTGTGCTGGCCACATCACTCACTCGTGCGCTTGAGGCATGTGGTTGTCGCTAACCCCGACGACTTGTCACGCTATGATAGAGCTGGCGAACCCATTGCCATTCAGCTGCCAGCCCTTCACGTAAGCCTACCTTCGGCTGATAGCCAAGGTGCTGCCTGGCGCGGCTCACATCCGCCAGCGTCTGACGCACATCGCCCTTCTCGACCGGGCGGATATCCAGTTTAGCGCGTTTTCCCGACACCTCCTCACAGACGCCGATGGCCTCGTTCAGCGTCACGGTCGTCCCCCCGCCGATATTCAAGGCGTCGCCAACCACTGCCGACTGGGAAGCCAAGATATTCGCCTCCACGATATCGTCGATGAAGGTAAAGTCGCGGGTCTGTTCCCCATCGCCGTAGATCGGGATCGGTCGATCTTCTAGCAACAAATGGAAAAAGTGGTGAAACGCCATATCCGGCCGCTGGCGTGGGCCATAGACGGTAAAATAGCGCAACGCAATGGTGGGCACCCCGTAGTTCTTCCAATACAGATAGCACAGATGTTCCGCCGACAGCTTGGACACGCCGTACGGCGACAGCGGCCTCGGGAGGGCATCCTCACGCATCGGTAGGGTCGTGACATCACCGTAGACCGAGGAGGAAGAGGCATACACGAACTTGCGCAGGGCTCGAGGTTTGGCGGCTTCGAGGAGCTGTTGGGTGCCGAGGATATTGAGCGAGGTGTAGTCGGCGAACTCTTTCCCCCAGCTGGCCCGGACGCCAGCCTGGGCGGCTTGATGAAAGACACATTCGATCCCCTGCGCCAGTAGGTCCAGCAGGTCGACGTCCAGGAGGTTGGCCTCGATGAAATGGAACTGAGGGTGAGAGCGCAGCCCCTCCAGGTTCTGTTCCTTGATCCATCGGGGATAATACGGCACGAAGCAGTCGATCCCAATGACCTCATGCCGCTCGCGCAACAACCGCTCGGCTAGGTGTGATCCGACAAACCCAGCGGCGCCGGTGACAAGGCACTTCATACAAGTCCTTTCTCAACCAAGGCAGCTGTATACACGGCTGCCGTCCGGTCGATCATCTGCTCCAACCCATAGTGGGTGTCGACCAATTGCCCACCGGTTTGCGCCCAGGTAGCCGCCGACTGGGGATCGCGTAGCAGCTGCACGACCGCATCAGCGAGGGCCTGGGGATCGTTGGGGGGCACAAGCACGCCTGTCCGCTGGTGTTGTATCACCTCCGGGATGCCTCCGACGGCGCTCGCCACTACCGGCTTACGCATCGCCAGAGCCTGAATGATGACCTGTGGCACGCCATCGGACCTGATCGACGGCAGGACAACCACGTCCATGGCGGCTATACAAGCTGGGATATCCTCACGGAAGCCAACCATATGCACCTTGGCCTGCATGCCAGCCTCGGCGACCTCCTGTTGCAGGGCAACACGCCCAACACCATCACCAACCCACAGAAATACCGCCCTCGGTTCGATCCTGAGGATCTCGGGCATCGCCCGCAACAGCACGCGATGCCCTTTTGCGTGCCGAAACATCGCCACCGTGCCGATGACCGGCCAGTCGATGCCAATCTCCCGGCGCACCGCAGTGCCCGAGACGGCCGGATGGAACTGTGCCGTATCCACCCCCGCCGGTATCGCGACGATCTTTCCGGCATCAACTCCTGCCGTGACCAGCACCTCCCGAATGGCGTCCCCACTGGAGATGATGCGGTCACAGAGGGCATTATACACAAAATTCCGACGGCGTTTCACTGGGATGGACACATGACGGCTGCGCACGACCGGCAAGTGTAGGGATTTCGCGGCAAACCCGGCTAGCCAGGCATCGATCGAGCTATGCGTATGGACCAGGTCGACCGCCTCGGTCCGCATCAACCGGCGCAAACGCCAGCAGGCCCGCACATCGACAGCTCCACGCATGGCCATATGCCGCACGTTCAAGCCACGGCGTTGGGCTTCGCGCCCCAGAGGAGCATCAGGCTGACAAGCGATAACGACGCGAAAGCCGCGCTTGGCAAACACGGATGCTTCGCTGAGGATGCGGATTTCCTGCCCCCCCCAGCCAGATGAGGCTTCAGTATGCAAAATTGTCAACATGTCAATATCGGACCTGATAGGGTCGCGGCGGCACGCCGGAGAATCCCCGACACGAAAAGAGATAGAATCGTTTCAGCTCGATTCCCAATTCTTCGATGATCACCGGCTTGCCTTCATCGCAGCGCTGAAATGTCGCCCGTAAGGCCTGAGGCAGTTCAGCACTCACCGGTTGAACATAGATGGCGTCATGCCCGGCGAGCGTCGGCAAGCCATCCCACAAATCGTATTGATTCATCCGCCGCCCCAGGTTGACATTGAATGTTTGCGGCTGTCCCCTGACATAGAACGCCAGCTCACTGCTGATCTGGTAGCGATCGCTGAGCAAGAATGGTGCCTGCGGCATCTGCACCGCGAGTGTCTCGACCGCCCTTGCCAGGGTCTGCCAGCCCTTCAGACGCGCCAGCGGATCAGCGCTGGGCTGCAATCCCAGCCGGACAAACAGGGCGGGATCGTGCAACGCCGCGGTCATTCCCAAGGCCAGCAGAATCACCATGCCGGCACCGGCTAGCCCCAGATGCTTCCACAACCCTGCCGGCATCGCCCGCCATCGGTACCACACATACGCCGTAGACGCGATAAACGACGTGATATAGGCTGGCGCCGCCCAGTTGGCCTGGACCTTCTGGCGCAAACTGAGCGCGAGCATGAGGCCGAACGTCGGCGTCCATCCCCAGAACAAGAAGAGCCAGCGGTCATCACGCTGGCGTAGCCCTTGCCAAAGGCTCAGCGCCATGGCGATCAGCATCCAGCTGAAGAGCAGCGGGGACAGCGCCAACGCTTGGGAGCCTAGGAACTCTCCGAAGGTTTCAAGGGAGAGATGCAGGGACACCCCCTGATGCATGTCTGCCTGGCCCATCACATGTTTCAATGACACCGCGCCGTGGCGCAGATTCCAGATGATCACCGGGCTAAACCCTGCCATTCCAATGGCCAGCATCAGATAGGGCTCTTTGCGTCGCAGCCAGCCTCGATAGCGCGGCGACGTCGCCAGAAAGAGCCATAAGGTGAGCACCACATAGCCCATGGCGTATTTGCTCAATAGGCCGCACGCCAGGGCTATCCCGGCTGCATACCAATAGGTGGCGCGATCGTTTGTCAGGGCGCGGTACACCAACCACAGCATGAGCGTCCAGAAGAAGACGAGCGGTGGATCGATCGTCATGAGCAGTGCACCGGCAGCGAATAAGGGAATAAGATGCAAGAAAATGGCCGTGACCAGCGCGAGTCTGGCGTCCTCGAAGAGGGCCTTGATGAGACCAAACACGCACACCGTCGTGCCAGCAGAGAGCAACACGGCCGGCAGACGCACAAAGAGTTCCGTCGACCCCCCAAGCGCGGTTGACAACGCGATCATATAGGCGACGAATGGCCCCTTGCTATAATAGCTCCAATCCAGGCGTCGCGACCATTCCCAGTAATGGGCCTCATCGGGCGAGAGCTCCAGATACCCTTGCTGCAGATACCACAGTCGTGCTGCCGTCACCACCACCAAAAAACCGCCCAGGCTCCAATACGCCCAGGTATCAGACTTCCGTCCCATGCACTCGTGCCTTTCGCTCCACCCCCATCACAACATAAGGGAGAGCCATGAGAAAATAGACCAGCATGATGACCTCGGAGTCCCCGAAGGTAAACTCAAACAGGCCGGCGACATGAAACCCTGTGATGCTAGCCAAGCTGCCGACGACCAGCGCCGAGGCCCGGGGGGTACCGGGTTTCAGGCCGCGGAAAATTATCCACGCCTGACGATAAAAAGCCACCCAAATCCACAGCCAGCAGGCCACTCCGATGAGGCCTCGTTCAGCGGCGATCTGGAAGAGATTGCTGTGCAAATGCGCGCGTTGATCTCGCACGGCGTTGGGATGTTTATACGCTTGATAGACGCCTTTGACCCCATTGATTCCGACGCCGGTCCAAGGGTGGTCCCGCACGATCTGGACCCCAGTGCCCCACATGTACAGGCGTTCCCTGGCGGTTACATCCTGTGGGTCGATGATGCTGCGAATACGTACCCGGACAGCTTCGGGCGCGGCCAGAAAAATCGCCACTGCCACCACCGGCAGTGCCAGGAGAAGACGCTTTTGGCGGCAACCCAAGATGAGAGCGCCCCCTGCAGCGAATCCAATCCAGGCGCCGCGGGTGTGCGTCATCACCAGAGCAGCGATCAGCAACGCTAGCGAGCCAACTAGCCCCCAGATCCATCGGCCCCGTGGGAAGAACAGTAGTTGGGCCATGACCACGAGCGCGCTCAGCATCAGGATGCCGGCAAACGTCATATAGATACTCATCGTCCCATGCACACGGAAGGCAGCGCCTTCGGCCATGGATTGCGTGAGGCCATAGACCGCCATCAGAGTTGCTGCTGCAATCAGTATATAACTGAAAGTAGTGGCGCGCTCATCACCACTGACGTGATTCACCAGCAAGAAAAAAAACACTGGCTCGAAGATATTGCGGAGGTCTTTGAAGCTAAGCCACGGATCCATCGCCGTCGCGGAGGCGAGGACTGACGCCAGGTAAAATGTCGCCATTGGCAGGAGCAACGGGAAGTGCAGGACTCGGTCGTTTGGTGCGCGCACCAACTTGACAAGCCAGGCGGCCTGCGCCACCAAGATGGCGGCCTGCGCCGCTGTGATGGACACCACCGAACAGATGAGAAATACCACGATGGCCACGTCGATGATGCGATCCAAGACCTGTGCCGACGAGGGCCGCGTCACGGTTCTCGGCTGAATGCGGCACATCAGGCGCACGTGCGACCATTCCGGTTTGAGCGATTCTGCCATCGTGATGGTTCCGGGGCCTCGATCGACGGTTGTTCCATGGGCCTCTAGCTATTCCCCATCTTGATGGGGAAAAGGCGCCGGCGCTTGGCTGGCTCTGAGGCGAGGGGCCATACGAAGTTCATGACCCCAGAGAACGCCAGAGCGACGACGATGCCCAACACACTGCCGGCCAGGACATCGAGTGGATAATGGACGCCGACGTACACGCGGGAATACCCGACCAGCATAGCCAATGCCGCCGCCGGTAGCCATAACCGCGGCATGTAGAGGGTGGCAAGGGTCGCGAGGACACTGGCATTGACGGCATGATTGGAGGGAAATGAGGGGAGTTTCGTGCAGCCCACCAGCTGCCGAACATCCTCAAGCGCGATGCATGGGCGTGCCCGCCCGAATTCATATTTGAAGATATGCGTGCCGATCGCATCCGCGACCACGACGCTGACCACCGCCAGCACCAGGAAGCGTACCCCGCGCACGCGACCCACCAACACGATGACGATGGCGGCCACGACAAATGGCAGCATAAAATTCCCAGCATCGGTCGCAAATGGTAACAAGTGGTCAAGGATGGGATTGAGCCAATTCCCATTGAGCAGGCGAAAAATGCGCTCATCCCACCCCAACAGGGCATCTAACATCGGCCATCCCTTGCCCCACTAGCGTCGGACTCGGGCTCAATGATTTCGTAGCGGAGTTGACGACTCTGCATCCAGCGCACCGCCAAGAGATCCAGCAAGGCCCGCCAGGCACGATTGCGCATGTTATATTTCGACCGCCCATGCTGGCGAGGATGATGACGCACCGGTACCTGGCCGATGTGAAACCCCTCGATCTGTAACAACACTGGGAGAAACCGATGCATGCCGTTGTACAGTTTGATGGACGCCAGGCAGTGGCGTCGATAGGCCCGCAGCGAACAGCCTACATCGACGATGTCATCGTGCAAGACGCGTCGTCGGAGGTCATTCGCCAACGTGGAGGACATCCGCCGCAGCCAGGTATCTTGCCGACCCTGTCGAATGCCACAGACGACATCGTAATCTTTGAGCATCTCCAGCACACGCGGGATATCACGCGGATCGTTCTGCAGGTCGGCATCAAGGGTGACTACGACTCGCCCGCGGGCCTCTTTGAAGCCAGCATCCAGCGCGGCACTTTGTCCAGCGTTGTGTCGGAGACGGATGGTACGCACCTCGAGGTGCTTCGCAGTGAGCTCGCGCAACACCTGCGCCGTGTGATCCCTACTGCCGTCATCCACAAAGAGGAGCTCGTATGATACGTCATGCGCCGCGAGCGTCTCGGTAATCGCCGAGGCGAGCGGGATGAGACTCTCCGCTTCGTTATAGGCGGGGACGACTAGGGAGATTTCTGGGGGGGGTGAGGGATGTGCGACCGTTGCGTCCCAATCCATCCGACCCATCCTTTTCGAGGAGGCTGCCCACCGCGTTGACGACCATATCAACCTCGATGCCCGGGAGGCACTCCCAATGATTGCAGGTCCGCTGGTAGCAGTGGCTACAAGGAAGTTCTCGATGCAAGACCACATGCCCTGATCCGTATGGCCCATTACGCTGTGGGCTTGATGGGCCGAAGAGGGCCACCGTCGGTGTACCGACTGCGGCCGCAAGATGCAGCGGTCCAGTATCGCCGCCGACAAAGAGCCGGCTACGTGCGATCAGGGCAGCCAGTTGCAACAGCGTGGTGGCCGGGGCAATGGCCGGGGTATAGGCCGTGGCGCGCACCACACGTTGAATGAGGGACTCCTCGCCTGGTCCCCAGGTGAGCAGAGTTCTCACCTGGAAGCGACGAATTAGCGCATCATTGAGTCGAGCGAAGTTCAGCTCCCCCCACTGCTTGGTCTTCCATGCCGCGCCGGGGCATAAAACCACGACCGGCACATCCGATCTCAGCCCCAATTCTCTCCACACCCGCTCAGCGAAGTGTGCATCCGCCTCGGTGAGCGGGATGGTGAAGCGACGCTCCGTCGTAGTCACGTCAAGCGCTTGCAGCAGCTGCACCGATTGGTCCACGACGTGCACGCGCGGATCGACGAGTGGTCCATGCATATTGGTGAAGACTGTGCTCAGGGGCTCGCGACACATCTGACGCGGGAAACCCAACCGTCGCGGTGCGCCACTGCAATAAGCGAACAGCGCGCTCTTGAACAGGCCCTGGAAATCGATACACAGATCAAAGCTCGCCCGCCTGAGGTGGCGGGTGACGTACCAGATGTGTCGCAGTCCCACCCACCAATTCGCTCGCCAAGCACGCGTATCGACGGTGATCAATTCATCGAGATCGGGATTGCCGCGCAGCAGGCTGGCCCCTGCCCTCTCCACCAACCACGCTAGCCAGGCCTCTGGATAGGCGCGCCGCAGCGCGGCCACGGCCGGCAGTGTATGGACGATATCACCGATGGCACTCAACTTGACGACCAGGATCCGTTCATACACATGACGTGTCGCCATGTTCACCGGCCTCACCCGAGGATATCCAACACCGCTCGATAGACGTCGTCGACCTCGATGGAGCGCATACAGGGATGGTCTGAGTAGGGGCATGTGGTGCGGAAACACGGGGAACAGGCCAGATCGCGATACAGCACCGTGGCAGGCGCGGCACTGGGAGCTGTCCGACGTGGATCGGTTGGCCCAAAGAGCGCCACAACGCGGGTCCCAACGGCATTCGCGATGTGCATCGAGCCTGAGTCGTTGGCGATCACCACAGCGCAACGGGCCGCTAAGGCCATGAATGACCCCAGTGTATCCTGGCCCGCGAGTGATACCGCGTCGTGGGTCATCTGCGATCGGATCAGTTCCACGAGTGGGACCTCATCGGGACTACCGAAAAAGACCACGCGAAAGCGGCCTGACGCGATCAACCGATCCGCTAACGCGGCAAAACGCTCGGGCCACCAGCGTTTCGCTGGCCCGAAGGCAGCCCCCGGACATATGCCAACGACCAGGTCTTGACGCCCCCAGCCCTGGGCGGCCCAGAGGTGCTCCGCCTCCACTTCGGCTCGCATCGTCGGTGCCAGCGCTGGCACGCGCTCGACGATCGGCAGCCCCAACGCCGCGACCAGCTTCAGATAAGCGTCGATCTGATGAGGTGGGTGCCCTTCTGCGGCAGGCACTGCATGCGTGAGCAACCATCGGCGCCCGTCTGTGGCATAGCCTAGCCGTATCGGCGACCTCACCAACCAGGCATCCAACGCCGCGTGGAATGAGTTCGGCAACAACAATACCATCCCGTACCTGCAACGACGCAAGGCGATGATCTGCGCCAGGCGCGTGCGCCGTGGCTGTCGCTTATCGCGGATCACCACCCGATCGATATGGGGGTGGTCGTCGAACAACGGCGCCACGTGGCGGGGCACGAGGAGATCGATCGTCGCCTTGGGTAGTCCCCGCCGCAGATTCGCCAACGCTGGCGTACTCATGATCGCGTCGCCAATCCAATTAGGGCCGATTACTAATACGGCCTCGAGGTCTGGCGATAACTGCTGCATCGAACGCGCTCTCCATCGCTGTCTGAGGGCATCTCACCTTCTTGAGACGCTTGACAGTACCACAGGCAGAGGGGGCTGTCAATGACCGAGGCGACCTGTGATGGTCGACTCCTTTCGGTGGCGTGTGTCTCTATGGCGGGAAGGGCGAGTCCAAATCAGGGCGATAATCGCTCTTGTTGGGTTCGTCGCTCCTTGTATAGCGCCGGAGATCGTCCAAGGTCTGGAAGAGCCTGAGCTGGTACCAGGGGGGGCATCCTTGTCCCCGATGCCCCCTTTGGAGTATAAGGGAGAAGGATCATGATAATTGAAATCCGTGCGGCTCTTAAGGGAGGGGACACAGATGATTGCTGAAGCCCAAGCCTTGTGGGAACTATTCGCGCACGTCAACAACGAGATCTTTAAGTGGTCAGACGGACTTACCGACGACCAGCTCAACTGGAAGCCGTCAGGCAAGGATACCAACTCCATTGGCATCCTTATGAGCCACATCATGGGAATAGAGATATTTTCGGTGGCGGAACGTGTGGGCGGGCAATCGGTCAACCGCGATCGCTCTGCCGAGTTCGCCAATCGGGCGACGCGTGATGCGCTCGTGCAACGTCGTGCGGAGGTCGAGAAGCTGGTACGCGAGACGTTCGACAAACTGACCACGGCCGACCTCACTCGTGCGATCAGAACTCCGAATGGGGAAACTCCAGCGGTAAAGTTTCTGATTAACAGCGTTTCCCACGTCTCGGACCATATGGGGCAGGTAATCCTGACACGCAAGCTGCTCGATGCCCCGAAATGATGCGGCTCGCGGCACATTGGTCCGTTTGAACCCCAAGCACATCACATGCACCCCACGTGCGTGGCGGCCTCTCAACCTTTGGTGATTCCCATTCACCCGATCCCACGAGCGGCCGCCTTCCCTGAACGGCTATCTCAGGGTTCGAGACCGCCTGCCACCTCTCATTCTCACCATTGACCTGGGATGAGCCTTGTACTAACTACAATCAAGCCCAGTCATGTCTCTGCCTGCTGTCTTTCGACGTGTAATCGGCTACGGACCTCTCGGAACGCTGGGAGTAGAACCCGCTCTGGCCTCGCAGCGTTGAAGAAATAT
>JBKPCR010000503.1:0-12039 GCA_046727435.1 bacterium | reverse complement strand
AAAGCTGACGCCTGTATCCATTGTGGCCTTGATCCGGCGGCCCCGGTTGTGGGCATCCTGCCGGGGAGCCGACGCTCGGAGTTGCAATATCTCTTGCGCCCCATGCTGGAGGCCGCCGCCCAGATCCACACCCACATGGCTACTGTCCAATTTATCTTGCCCCTGGCGGAAACGCTGCAGCCGGCGGACGTCCAAGAAATGCTCCAGACCGCTCCGATACCCGTGCAGCTGGTGCAACGTCAGACCTACGAGGCCATGCAGGCGGCTGACGTACTACTGGTGGCTTCGGGAACAGCCACGCTCGAAGCCGCACTCATCGGGACTCCCATGATCATCGTCTATAAGGCCCACCTGCTCACCTACCTGTTGGCGCGCCTGGTGATGCGGGTGTCGCGCATTGGGCTGCCTAATATCATCGCCGGACGTGCCATCGTGCCCGAGTTGTGGCAGTATGAAGTAACTGCAGAACACATGGCTGCTCAGGCGCTAGCGCTGCTCAGCTTCCCGCAGCGCGCGGCGGCGATACGCATGGAGTTAGCGGCCCTGCACAGCCAGCTCGGCGCACCTGGCGTGCCGGAGCGTGTGGCCCGCGGGATCTTACGCTCTCTTGGCACCTTCGTGTCCCGATCCCAGGCTGTCGAGGGGACTCAACGAGTGGCCCGGCCATAGATGGGAGAACAGCAGGTCGATGTCTCCTCTGCTGCGTTCCTTGATACCGGTTCCAGCGGCCTGGCTGGTCAAAGCCATCTGTGCGACCTTGCGCGTCCACGTGTTGCGTGGTGATATCGAGCAGACTGTGTGGGCCAGGCGAGGCAATGTCATCTATGCCTTCTGGCATGGCCATCTCCTCTACCTGATGTATCGCTATCGCGGCAGTGGCGTGCATATTCTGGTGAGTCAGAGCCGGGATGGCGAAGCGCTGAGCCAGATTCTGCAGCGCTTTGGTTTGCCGACGATTCGTGGCTCCAGTTCCCGCGGCGGTCGCCGGAGTTTGTTGGAACTGGTGCGGCAGGTGCGTGCTGGCGCCAGCGCCGGCCTCGCCCCCGATGGTCCTCGGGGACCACGTCATCGAGCGCAATTAGGCATTATTACCTTGGCTCGACTGACCGAGATCCCGATTATTCCGGTGGCGGTAGGGGCGCGTTGGAAGATCGAATTTCAGAGTTGGGATCGCTTTCTCCTGCCCCTGCCCGGCAGTCGTATCGTGGTGGCCTATGGCGAGCCAGTGGTGGTGCCGTCCGATGCCGACTCGGCATTGTTGGAGCACAAACGGCAGGAGCTGGAGGGCAAACTCCTCAAGCTGACCGAGGAAGTAACGCTGGCAACGTACTCCCGTATGTCCTCTTCGTCTGGGAGAGAGTTGGGGTGAGGGGCGATGTATTCGCTCTATAATACCTTACTACTCCTCGCTTCTCTTGGAGCCCTCCCCTACTTTGCTATCAAATCGCTTCACACTACCAAGTATCGCGCCGGCATCCGTCAACGCTTTGGTCATGTGCCCCCGGAGATCACCTTGGCGTTACGGGGTGCGCGTCCGCTGTGGCTCCACGCCGTGTCGGTGGGCGAAGTGATCGCCGCAGTGCCGCTAGTGAGTGCTCTGCGGCAGCGATTTCCGCACCTTCTTATCCTCATCTCGACGGTTACCGAAACCGGCCAGGCCACAGCACGTGAGAAAATGGCCGGGGCTGCCTGTCTGTACTTCCCGCTCGACTATCCCTGGGTCGTGCATCAAGTGATCTCCCGCCTGCAGCCGCGTCTGTTCCTGATGGTGGAAACCGAGATCTGGCCGAATTTCTTGCGCGAGTTGACACGGCAGGCGATTCCCGCCATCCTGGTGAATGGCCGCATTTCCCCGCGTTCATTTCGCGGCTATCGGCGGCTGCGACCCTTCATGTGCCGCGTCCTGCCAGCGATCACTAGCTTCAGCATGCAGACCAAACTGGATGCCGAGCGCATCATCGCCCTTGGCGCCGAACCTTCCCGTGTCCATATCACTGGCAACATCAAATACGATCTGGCTTTTGAGCCGCTGACCAGCCCTGATGAGCGAGCATTCCGGGCCGACCTCGGAATTAGCGAGGCGCCGGTATTCATGGCGGGGAGCACACATCGTGGCGAAGAGGACATCGTCATCGCGGCCTATTTACGGGCGCGCCTTCAGGTGCCGGCGTTGCGCTTACTGCTGGCGCCCCGGCATCTGGATCGACTCGATGAGATCGAAGCGCTGCTGCGCAAGCATCAGCTCGTAGTACACCGACGCAGCCACGGGCGTCTGTCCTCTCAGAGTGGCGCGGCACCTGTGCTCCTGCTCGATACGATCGGTGAGTTGGCGAAGCTCTATGCCGTCGGGACGGTGATCTTTGTCGGCGGCAGCTTGGTATCCATCGGTGGGCATAACGTCTTGGAGCCAGCGGCACACCGCAAAGCCATCCTGTTTGGTCCACACATGCACAATTTCCATCAGATCGCCTCGGCATTATTAGAAGCGGATGGGGCGGTGCAAGTGCACAACCCCGAAGCGTTAGGCGAGCATGTCAGCATGCTGCTGCTGCAGCCGGCGCGTCGCCAGGCCTTGGGAGAGGCAGCTTATCAGGTGCTGCGCGCCAACCAGGGTGCCATCGCCCGCACGGTGGAGCTGATTGCACAAGTGCTCAGTCAGCAGACATAGATCTGACAAACGGGCGCTCGTCGAGCTGTCGGCAGACCACATAGAGCGATCTCCTTCCTCTCGCCGACGCGACGTTTGGGTTCAGGCGGAAGTTGTATGTGGGGTCGTTAGTCGGTCCATGTGACTACTTGCCCATCAATGAACGACACTGTCCACTCACTGCTGCCGGCATCATTCAGTCCCCAGCCAGCTAATCGCTCCACCCCGCTCGGACGTCCCGCGTAATACCACGTCTCAGGCTGACCTGGCCCATCTCTACTGGACGTACGCGTAGGCTGTCCCCACGCCAACCGCACCATGTCCCCTGGCATGCCCGCACAAATAATCCCAGCCAGCGCCGCCGCACGCATATCCGGCGGCCACTCGGGGTGCGCCTGGAGGATCCCCTGCCGAAAGGCATCCAGCACGACCTCACCCTCTTCACTGGGCATCGCACCAGCGGCCACCAGGAGGAGTATAGAGCCGATGAGCATCCATCCCATGATGACCATCCAGCGCAGGTCAGCTCTGCTGCAGTGAGGCCTCGCCAGGGCTGGCGCCCAGCACATGTATTGGCACCGTCGCAGCACATTCCAGTCCATTGCCCCTGTCCCCCCTGTGCAAGCGCTCGGGCGGGCCGGGAGGAGCGCCGTCAGGATGACCAGCGCTCTCGCACCACCCTTGGTGGGCCGCATGCCCCGCCTGCAGCCATACGCCTGGCTTCTATGATGGCGGCGCCGTGGCGCCATAGCCAGCGCCCGGAGTCTTGCATCATCACGGCCGTTGTGAGTGCACATGGGCCATGATGGCCCTAGGGCAGAGCAAGGGTCATGCCTGGCCCCCACTTCCACGCCAAACCCTGTATGGGTACGCCACACTATGGCAGGCCCACGAGTGTGGCGCAGAGAGGGAGTGTGCAGGATTATGCAGCCAAGGGGCGCCGGCCGATGAAAGGCCTTACAGGTGGGGCACTACCAAGCGCGGCGCGATCTGCGCAGTTCTGACCACGCTGGTCACCTCTAGCCAGCGGGAAGATCAGTCCAGCGTCACAAAGATGCAGTGGCGCAGGCGCTCGTTGACGGCTTTACTGAGGTGGCCTTTGCCGGTGGTGTCTTCGACCAGGATGACTTCACCCGCACCGATGATGCGGGCTTCGCCATCGCTGGCGGTGATCTGCACACCGTTGTCGAGATTGATGATATACTGCCGGCGTGGAGCGTTGTGCCAGTCTAGGTCATAGGTGGGCTGAACTTCGCGGAAGATCATTCCTGTCGTCGGCAAGCGCTTGGTAAACCGCCCAGCCGGCGTCGTCTCGACGTACTCGATCTCCATATCCTCGAAGTGCGAGTCGCCTTTCTCATCCGTATAGAGGTGGTGAATCTTCATGCTTCTCTCCTATGAAATAACTCCAGGTGTTCGTGCGACCGTTCCCGGATATCCGGTCGTGTCTACTCCGGGCGGCCCTCCCTGTCAAGCAAAAACAGCCGTCACACAATCCCTGCGAGTCTTCTGGGTCGCTGGGGTGTTCAAACCATGGTACAATGGCGCACATATCGGCCAACCTACCGACTGGCCCAGTGCGATGGCGGCCGATCGCACACGAGAGGGTGGAATTTGAGACTTCATGGCACATCGCATGCAGAGAGGAGTGTCACAGGATGGCGTCGACCAAAATGAAATTCGGAGTCTTCATGGCACCCTTCCATCGCCCTGGGGAAAACCCGACATTGGCCCTGGAGCGGGACCTGGAACTCATTCAATGGCTGGATATCCTGGGCTTCGATGAAGCCTATGTCGGCGAGCATCATAGTGCCGGCTGGGAGACCATCGCCTCCCCTGAAGTGTTTCTCGCCACCGCCGCCGAACGCACTCGGCACATCCGGCTGGGCACTGGGGTGATCAGTCTGCCCTATCACCACCCCCTCATGGTGGCCAACCGCATGGTGCTCCTGGACCACTTGACCCGTGGGCGGGTCATCCTGGGCGTTGGCCCCGGGGCACTGGCGTCCGATGCCGTGATGCTTGGCATTCCGGCTGAGCGCCAACGCGAGAGGATGGACGAAGCCCTGGGGATCATCGTGCGACTCTTCGAGAGCACAGAGCCCGTGACCTATACGAGTGACTGGTTTGAACTGCATGACGCCGTTCTCCAGCTGCGTCCCTATCAAGAGCCCTACGTCCCCATCGCCGTGGCGTCGGTGCAATCACCGGCGGGCGTACAATTGGCTGGAAAGTATGGGGCATCGGTGCTGTCGCTGAGCATTCCGCGGGCAACCGTCCGGCAAACCAGCTTAAAGGAGCTATGGGCCATCGGTGAAGAGACCGCGGCAGCGCATGGGAGAACCCTGCGCCGCGAGGATTGGCGGCTGGTGGTACCCTGCCATGTGGCGGAAAACCGCAATGAAGCCATTGAAAATGTGCGCATGGGTGGCGGCCGCGAGGTGACGGAATATTTCGCTGGCACCCTGGGTAATCCAGCCCCCGACGTACCCATGGATAAGATCGTGGACTTCATGGTAGAGCACAACCAATGGCTCGTCGGGACGCCTGAGGACTGCATCGCTGGTATTGAGCGCCTGCAAGAGGCGAGCGGGGGCTTTGGCGGATTCATGATTCGGGTGGATGACTATGTGCAGCGGGAGAAGCGGCTGCGTAGCTATGAGCTATTTGCCCGCTATGTCATGCCGCATTTCCAGGGAAGCCTCAGCGGTATCATGGCGTCCAACCAGTGGGCGAGCGAGCGTAAAGAAGCCTTGCATGGGCACGCCATTGCCGGGCTCAAGCAGGCCACCGATGCCTATTTCTCGCGGCGCAATTGAGCTGATGGCTAGCGCCGCACGGTATCGGGCGCCTGGGGAGGCATGCGGCCGCGAATGGGGACAGTGGTGTGCTGGCACCCATTGACACCCAGCGGTCGCTACCTTACACTGACGCCCTCGATCCCTACTTGGTTCAGAAGACGCTCAGCAGACAGCCATGTCAACTTGGTGATTGTGGGGGGAATGTCATATGCCCAGACTAGCGCTCGACTTGAACACCGCTGAGGACCGTCAGAAGGTCAAGGGACAGTGGAGGGTGGCCCCAGGTCTGGTTCCGGGTGAGCCTAATGAAGGGCTCACTGCTCAACTTAAGGCCAGCCCGGCGCGCCAAGCGGACTATGACGACTCGCGCTGGGAGGTGTGCTCGAATGTCCGGGCCAGCCGCTCTGAGGGCTTTACCTTTGCCTGGTACCGAATCACCGTGGAAATCCCGCCAAGCGTGAATGGCGTCGATGTCGCTGGTTCACGGGTATGGTTCGAAACCAATATCGATAACTATGGGGAGATCTGGGTCAACGGTCAGATCGACCGGACGACGGGAGTCATCGTTGGCATCAACGCCTCACAGCGGGTGGAGGTGAGTAACAACGCCGTCCCGGGGAGCAAATGCGTGATCGCTGTGCTCGTGTTGAACGGGCCATTGGCCGAGCCGCGTGGCGGCATCTTCATGCGCTACGCCACGCTCGCCTTCGAGTCGCCGAACTAAGCGCCACGCGCTGCTCTGCAACGCTTCTGGTATCGCCTTTCCTAATGAAAGGGACAGACACTAGGATCAAGTTCCAGAGACATTTCCCTCTCCCGAAGGGAGAGGGAAATAAAGGGTGTGAGAGGTTTTGGACAGGCGCTTATGCCAGTCGTCGGCGAATGTAGCCATAGGCGAGATTGCTGCGGCCTCCGCCTTCCTGCTCGTACAGCTCTCGAAGCTGCGCGAAGCGGTCGTGCGCGAGCTCACTCTTCTGCATAATCGGATACTTATACAGTCGGGCGTTGTTCCCCCCCAGAATCGCTGTCTTGACTGACCCATCGGCCGGACCTAGGGGCTCGAAGCCATATTGCTTCTGCATGTCCTCCGGGATCTCGAGCCGACGTAGGGCTTCGATCTGCCATTGCGGCGACCCGGTCCAGATCGCATCTGTCCCCCAGCACACGTGATCAGCGCCGAGCCCACGCACCAGGATGCCCATCATGGCGGCGCACAGCCGCGGGTTGGCCATCGTCGACTGGGCGAAAATTTGCCCTAGGTCGCCGTAGACATTGGTGACCCCGTATTTGGCGGGAATCTCGGCCAGGTCGCTGACCCATTCGACCCGTCCCGTTTTCTCGAACTGTATCCACCCTTCTTCTGGCCCGCCGCCCCCACCGAAGCGGTAGCCCGAATGATAGATGATGAAATTCAATTGCGGCCAGTCCTTCGCCGCCTTGCCCACATCTCGTACATCGGAGTGCGCCAGAAGGTGGGGAAACTTCTGCTCAATCGACGGCGAGAACAGTCCTTTGTGCACGCAAATGTTGACGATCCCGGCTTTCTCGCACCGTTCATAAAACGGATACACGACTTTCTCGTCATCCATGCGCCACGGATACTTGCTCAGGTGCTTGTTGGTGTTATCGCCAATAGTATAGCCCTTGAACGAGTCGGGCTTGAGGTCGGTGATCACCCGATCGACCTGCTCCAGCCACCCAGGCTGGCCCGGCGTGAAGATGGCGTGCGCTAACATGCGGCGCGTGCCAGCTTCCTGATTGACCTTAGCACGCGCCTCAGCCTTCATCTCGTTGGTCAGGAACCAGTCCTCCGGCAGATCGGACGGTGCGCCACTGATACAGGCGACCTTGGTATCGCTGTCGAGGAAGATCTCCTTGACATAGTTGGCGAACTTCAAGTCCTCCAGGGTTTGGGGGTTCCCCGCCAATGCCGGGTTCCAGCCGGCCTTGCCAACCGTCTCACGCGCGCACGAAGTTCTCAAGGCGGGTGTCGTCGCGCAGGAAATGGGTATGCATGTCCATGATGAACTGGTCGGCCAGCTGCTTGGCGCGATCGTTGGCCATCTCCGGCGTGCCTGCTTCAGCGCGGCTCACCGTATACAGCCGCCCGTAAGTGTCGTTCATGGCGACGAAGGCCGCCGCCATCCCCGCCGCAGTGGTGAAAAAGGCGCGCCGGCTCATGCCCTGTTGGCGCGCCAGGGTGGCGCCATACTCCTTGACGCGTGATTCGAACTCCCGCTGCTTCGCAGTCTGCGGGGCGGGCATGAATTCGTCGCTGGACACCGATTGCGTCGGAATCGGCGACGGAAACGCCGAGGTTTCGGCTGGCAATAATTGCTGCAGTTCTGCTGGATCGAGCCAACCCATGGCACCCTCCTTTCAGAAGCTACTCTACCTCTTCCAAGTCGTGCTCACTGGCGGCCAGACGCAGCCACGAAAGCAACACGGCTCGCGCCTAGCACGCGACCAGCATCGCTGTGCAGGGATCTCGCTCCCGGCGCGACCTTCGTGTAGCACACGGGCACGTTAGTTTAGGCCGTAACCGATGTCAAGTATAGGGCCTCAAGGCCTCGCCAAGTTCTGCCGCGGCCACGACAGGTACATCACTGTTATGGCTCTTTGAGTCGCATGTCCTCCACCGCTGGGCCGGGGTGCAGGGGAATCGAGTTGATGGTATGCTCAGCTAGGCGTGGCCCCACACCCTGGAGCCCGCGCAAGTCCATGATCGGGGCAAACATCGCCCGCTCGATGGTGAGCCGTTGGATCTGGTGCAGGATGGCCTCGCGCTTGGTACGGTCGCGCTCGCGCGCCTGCTGCTGGAACAGTTCATCGATGTCGGGATAACCCCCGTAAGCATACGTGCCCTTGGAATACATGAACGCCTCCGCCCGTGTGGCGGCGTTGCCTGAGGCCCCCACAGCGGTCATGAACACCCCGCGCAGCTTCTTCTCGCGCCAGGCCGACAGGAAGGCAGCGCGTTCCATGGTACGCATCCTGACACGGATGCCGGCGGCGGTCAGGTAGTTCACGACGGCCTCTGAGACATCGGTGAAGGGGGGAATCGGCACCAGCTCCCCGGCGTCCAGCCCATTCGGGTAGCCGGCTTCGGCGAGCAATTGCTTGGCCTTAGCCGGATCATACGGCGCTGGCTCGACCTGCAGGGCGTAGTCCATCAGGCGGGGAACGATGACGCCTGCCGGTGGGCAATAGCCCAAGCAGGCCGCCTGATTGATGGCTTCGCGATCGAGGGCATAATTGACCGCTTGTCGCAGGCGGATGTCGGCCCAGATCGATTTCGGCTCCCACTGCTCGGCGAATTCCAGCCAAAAGATCGACGGATGCCGCGTGTCGACGAGCTTGAGGTTGGGGTCGCGCTGCACCTCTTCGGCGACCGCCCCTTGCAGGGCGGCGGCGAGGTCGGCCTCACCACGCTTCAGCATCGCCAGGCGCGTGGTGGCCTCGGGAACCCCCTTCATGACGATGCGTTTGACAGAGGGCACCTTACGCCAATATCCCTCATAGGCTTCGAGCACGACCTCTACCCCTGGAGTGTGACTCACAAACTTGAACGGGCCGAGACCGACGGGGTGTTTTTTGAAGCCATCATCCCCCACCTGCTCAAGGTATTTTTTGGGTACTACCCAACCCGCGGCCGTGGCCGTGGTACCATAGAACGTCATGAAGTCGGGCCAGGGTTCTTGCAGCTGGAAGCGCACCGTTAGGGGATCGACGATTTCGACCTGCTTGACCTTGTCCTTGAGCTCCCTGGCTCCCGCACCTTTATAGCGCTCGAAGGTGAATTTCACGTCATCGGCTGTGCAGGGATCGCCATTGTGAAAGCGCAGGCCCTGCCGCAACTTGAACTCATACACCAGTCCATCCGGACTCTCGCTCCAGGACTCCGCTAGGCTGTTGCCCATGCGTTCCCCTGGCATAGCGCGGACCACCGCATCGTGCATAGCATAGATGAGGCTAAAAGGCGTGATCTGGGCCGGCACTTCGCCCGGATCGAACCATGACGGTGCAATGGTGACATGCCAGGCCCAGACCAACTCTCCAGCCGCTCGAGTCTGGGCGCCAGCCCATGGCGTCAGGACCATTGTGAGGGCGGCAACCACGAGAAACCACACAACCCACGAGCGCAACCGCATAATGCTATCCCTCCTCCTAACGATGACAAGCGCCTTCGAGACCCGACGCCACATGCATTGTGGGTGTATCAGCCAGGTGCCCGGCTCAGTGGCTATTCTCCCCAGCCACGACTGCCTCGTCTCTACTCCTAGATACATGAAATGTCAAGCAAAATCCCTAATGCCAGGGCGATGATACTGGTCGTTGCCGGCGGGGTGAGATGTATCCTCGACCCAGCACCCCTGAGATGTCTACCCATGCGCCAATGGCTGTGCGACCAATGTCTTGATGCGATCGATGATGTCGCGCTGGTCGTAACTACGCAGCAAATTGATACGGTTCCGGTTCGGGTCGCCGCCATGCCAGTACTCGTAGAGTTCCTGGCGCATCCCAAAGGAGGACACCGCCAGGTCATGGGCCAACCGGAGTAGCCGGGCCTTATACGCCACATCCACATCTTTGCCGCGCATGTACTTTTCCAGATATGGCCGGAGCTCAGGGTGCGCCAAGTCTCTCTCGCTGGGCTGCATGATCAGGCCCGAACCAGCGATCTCGCGCAGCAGTTGGACCATCCGCGCTGACGTCTGTGCAAAGAAGATGTTCATGCCGGACATCGAACCGAGGGACATCAGCCCCCCCTTGGTTATAAAGGCGTTATGCTCGACGCCATCCATGGCGTGGCGCCACATCTCGGCGTAGGTGGCCATTTCGCCGAGCTTGGCCGCCACTTCACGGTACTCGATGACACCGATGGCCTCGGCAATCAAGGTGGCCACCGCGGTGATGAGGCGCATGCGCTCATGGATACGGCAGAGATTAGCCCAACCGATGAAGTTCACCCCACTCTGATACCGCTCTAAGATCAGAGAGGCCTCGTACAGCGCAAAGACGCGTTCCCAGGGCACCAACACATGATCGAAGAAGAGCATCGCGTCCTGCTCGTCATACACCATGCCCAGGGGGTGCCCATAGCTCCCCACCCATTGTGAGACCGGCTCACGGCAGAGAATTTTCAGGCCTGGGGTGTTGGTGGAGATGGCGAAAGCCAGGACGAATTTGGGGTCGGCCCGCCGAACGAACGTGGCCGATAGAGAGACGTAGGTCTCGTGTGAGATGGGTGCGGCGGTCGCTAGCTGTTTGGCCCCGTGCACAATGACCCCGGCTTCCGTCTCCTCGACGACGTGCAGAACCAGTTCCTCTTCCTGGGCTGTGCGTGGCTCGTTTTGGGGTTGCTGGCTGCGGTCCACCTGCGGGTCGCCGAGGGCGTGAGTGAGGAAGAGGTCGTGCTCTAGGCAGTAATGATAGTAGTTCACCACGTTCTCCCCGAAATCACAGCGAGGGTGCCGCACGGCGCTGAGGGTCTCACGAATGTCGTACAGCGTAATGATATACGGGGCCAGGATATCGGGGCCACGCCCAAGCTGCCCCCAACAGTGCTCGTTCCAGAGCTCGCTGTTGCGGCGCTTCTTTTTCAGGTCTTCGTGCGATCGTGGCAGCAGCCAGGACAGGCTGCAGCGCTGGCCCATCGCGGGCGGGATGAACGTCATCTGATCCCGGTACACTTCGGTGTGTTGGAGGTCGTAGATCCGGGCCAATTCATGGACCATTCCCGTGAAGGCTGGGTGGGTGGTGACATCATGGACCTTCTCGCCGTCCAGCCAGACCTCGCGGCCGTCTTTGAGACTCTCGATGTATCGCGCCCCGGTCATGGCACCCAGCGCTGTAGTCGTGTCGAACCCCATGCCCTGCCTCCTTCCTGGTGAACGTTACGGACCTCATATCTAGCCTCGCTCCGCGCCGGCGACAACGAAGTCTTGTGGGCAACAGTATTACGATTATACCCGACGCACGCAGCACATGGGAGCCACGCCAACACTTCTAATCCAGCGGACTGCGCACAGCCAGGCCGCCTCGATTGAGTACATGCGTGTAAATCATGGTGGTCTTCACATCTTTGTGCCCGAGAAGTTCTTGGACCGTCCTGATGTCGTAGCCCTGTTGCAGCAGATGCGTGGCAAAACTGTGTCGGAAGGTATGACAACTGATGCGTTTGTTGAGCCTTACCGAACGCCCTGCTTGGCTCACCGCCTTCTGCAAACCACTCTCATTCGCGTGATGGCGGCGCATGATCCCCGTCCGCGGGTCCTCCGACAGACGGTCGGAGGGGAAGACGTATTGCCAGATCCAGAGCCGGCCGGCATGCGGATACTTACGTTCCAACGCAAACGGTAAATAGACCGGCCCAACCTTTTGAGCCACATCTTGAGCATGTATGCGCTTGACGTGCGATAAATGTTCCTGGAGGGGGCTGATCAGACTTTCAGGCAGCATCGTGACCCGATCTTCCATGCCTTTGCCGTCGCGCACGATGATCTGACGTTGGGCAAAGTCTAGGTCTTTGACGCGTAGTCGCAGACATTCCATCAGCCTTAAGCCGCCACCATACAGCAGCTTCGCCAT
>JBKPCR010000502.1:0-4868 GCA_046727435.1 bacterium | reverse complement strand
TGGACACTGTTCTCCAGCGCGTGGTTGAAGGGGCCAAGGAGCTCTGTCGGAGCGATCAAGCCCGCATTACGTTGCGCGATCCCGAATCGAGTGCGATGCGCTTTCGGTACTGGGCGGGAGCCAAATATCAGGGGTATGGCGACGCGACCATCGAGCCGGGGAAGGGCATCGGGGGGCAGGTATTGCTCAGCAAGCGACCATTTCGTACGGATAATTATCTGTCGGATCCGCGCTTTCCGAAGGATTATGCGTCCTGGGCCCACGCCAATGGAACGATTGCCTCGATGGTGGTGCCTATCCTCATCGGCGATGAGGTGACAGGGCTATTGATTGTGACTAATGCGTGCTATCGCCCATTCACCGATAACGACGAGGGCATCCTGCTCCGGCTGGCCGGCCATGCGGCCGTGGCCATTCAAAATGCGCAGTTGTATGAGAGTCAGGAAGTACGCACCAGGCGTCTCTATACGCTTACCCGTTTGAACCAATTGATCTCTTCCTCTCTCGGTATGGATGCCGTCTTGCACGAGATCGCGAAGGCTGCCGCCAAACTGATGGATGTGCCATTCGTGCGCATCTGGAGCACGAATGAAACGACGCAAACCCTGACCGTGCGAGCTTCCTCCGAAGCTCAACTGGCAGCCGATTACTTGATTCGAGAGCGGCCTTTCGGCACGGGTGTCGCCGGATGGGTAGCAGTCCACCGGCAGCCGCTAGATATCCCTGATGTCTTCGCTGACGAGCGTGTCATGAGCGCAGACTGGTGGAGGACCCATCGCATTAGCAGCCTGCTGGCGGTCCCTATCATCCACCAGGAGGCTTTGCTGGGCGTCCTGGTGCTAAGCGGACGAAAGCCGTTCGACCTCGATCCGGATGAACAAAGCCTTCTGGACAGCTTTGTCAGCCAGGCCGCGATTGCCATCCAAAACGCCTCATTATATGCCGCCCAGGCCGCTGCGCGCGATGCCGCGGAAGCGGCCACCCGGGCGAAAAGCGAATTCCTGGCGAATGTGGGCCACGAAATTCGCACGCCGATGAATGGCATCCTCGGCATGACAGAGCTGACGCTTGATACGGACCTGACTCCCGAACAACGAGAGTATCTGACCATCGTCAAGGGCTCCGCCGACTCCCTGCTCGGCATTCTCAACGATATCCTGGATTTCTCGAAGATCGAAGCTGGCACGCTCAGCCTTGAGCCCATCCACTTTCATCTGCGGAAACTCCTAGAAGCCACACTGCAGACAATGGACCTTCGCGCTCATCAGAAGAGTCTCGAACTGACACATCATGTGACGCCGGAGATACCCGATGGGTTGATCGGCGATCCGGGACGTCTGCGGCAAATTATCGTCAACCTCGTCGACAACGCCATCAAGTTCACCGAACGAGGCGAGATCGTGGTGCGAGTCGAGACCGAACGCCCGGCCGATCAGGAGATCTGGTTGCATGTGACCGTGGTCGATACCGGCATTGGCATTCCCGCCGAACGACAGCACTTCATCCTGGAGCCATTCACCCAAGCCGATGGATCCTCCACGCGCAAATACGGAGGTACCGGGGTCGGCCTGACGATCGCCAAGCGATTGGTTGAGCTTATGGGCGGTCGACTCTGGATCGACAGTGAGGTGGGCCGCGGTAGCACCTTTCACTTCACCGCACGGTTCGGTATCCAACCCGGACAGATGGCTGCAGCTGCGCTACCGGTCGATCCGACCACCCTCATGGGCATCGTGGATGGCGACAAGGCCCTTCTGACGGAGTTGGGCCAGCTTTTTCTCGAGGATTACCCTGTGCAGATGACCGACCTCCGCAAAGCGATAGACCGCGCTGATGCTTGCCAATTGGAGCGTACAGCCCATAGTCTCAAGGGAGCCCTGGGCACCATCGCGGCCAGCAACGCTCGGACTCTGGCCTATGAACTCGAAATTATGGGCCACACGGCCCGACTCGATAAGGCCGTTATCATCCTGCAACAACTCACCGCCGAGTTAGAGCGGCTGACCGCATTCTTGGCCGACCCGGGTTGGGTTGACCGTATTTGAGCTGCAGCCCCACACTGCCTATTCCGGCCCAATTTCCTCTCTACCCCCCCATGCTGACCATTGACCAAGGCCCTGGGATGGAGTATAAGGGCCATGTATCATTCTTATAAGCTTCCGACAACATCCCACAGGGCTAAAGAGGATACCGTTATGGAACGTAAAACCGTGATCGGAACAGGAGGCGAGCTGCTCGTGCATCAGTTGCTCGCGCAAGGCGTCGACTATGCCTTCACGAACACCGGGAGTGCCGAGGTTGGTTTTTTCAACGGTCTCCTCGCCGTCCCTGGTGTGCAACCCATTCTGCTCTTGATGGAACCCCTGGTGCTATCAGCGGCGGATGGGTATGCCAAGGCCAGTGGCAAACCAGCATTCGTCAATATTCACTTGGCCGCCGGCACCAGGCAGGGCTCTGGGCAGCTCCAGAATGCCTATTTCGATGGGACACCCATGGTGATCACTGCGGCCATGCGCGATACTGGGTCCTTCGGCGATCACGTCGTGTTGGGATCGAGCGGCGGGTACTCACAGATGGGGGTTGTGGAGGATATCACCAAGCGGCGGTGGGAAGTCTGGGATCCCCGCGGTGTTCCCACCGTCACCAGACGCGCCTTCCAGGAGGCCATGTCGCTGCCCACTGCACCAGTTTATATCGCCTACACCAGTCAGGCCCTGGATACCCCAGATGTGGAGGCCACGATCCACCCAGGAGCCGCACCGTTGATGGGGCGATTGCCGGATGAGGGGGTCCTGCGCACGATCTTCGATGCCCTGCTCAATGCTGAACATCCGCTCCTCGTGGTCGGTCCAGACATTCGCTCCGCACATGCTGAGCACGAAATCGTTGAGTTCGCCGAGCGTCTGTCGCTGCCAGTGGCCACCACCACGCTCGACTACGGCAGTTTCCCAGTGCAGCATGCGAACTATGTCGGTGCCGTCGAGAACATCTCCGATGAACCCTATGACGTGGTGTGCTGCGTGGGATACCGCCAGAGCTGTCGTGGGGGCGAGGTCGATTTGCGCTTCCGGAAGGCTGGCATGATCATCGGTATGGGGCATGATGACACGATGCTGGGCAACACCTTTGGGCTGGATATTAGCGTGTGGGGCAACGTCCGCCCGCTGCTGCAAGCCCTCAATGCGCTTTGGAAGCCAGACCATGCCCGCCAGCCCCATATCCAACGCCGCGGCATCCACTTACGTGAGCAGGGCGAATGGCGCACCCGACAGCGCCGCGAGGAGATGACCAGCCTGGCTGGCGAGACGCCGATTCATCCCAACTATCTGGCCTACATTGCCAGCCAGGTGCTGCCGGAAGATACCCTCGTGGTCTCGGAGAATTTCAGGGCTGCCGATCATCTCATGCCCTTCGGATTCGAGAAGGGGCAATGGCGCCAAATCCGCACCTTTGGTGGCTCCTTGGGCTATGGTATCGGGGCGTCGATTGGCGCGCAACTGGGGGCTCCAGACCGGCCAGTGGTGTGCAGTCTGGGCGATGGGGCGGTGATGTACGGCTCATCAGGCTTCTGGACCATGGCGCGCTATGGTCTGCCCATTCTCACGTTGGTGTGGAATAACCTGAATTATCAGACCGTGCGCACTAATTTCGCCAGCTGGGGTGGGGAATTGGCCAAGCAGAACAAATACCCTGAGGTCTATCTGGGGGATCCCGAGATCGACTTCGCCATGCTTGCCAAATCCCAGGGGATCAATGGCGCCAAGGTGACCGCGCCACAGGACCTCGAGCGCGCCCTGCGGCGAGCCGCGGAAGTCATTGCCGGCGGCGAGCCCTATGTCCTGGACGTGCGTGTGTCTCCAGTCGGCCCTGGCGCCGATTCGACCTGGTACCAGAAGTTCAAGCTGCGCAGCTAGGTTGATGGATAACTTAGACGTCCCACCCCCGCCCTCTCCCATCGGAAGAGGGCGGGGGTGAGGGGCTAGCTGTCTGCCCTAACCTTGTGGCACCGCTCGCACGGGCATCGGCTTCGGCCACCAATGATCCTCGCAACCATTCCACATGTCGCGCAGGTGCGGCATGACTTCCTTCGCGAACAGCGCAGTGTTCTTTCGGGTGCGCTCTTTATCCAGATTGCCGAATTGGCAGAGCACCATCAGATGGCCAACGTTGAGCATCTTGATAGCTTCCTGTAAGCGTTCGCGCACGGTTGCCGGGCTGCCAGCAATCACATAGCCCTGTTCGATGAAATCCTTCCACTTGAGGTTCTCGCGGATCCGCTTCGCTTCTTCACCGATCTGCGGTCGGATGCCCGCGCGAATGGTCTTGATCGTTCGATAGCCAGGAGCCTCGGCATAGCCAGGATAGACATGTAGGCACTTATTGTAGAAATAGTCAGCTGCCTCGGAGTAATCAGCTTCAGCCTGTGCATCGGTCTCAGAGACACCGACAAGCTGCAAAAATCCGGCGCGATAGGGGTTGTGATCCACCCCCATCCGGTCGAGCGTTTCCCAAAAACCATCGAGCACTTTTCTGCCCCGGAGAAAGCCATAGTAGCTTAGATAAGCATACATATGGCCCTGCTGGGTCACCCATTCCCACGTCTCAATGCTGCCACCGCCAGGGATCCAGATCGGTGGGTGTGGCTTCTGGACCGGGCGCGGCCAGATATTAACGTAGCGCAGCTGCGTATGTTTGCCATTGAAGGCAAAAGGCTCTAGGCGCGTCCAGGCCTGGATGACGAGGTCATGCGCCTCGTAATACTTGTCGCGCAGCGTGGCGGGCACCTGGCCATAGGCGAAGTTGGTATCCATCGACGTCCCCACCGGAAAACCCGCCACCAACCGCCCACCGCTCATGACGTCGAGCAT
>JBKPCR010000501.1:0-6822 GCA_046727435.1 bacterium | reverse complement strand
CAACACCACGATCATCCTCGATCATTTTGGCGGGCCCATCGGCATCGGCCCCTATGCCGGCAAAGCCAAAGAGGTGTTCGCGCAGTGGCGCGCCCACGTGGCCGAGTTGGCCACCTGCCCCAACGTCGTGGCCAAGCTGGGTGGGATCAACATGGAGGTGAACGGCTTTGACTGGCATGAGAAGTCGCGCCCGCCCAGCAGCCAGGACCTCGTGGACGCCACCCGGCACTATTACGAATACATGCTGGAGCAATTTGGGGTGGACCGCTGCATGTTCGAGTCGAATTTTCCCGTAGATAAGGCGAGCTGCAGCTACCTTGTGCTATGGAACGCGTTCAAGCGCCTGACCTCTGGCTGCTCGGCGGACGAGAAGGCCAAGCTGTTCCACGACACGGCGGCGCGCGTCTACCGCCTGGACCATTAGCGGCACCACAGATGGTGGCGTAAGCGCTCTGGGGCGTGCGGTGGAAATGTCCTCTGAGGATACTTGCACCTATAGTTTACGAGACCATCGTAAAAAAGACCAACCGGCAGGAGGCCCTCGATTCAGAGAGTCGAGCCACGGTTTCCGTCTTCAATCCCCGCGCTCAACGCTGGGGAGAGCATTTTGACTTGATCGACGCCGACACCATTATTCGGAGGAAAGCACCCCAGGGACGTGTACTGTTATAGCCCTGCGGAAAACCACCTTGATATCGTCGCCGCTCACCGTCTATGGGTGGTTTCGGGTTAGCATCCTCCGGCGGGCTAAATTTCCCCTCGGCGCGATTCCTGAGACCTTGTGGCATTGTGGGGAGCGAGCACCATCCCGACGGTGGATCTTTTAATACGGATTAGCCAACATCACGCCAACGCCGAGTTTCATGGCGTGAATCACGTCTAGCGAGGTCAATGCCGCTCCCCTTTATTCCCTCAAGTTCCTTACGGCTTCTTAGAGCGTGTTGAGAGTCCTCGACGAGCTCTTATCACTTTTTGCAACCCAACTTTCTTCTGTGTGTTTGCGGAGCAAAAGAGTCATAAATCCAGTCCCATCACCTCCAAAAACTGGCTCTGGCAGGTGTTCTAGTTCTTCAGCGGATTCGTCCACTTCTTTGAATACTTCAAATCCGTGTAAGCTTACTAGCTTTAGAAGAGAGTTTTTTGTCCACTTCCTAGACTTGTATAACCTGATTTTGTCGCCTGGTTGAAAAGCAATTTCTCCCCTAAGAGGAACGATCTGGATCTTTATCGTCTGGTTCGTTTGATTAATATAATGGCAATCTACCGTTAATACAGGATCACCACTCTCAGAATAGTTTTTCACGAAATAATCTGTATCATCATATGATTCCACGTCGTATGACTTTTCGTCATCCGTAGTAATAGGTAAGTTTGCGTATTGTTTCGTGCGCTTGTAGCAAGCTCTGTAAACGCCTTACTTTTATACTCTTCTCTAGCAGCTTTATGTAATTCATCTTTGTAAAATGATCTCCATTAACAACTTGTGCTTCGAATAATAATAGATCATTTATCTTCATGATTCCGAAAATCTTATTTAAAATGTCTCTTGGATTTTCAATATTGGATATGGTATTTCCTATAAACCCATATAAGATAAGTTTATTACCACTAACAAAACTAACAATATGGACGATATCTCGAAGCCCTTGGAGGTCTTCAAAATCTCTCTGGATGGCAATACGATTTTGATATTTAATCGTATAGCTGCTCTGATATCGGGCTTCCGAATGCCAATTGAGTGCCGGGGACTGATGTGCAGAGAATTTCTTCGTTTGGCAGATCAAGTGCCGACCGCACAAACTCGACAAGACTCTTTGCGAGCTCCTCATCTTTATGACTGTGGCTAATGAGAACTTTTGGCATCGAATCTCTCCTATCCCATCACTACCGACCCGTGTATGAAGCTCTAGAGAGCGGTGCCTTTGAAGTAGCCTTTGAGCATGCGGAGAATGTTGAAGCACCACACATGGCACAGTTCGCCCCTCTTGCATTCTCTCCCGCAGCGATCATGCATCTCGAGCATACTCAACCGCAAGATCAGGCCGTCATACCATCCATTTCCCTGGCAACGATTGTGCCAGGCTGACGGATGGAGCTAAGTCTCTAGAAGTGTTCACCTGAAAAGCGCACAGAAGAGGAAGAGGAAAGAGGCGGGGGTGCGCACAATTAAGCAGCGAAGAAGATTGAAAGGCGGAGGAAGTCGAAGATTGTCTTCCAAATTTGTTGAGTTAGCCAACCGATCAGCCATACACATGGTGGGTAGATCTATACACGAGGGGAGGTTCGTTACGAAACAAAAACGCCTGGCTTTATGGTTGCAGGCAGCCTCGCTGCCTTGCTGAACCTGTAGTCCGCGGCGTTCTGTGGTGGACCTGGACCCGGTCCTGCGAACCGCAGAGTTCACAGGCTGCCAAGAGCCGTTCGACCAATTCAGTCCGCTCATTCCATGCCGTCTGGGGACGATCCTCCGGGACTGCCCATGAGGTGTGCCTCAACGAGAGACCTCCCCCCTGGCGACTAAGCTCGACTTTGTCCATTTTCCCAAGGCAGGGAAGCCGTCTGGTGTGAGCCATTGATTCTCGGTGCGAGAACTTTTTTGCATGTCCCGTCTTTTACCCGACCTCCATAAACTCTCCCCGTAGGCAACGACGGGAATCGCTTGTTGGTGTTGCTTGATCATCAAATGGATAAAGTCGAGCTCAGAGATCGCCGGGGAGCGAGCCTTGCGGAGACTACTCTCCTCCGCTACAAGTTCATGGCCTGGAGGCCCACGCGCGCTAGGTCCTCATCCCGCTGACCGCTGGGATAGCCACCGACGCCAATGCCCCCCAGAATGACGCCATCTTTCATGATCACCAGACCTCCCTGACCATGTGTTAGATTGGGATCTCCCAACTCGCTGATGCTTCTCCCCTGGCTATGTAGCCGCTGGGCATGAGCCCCCGTATCTAGGCCTACGATGGCGGCCGTGTAAGCCTTTCGGAGCGCGTGACGGCGGCTAAACAGCCGGAGATTGTCCATCTTGATGTAGGCCACGAGGTTTCCCGTGTCGTCTACGATCGCCATGGCCACGGGCTCCTCGGGTGTCTGCATGGCTTTGTCAATCATGGCCTTCATGGCTGACTGGACCTGCCCAAAGCTCAGAGATGATCGATCAGGCATGGGTCACTCCTCCTCAAGCGGGCTGTGGAAAAATACCGATCGCCTTTTCGTCCAGGCGGACTCTGAGAGCGGTCGTTAAGGCATGCACGGTATTGGTGCGCCGTTCGCACCGGAAGCAGTATGTCGCTGTGAAGGAAACCTCCCGTGAAAACTCACACCAGCGTTCACTATAACACAGACCTTCTGGGCGCTATACGGGAGAGGCTTCAGTTGGGCACGCTGGGAACCCTATTGTACGGTCCTCTCAAATTGATAGGCAGAGCGTGTGCACCTCTCATAATGAGTGCGGTAGCTGCGGGGTTTTTCCGATCCCGAAGCAGCGATTCTAACGCTATCCTCTCGTCTCCATTCCCTGAGGTTGCATCCGTGGCTCTATTACCTCGGCGGCCTTAGACGTTTCGGCACTCAAGTGTCCGTACTCCGCTGACGCAGACCTTAGTATCCGGTAGAGGGGCATCGACATTGCATTATCATAGGGGCAGCATGCGTGCGCATGATAGGTAGTAGAATACCATCGAGCCCTCGGGAAGCGGCCGGAGGATGGAACCCACGCCTGGGCGTTTGTGATCTATGGGCTAGCAGTTCGCGGTTAGGCCGTTCGGAAGGGCGTATTCGCGAGAGAGGAGCAAGGAACAATGAAACTATTGAATCTAGCCAAAACACACACGGCTATCGTCATCGCGGTGCTGATCCTCATGGGCTGTACAGCCATGACTGGGCGTCAGAGCGTCGGCGAAGCCGTCGACGATACCGCCATCACCACCAAGGTGAAGTCTAGTTTGTTAGCCGACTCGGTCGTCAGTGCGTCAACTATTGATGTCGATACCACCAATGGCGCTGTGAGCTTGAACGGCATCGTAAAGAGCGAGCAGGAGCGTCAGAGGGCGATCCAGTTGGCCCAAAGCACCCAAGGAGTCCGGGTGGTTGATGCTCGCAACTTGGTGATCAGACGCTAGCCAGTAGCACATCCCCGTCTTGACGAGGGCCAGGAAGCTACCGCTACGACACGAAATGTACGGATAAAATTGTCTCCATCCTGGTAGAGTAGAATCTTCAGCAGGATGGTGGCGAGCTACCTGCCACCATCCTGCCGGAGATGTCCCTCGCCGAGCCATCCAACCCAGCCCTCAAAAGCGAGTGCAGATAACTCAGGCATTGCTCATACCACCCACAGGAGATCCGCTACGGGGAGCCTTGTCCATCGGCAGGTCAGGCCGCTATCGCCTAGCGGATGTCTCACGCTTGCTGCTATCATAGGGAGGGCTCCTGGGCACGAGTGGATCTCCGTCGTGCGAGCCGATACGGGTAGTGTCATGACGTGATTGCTGCGGAGGAAGTGATGCCCTCACCGATTGGTCATACGCTGGCAGGATGTGTCGTCGCTCTTGCCCTCATTCCACCTGGAATACCCCAGGCCTGGGAGGCCTGGGCATGCTGCCTCATCAGTGCCAACCTGCCAGATGTCGATTTCATCCCGGGACTCCTCACCGGTTACCCCCGTGCCTTCCATCGGGGCGCCAGCCATACGATCGTGGCTGCTTTCATCGTGGCGGCGATCGGAGCGTCGCTGTGGACATGGTCTGCGATGCCTTGGCTTGTGCGGGCTGGGCTGATCTTCGTGGCGTACGCGTCCCATGTGGGTCTTGATTATTTCACTCCGGGTCGCGGGCTCTTGATGGGCTGGCCCCTCTCCCGTCGGCGATATCAGGCAGAGCGACCCTGGTTTCTGAGCGTGACCATCAGGAAGACTCGCCACCATGTCAAGATGAGGGGCGGGCGTTGGCAGAATCTGCGAGCGATCAGACGAGAGATCCTGCTCATGAGTCCAGTGGTCATCATCTTGGCGCTTGCAAGCAAGCTCTCATAGCTGCCTCGCCAGGGTTCACGATCAAGGCATACTGTCAGAGGCATCGCATCGCGGGGCCGCGAGTAGAGTGCGCTAGGCAAACAGATCGTCAACGGGCATCCGCCACCCCGGTACTGCCGGTTCCGCCTCGGCGATATCCCCACACCGATAGCTCGTCGGGTGGTCGGGATCACTGGCACGATACACCTTTACAACCTCAGCGCTCAGCAAGTCCACATCCCACACCACCAGGCTACCGCAGGCGAAATAATCGGCGCGCTTCTGCGCCATGGCTTGCTCTGCGGCAGGGCCATAGTCACCTTCGCTGCGCACTTCGACCGCAAAGATCGGTGCGCCGTCCAGAAATCGCATGCCGGTGCGGAGGCCGATGTGATAGGCGGCATCGGGACTAAATAATTCTCGATGCGGAAGGTTCACATGGAACCCTACCCCCTCCGGATATGCCCGGCCGTGGCCCCTTTGCTGTGCGCACTCCCTGAGACTCGCGGCAATCGCAAAACCCGCAGAACCCGGTTCATCACCCGTCGGAGGCACCAAGACAATCTCCCCGTTGACCAGCTCGGCCTTGCCGTCTACCTCGTAGAGGTCCTCGATCGTGGCCGGCTTCTTGACGTTCATGGCTGGTCCCCTTCTTACAATAGGTAGGCTCCAAAGCAGACCACACAAGACTCGTACACATGATCTCCTGCGACAGATCGCTCTGCGCTGCGAGTTCCCCCCTTTGACAAAGGGAGGAGAGGGGATATCGGGTCGCCTTTCTTCATGGAAATTCTCGTTCCACAATGTAGTCCAGATCGACTTGACAATACAAGTTTAGGGCGTAAC
Organism: bacterium; assembly: GCA_046727435.1. Taxonomy (GTDB): domain Bacteria; phylum Tectomicrobia; class Entotheonellia; order J063; family CAVPRW01; genus CAVPRW01. The sequence goes on along the minus strand of JBKPCR010000501.1, from coordinate 968 downwards.
AAAAAGCAGGCACCGACTCAAGAGGATAGCTGCGAGCGCACCCGGCTTTGGTCAATCGCGAGTGTTGAGATGGGATCGCCCAAGCTTCGCCTGATGTCCGCGCCTAGCACACAGCAGGCACCACAGAATGAAGATCCCAATCGCTACGGATTTGATATGATACGCGCATGACAACTCTTGGGCGAGGCGACTGCCGATCATTGGATGCTGGTGCAGGTTGCCGAAGACTGTGGAGGAAGGGACAGAAGGAGTGGGGACATGAGGACGACACGAGGGTTGTACATTGGCTTGATGGCGATCGCCATCGCCGTGCTGCTGACCGCCTCGTCAACCCGGCTGAACGCCCAGCAGAGCACAGACCCGGCGTTCCGCATCGGCAACAACGATCTCGGCGGCGTGGTCGGTGGGCCGAATGGGCCGGAAGCTGGCGTCTGGGTGATCGCAGAAACCACCGACCTCCCCACCAAATTCGCCAAGATCGTGGTCACCGACGATCGCGGGCGTTACGTCATGCCTGATCTGCCGAACGCGAATTACCACGTGTGGGTGCGCGGTTACGGCCTCGTCGATTCGCCCAAGGTCCAGACAGTGCCCGGCAAGATCCTCAACCTGCAGGCGGCGGTGGCACCGAATGCGGCCGCGGCGGCGGACTACTACCCGGCGATCTACTGGTATTCCATGCTCAAGATCCCGGCCAAGAGCGAGTTCCCTGGCACCGGGCCTGACGGTAACGGCATGGCAGCAAACATGAAGAGCCAAGCTGATTGGCTGGCTAGCGTCAAGAGCCTCGGCTGCATGTCGTGTCACGCGCTGGGCACGATTGGGACGCGCACGGTTCCGAAAGAACTGGGCGAATTCAAGAACTCGACCGAGGCATGGCAGCGGCGTATCCAGTCTGGACAAACGATGACCCAAATGAACAACGCAGTCGGCCGACTCGGGCCGCAGCGCTCCCTCACATTATGGGC
>JBKPCR010000500.1:0-4521 GCA_046727435.1 bacterium | reverse complement strand
GGATGGGCACCGACGGGGCGACGGAGAATATGAAGGACGGCGATGTGGTGGAAGTTGAGGTTCCGGGCATCGGCGTCCTGCGTAATCCAGTCGTGCGCGAACGCTAGCACGACGTCGCACCCATAAGCTCTTGTGGGCCATGCCGAGCGTCGCAAGGTATCCATGCCTGCAGCCATCCAAAATCCTGCGCGGCGCTCGGGGCCACAACCACCGACCTCTGCAAAGCAAGCCCGAGGACGAGGAGCAACATCAGGGAGCAAGGCAACAGGGTTAGTGCCGGGTCCGAAAAAGTCCTACCTTGTGAGCAACCCAGCCCTCCCACTCGACGGGGGAGGGTTCGGGAGTGAGTGAAGTTCTGGTTGATCCGGCCTGCAGGCGAAATCAGAGGCATCTGATGGCAGAAATCAACACCTCAAATGTCGATCAGCTTCTCGGGGCTGTCCACACACTCGAACCGCTGATTCGGGCCCATGCTGACGAGGCTGAGCGCAATCGCCGCCTTTCACCAGTCGTTGTGACGGCGCTGGCTGAGGCAGGCATCTTTCGCATGTATACACCTCGCACGCTCGGCGGCTTCGAGATCGATCCGCTTACCTTCTATCGCGTCGTCGAGGCAATCTCACGCATCGATGGGTCGACCGGATGGTGCGTCTTCATTGCCGGCGGCAATCCTTTGCTAGGGGCATTCCTGGCGGACGAGGCCGCTGAGAAGGTATTCGGCAGCGACTCTCATGCCATCACGGCGGGCGTTGTGCATCCTTATGGCACGGCTGTGGTCAGCGACGGGGGCTATCGCGTGACGGGGCGTTGGTCCTATGCCAGCGGCTGTCAGCACTCCACCTGGATCTTCTGTTGCTGCGAGGTCTTCGATGGCGACCAGCGGCGTCTTGCGGACGGTGGGGAGCCCGACGTGCGCCTGTTCTTCGTGCCCAGCGGGCAGGTCAGCATCGTGGAGACCTGGGATGTGAGTGGCTTGTCTGGGACCGGTAGCCATGACGTGATGATCGACCAGGTCCTCGTACCAGTGGCCTACACGTGCGCGTTCAAGCCTGGGATCAGACCCCAATGTACCTACTATCAGAGTCCAGTGTACCGCTATGTACTCTACGCCTCCTTCGCGCTGGCGATTGGCGCAGTGGCACTGGGCATCGCCCAGGGGGCGTTGGACGCGTGTCTGGAGCTAGCGCAGTCCAAAAAGCCGAACGTCGGAACCGATATGCTACGGGACCGCCCACTGTTTCAGGTCCGTGTCGCCGAAGCGGTGGCGCTGGTGCGCTCTGCTCGCGCCTGGTTGCACACGGTGGTCCAACAGACCTGGCAGACACATCTTGCGACTGGGCAGGTCGCTTTTGGCGATCGTGCCGACCTGCTCCTGGCGGCGGCTAATGCCACGCGCAGCGCGGCCGCAGCAGTGAATATCCTCTACACTGTCGCCGGGGCCTCGGCGAATTATCGGCGTAGCCCTTTGCAGCGGGCACTCCGCGATATCCATGCCGCTACCCAGCATGTCGGCACAGCGGCGCCGCAGTTTGAGTCCGCAGGCCGCATGCTGCTGGGTCTACCACCGCTGCAATCCCTTATCCTGATCTAACCTGCCAATCGCCGCATTCTTGAGGCATCGACCAAGTAAGGTCATTACCGTTCGTCCCGCCCCTAAGTCCACCCTATCGCCGATGCGATAACCAAGCTAAAATCTATCGATAGAAAAAATATTGGAGAGTGTTCATAGATCGATAGGCCAGAGTAACACAATTCATTGTCGTCGAGTTTACCAAAACATCACTAGGAAAGCACGGCACCCTTCCAGCTCACATCCATGCCGCCTTGACATTGATCTTGCCCCCTTCTATTCTGGGGGCGCTGCTGGAAGGAGCAAAAGCCTTTGAGTGTAGAGATCTTGCCCTGCATGCCATCGGGAAGCTATTACGGGGAACGCGTCAGAAAGGGGGCACTATGGCTATCGCACGGTTACGGTCGAAGCCCCGCAGCATCCACCAAGTCGCAGCCAGTGTGATCAGTGCCGCGATAGTCCTCGGGCTGAGCGCCACATCACCACTGCTCGCGCAGCAACAATCACCACCACCATGGACACAGGGACGCTCGCCCGAGCAAGCCTCCTCGCCGCTAGCGCCCCACGCACAACCGCCGGCCCCGATACCAGCCAAGGACATTCCAATCGACAAGGTTAAGCTACCGCCCGGCTTCAAGATCGAGATTTGGGCAGACATGCTGGCCAATGCCCGTTCCATGGCCCTGGGCAGCAAGGGCACGCTGTTTGTGGGCAGCCGCGGGGTGGGCAATGTCTATGCCGTGGTGGACAAAGGCGGGAAGCGCGAGAGCAGAGCGATCGCCAAGGGGCTACAGCAGCCTAACGGCATGGCCTTCAGAGATGGGACCCTCTATGTGGCCGAGGTCTCACGTATCACCAAGTATGAGGGGATTGAGGATCGGCTGGACAACCCGCCCGAGCCTCAGGTGGTCTATGATGTCCTCCCAAGAGACCTGCCCCATGGCTGGAAGTTTCTGCTCTTCGGCCCGGACGGCAAGCTCTACTTCAACATTGGCGCTCCCTGTAACATCTGCGTACCGCCCGACACGCATGCGGTCATTGCCCGCGTCAACGCCGACGGTCGGGGGTTCGAATACGTCGCCCGTGGCGTGCGCAATAGCGTCGGGGCCGACTTCCATCCGGTGACCAACGAGCTCTACTTCACCAACCATGGGCGAGACTGGCTAGGCGACGACGTCCCCAACGATACGCTGCACCACGCGCCGCGGCCTGGCGTCCACTTCGGCTTTCCATACTGCCATCAGGGCGATGTGCTCGATCCTGAGTTCGGTCGGGGGCGTTCCTGCACCGAATTCGCCCCGCCCCTTCTGAAACTCGGGCCGCATGTGGCTCCCATTGGCATGCGGTTTTACACCGGCGCCATGTTCCCGCCCGAATACCAGAATCGAATCATCATTGCCCTGCGGGGCTCCTGGAATCGGACCCAGAAGTCCGGCTTCAAGCTCATGCAGGTGGAGCTCATACCTGGCCAGCCACCGAAGTATGAAGTCTTCGCTGAGGGATGGCTCCAGGGGGACGAGTTCTGGGGACGGCCCGCCTACGTGCACGTCATGCCCGATGGTGCACTGCTGGTCTCGGACGATTATAACGGCGCGATCTACCGCATTAGCTACCAGCGATGAACCGCGACGTGGCCGCACCGGATACTCATACACGAACCAACAGGGTCGTATGTGTCCGGCAGCTGTGGCAGGACTATCGCCGCGTAATTTATGGCTCCATGCAGCGCGTTCCAGGTTTGATGAGGGTCCTAGCTGCGTTGATCTGGCTGATAGGCCCAGGCGAGGCAAGCTCTGCGGACATCGAGGCCGGACGGGCTAAAGCCCAGGTCTGCGCTGCTTGTCACGGACCAGACGGTCACTCCACCAACCCGGCCTTTCCCTCTCTCGCTGGACAGCCGCCGCTCTATACCTACTATCAGCTCCTGCAGTTCCGGGAGCAGCAGCGTGACGACCCCCAGATGTCGCCGGTCGCGGCGAATCTGAGCCATGCCGACATGCAAGATATCGCCGCCTACTATGCGGCGCAGACGCCCATAGCGCTGAGCCGTTCGATCGACCCGGCACAGTCGCAGGCGGGCCAAAAGCTCGTACAGATGCACTACTGTGATTCCTGCCACACACCAGGGCTGGTCGGACAGAAACACATCCCGCGCCTGGCCGGACAGCACTACGAGTACCTCCTGAAACAGTTGCGCGCCTTCAAGGCGCAGACGCGCCCCGACATGGAGGGCAGCATGACGATGGCCGCCCAACCGCTGTCTGGCGAAGACATCGAGCTCCTGGCGCGCTACATCGCGCAATTGCCTCCGATGCCGTGACGGTTCGCGCAAGGGGAAAATAAGACACAGGAGAGGAAGGTGTAGCCCCTCTCCCTGGGGCGGGAGAGGGGGACAAACGATATTCGGAAGTTACGCCGTAACGCGCTCATGGTACAGCGTGTTCCGCAGGACGCGGCCCGTTGGCGCTTGAACAGTCCTGCCCCCATCCAGGCCGCTGCGCCGACACGGAGATCTGGGCGTGTGTTCACAGCGGATATGGCGCTCAAAACGGGCCGTGTCGACGCTGGATAACGGTGCTTAGACGTCAATTCTGGTCGCGGAAGCGGAACTCCCGCAGGCCGTCGGCGATGGTCAGCCGGGCTTCGGTGAGCTCCTGAATCTCCTCGGGAGTCCAGCCTGGGGCGTGCTCGCAGAGTGTAAATCCCTGGGGAGTCACCTCAAACAGTCCCAGGTCGGTTGCCACCAGTTTGACCACTCCCGGCGCCGTGATGGGCAGGGTGCAGCGTTTGAGCAAACGGGGCTTGCCCTCGCGGGTGGTATGCTCCAACGCGATGAACACTCGCTTGGCACAAGCCGCTAAGTCCATCGCCCCACCGATGCCGCCGCCTTTACGGTTGGGGATGCGCCAATTGGCGAAATCACCGTTTTCGGCCACCTCATAGGCGCCCAT
>JBKPCR010000499.1:0-5781 GCA_046727435.1 bacterium | reverse complement strand
GCATCAGCCGCAGCCCGGCGCTGGCGATCGCGCTCCCGGGGAGCTACTTCGACGGCCTGGGATTGCCGCGCCTCCATCGCGGTTCCCATCGCTGACTGAATCCACCGAACCGCCGGAGACGTGACCCGTATGTCCGGTGGTATGGGAGGGGGGAGGCCGTGAGGCCCCTCCCTATCCCAATTAGACCGTAAAACCGAAATCAATCTTTCCCAGTTTGCTAGCCCTACTATAGCGTTCCACCTATCTATTCAAGGTTGACCTCCCACTGAAATGGTGGTATATATGCCACTATATGCGGGTCATTCTGGATACCAATGTGCTCGTTTCTGCCCTCCGCTCAGACATGGGGGCCTCCTATGCGATTGTGTTCCAGCTGCCGTCGGAGCGTTTTCAGATGGCGCTGACGGTGCCCTTATATCTGCAGTATCAGGACGTGCTCACACGACCCGAGCACATGACCGGTGCTAGTACCCGAGACGACATTCTCAATTTCTTACGCTACTTGTGCAGTATTGCCCACAGACAACGCGTGTTCTTTCTATGGCGCCCTTGGCTCAAAGATCCGCAGGATGACATGGTGCTGGAAGCGGCCGTGGCGTCCCAGCGTCGTTACATTATTACGCACAATCTCCGCGACTTTACCGGGAGCAGGATTGAGGAGCATTTCGGTATTGTTCCCATACGTCCCCGCGAGTTTTTACACCGCCTCAGGAGTCGAGAGTTATGAGTACGATCACCGTCCGATTACCGAAGTCCTTGCATGCCAAAATTAAGGAATTGGCCCAAGCAGAAGGGATTTCCATGAATCAGTTTCTCGTCATTGCGGCGGCAGAAAAGATGGCCGCCCTCGTGACAGAAGACTATTTAACCCGAGAAGCCCAGCAGGGCAAGCGTGCCGATTTCGAGAAGGTTTTACAAGCCGTGCCGCATGTTGAGCCAGAGGACGACGACCGTCTCTAAACAGCAATGGTCTAACCAGGGCACAGACTGTGTGAAAACTCATAGTTCTGTATCGGGGCGATGGAATGTCTGTGCACCGTTGGGGTTGAGGGGTTCCTGTCTCGCCGCGTTGAGAGGAAGCCTGTCATACCTGCCGGGTCAGCCAAGGCCTCTGATGAGGATCTATTGGCCTCGCCTGGCATTGTGGGTCATCTCGACCTTGTACCGGCAGAGGATGATCCTCTGGTAGCTCACGGCGGCGATCAACTCCTGGACCCCGAGGATGTTGATGACTCTTGTGAGATTGTAGACGACAATGGTGAGGCTCATTGCTCCTCGCACTGTTTCCAATACGCGAGGTAGCAAATAGCCCTGGTCCATCCATCGCGTGATCGTACCCAAGGGATGTTCAACAATACTTTTCCGTAATTGCATCTTCTCCGGATTTGTCAGGACTCTTGGCTGCATGTCTTCCATCAAACGTTCAGGCACCCATCGCGTGATTCTCCGGTGCCCTTTAGTACGCGTGCACTGAGCTTTGAACGGACATCCCTGGCAAGCGGAGGTGGAATAATCGCGGAGCGGCCGTCCTTGTGCAACCGTCTCGAATCGAAACGTTAAGACTTGGCCAGCAGGCCAGCGATCGCAATCGTTCTGCGCATCATAGGGAAAGGCGTCTTTCCCAAAGAGCCCTCATGTGGTCTGGGCCGAGGTGTTTGGTTTCGGGATAGAGGGAACGATCCCCTGCGCCACACATTTCTTGACCTCATCGCCGTTGTCATAGCCCCTGTCGGCGAGAGCGTCTAACTGATCGGTTTCCAGGGTGGCCCTCGCGCGTGTGGCCCTCGTGGCCCATGGCGCCTGGGCCGCTACGTCATTCGTGACTTCATGCTCTACAATCAGTTTATGGTGATGATCGACGGCCAGCTGAACATTGTAACAGACGTCCGTACCGTGTTTGGTCTTCAGCGAACGACTATCAGCATCGGTGAAGGAGATCTGTGAGGCGCCGATCGCCTCAAGGTGCGGCAGGAGGTCTGCATCTTTTTGCTGGCGGGCCTGTAATGTGGCGATTTTTTCTCGCAGCTCATCCCCTGTGGGGGTGGTCACTGGTGCCTCGATGGCATCTTGTTGATCCAATTCCTTGAGATACACCTCAAGCCTTTCGTTAATTTGCTTCAGTAGCTGCTTGAGTTGATGTTCAGTGAAATTACGATCTTTACTAGTGACGGCTTTAAACGTCCTTCCATCAATGGCAATCAGCTCACGGCCGAATAGGTCGAGCCGTTTGCAGAAGCGGGTCAACTCTCGACATACTTGCTTGAGTGCCGTCGCATGATCTTGGCGAAAAGCGGCGATCGTTTTAAAATCCGGTCTGAGCTTACAGAGTCACCACATCAGCTCGACATGGCGATGCGTCTCCTGCTCTCACTTGCGGCGGGAACGAATCGTATGGAGATACCCATAGATGTACAGCTTCAGCAGGTCTGCAGGGGGGTAGCTGGGACGTCCTGTGCCCTTGGGGACAGCATGGGTAAACCCCAGGGCCACAAGATCAAGGCTCTCGACATAGGCATCGATAAACCGAACAGGGTTATTGTCCGCAATGTACCCATCGACCCTTTCGGGAAACAGCAAGACTTGATCCCGGTTCATGCCGCTGATATAGTCCATAGATCCTCCAGAGCCCGTGTGCTGTCGTGTGGTCTCAGTACGATCATAGGCGTATGAGCTATCTCAAAGGGTTTTCACACAGTCTGGCGCTGCAGCCGATGCCCTACAGCGTCCGCTCGTCCTCGCTTCCGCTTTCGGGAACGGCTGAGCGCGGGCGTTGATATGACTTCCAATGTCAAGAGTTGGTTAGCAGTTGTTTTCCATCTTCTTTATCCCCTTATCCCTTGACCTAGGTCATCGGAAGCGGCGGAGCCCGTCAGAAGCGACGGGTGATCCTGCTGAGATCCGTGGATGGGGTCCCACCTGACTGGCATCCGTCGGGTGCCGGCCTCACTCGAGGCGCGAGTGTGCCTGCTGGTCTCGTCACGCCGTCGAGGGTGGCACCACACCGGGGCGGCGCCGCTGCCGATGCACGGTGGAATCCTTCTCCACGGTTGGTTCCATAGCAAGCGATCTCTGAGGCTGACGGTGTCACGGCGATCTCTGTGGCAATGGCCCACATCCAGCCCGCCAGTTCCCGAGCGATGGCCACGACGACTTGGTTGGCGTGGTTGCCGCGCGCCGTCACGCGTCGAAAGCGTTGGCACAGCCGCACGTGGGCCTTCCAGCTGATGTCTTGAATCGGGTTCGGGAGTTGTTCCAGCCGGAGTGGCACGTGGCGACTGACCTTGGCGGGATCGCGGTAGGCCCAGGCCCCTTCGACCACGGCTCGGCGCGCATGGGGATGACCGGCTGTGGTGAGCGACCCCTGCCGGCGTCGCGCACCGCTGGAGGATTCCGAAGGGCTCAGCCCCAAGCATTTCATGAGCTGTCTAGGGTTCTCGACGCGCGTGAGGTCGCCGAGTGCGGCCACCGTGGTCACGACCACGGTGAACGGCACGCCGCGCAGCGCCTGGAGGGCGTCGACGACCGGGTCTAAACGCCAGGCGGTGACCTGTTCGTGGAGTGCCGGTGCCAGCCGCTGGAGTCGCTCGGCGTGTTCGGTGAGCGCTCGGACGTATGCTTGAAAGACGATGGGCGGCGCCGGGGTGGGACCGCCCACCTCGCGGAGCCATCGGAGGTGGGCTGGACGCCAGGTGGCCCGGCCGGTGGACCGGATGTCATGCCGGAGCCAGAAGGCCTTCAGACGACACGTGGCCGTGTGGAGAGCACGGATGGTGTCTGCACGCGCGCGGGTACGATCGTGGAGCGCGTCATCTGCCACCTGGGGGACATCGACGGGGGTGAGAGCCCCCGAGCGCATCAGGCGCGCCAGTGGCACCGCGTCGCGGCGATCGGGTTTCACCCGGTCGCCCGCCGTTTGCGGCATCAAGGCGGGGGCGACGACCCAGCAGACATCGCCTTTCTTGGTCAGATCGCGAGACCACCAGTACCCACAGGGCCCCGCTTCATAGACAAAGACCAGGCGTTGGGCTGTTGATTGCCGCGTGCGGACGAGTTGATCAATGTCGCATGGCCGAGTGCTCATGGCCCCAAGGTCGATGACCTCGGCGTCGTGGTCTTTGGCAACAGAGGCGACGGCGATCGACTCTTGATGCACATCCAATCCGACGTCAAGCGTGCTAGACTGGCTCATGGCTGACCTCCAAGTGCATGTGCATGCTCCGGCATGCTGTGGCTCTGGCTTTGGGGAAGCTCACCCACGGTGCAACTGGAGGTCAGCCGACCCCTCGGAAGTCATTATGTCTAGCCTGCTAGAGCGCTGACGACCTGCTGTGGAGATCATTTGAGAAGTTTACAAGTACTGTGCGGGATGAGGGATCGAAACGGATATGACGGAATTCATCAACACGTTCGATTACGAGCAAGCAGCACAAGCCAAGATACCCGAGGCATTCTTCGGTTACTATGCCGGTGGCGCTGCGGATGAAATCACCTTACGGGAGAACCGCACCGCTTTCAATCGTATCAAGCTGCGTCCTCGGGTACTCACCAATGTCAACCACCGCACTTTAGCTACGACAATCTTGGGCCACGCCACCGCCATGCCGATGATCATCGCGCCTACGGCGATGGCGCAGTTGGCCCACCCCGAGGGGGAAGTGGCCATTGCCCAAGCGGCGAAAAACGCTGGCATTATTCAATGTCTCAGCACGTTATCCAATGCTTCGCTCGAAGAAGTGGCCGCTGTTGGAGCTGCGAACTGGTTCCAAGTGTACGTGTATAAAGACCGGCATATCACCCAATGCCTCGTCGAACGCGCCACCGCTGCCGGGTATCAGGCCATCGTTCTGACCGTAGATCTCCCCGTACCCGGTGTGCGCGAAAACATCTTGCGGACTGGATTACAATTGCCCCCCGGCCTCACCCTGAAGAACTTTGAGGCATTTCACAATACGCAAGCGGCAACGATCCTGCCCTACGTCAACGCGCAGTTCGACCCTTCACTCACCTGGGATGACCTCACATGGCTTCGCTCGATTACGCCCTTACCGGTCTGGGTCAAAGGCATTTTGCGGGGAGATGATGCCAAAAGGGCAGTAGATTATGGGGTCGCGGGCATTATTGTCTCCAATCATGGGGGCCGGCAGTTGGATACAGCCGTCACCGGCATAGACGCTCTGCCCGAAATTGTCGCTGCCGTCGGGACGCACATTGAAGTTCTTGTCGATGGCGGTATTCGGCGTGGCACCGATATTGTCAAAGCGCTGGCCTTAGGAGCACGTGCCATCTTAGTAGGACGTCCCTTGCTGTGGGGGCTCGCGGTTGCCGGGCAAGAAGGTGTCGAGCGCGTTTTAGCCATCCTACAGCGCGAGCTCGACACCACTCTCGCCCTTTGTGGCTGTCCCTCGGTAGCAGATATTGGGCCTGACTTGATTATACGCTGACCAGCAGGTGAGCAAGGTTGCATGCGGTGAAGTGTTCTTCAAGAAGCAGGCTAACGAAGGCGTGGTGTGCCTGGCAAGTCACCGTCTGCTCGCCGGTGTAAGGCCGGTCGTGGTCAGCGCCAGAGCGCCACGTCGCCGGCTCCCAGGGCTCCTGGGTGACCGGGGGTGCTGAAGCGGAGTCTCCCTCCGAGCAGGCGGTGCAACCCAGGAGGCCGTCACCTGACGTGAACCCTGCCGCGCCGTGAGGTGAACCCGCACGGGACACAGGAGAGCCGAGCCGTGCACGCCAGGCGACGGCCAGGGAAGCGGCGCAGACGCTGGACGCGCCGCCTCGAAGCAC
>JBKPCR010000498.1:0-18040 GCA_046727435.1 bacterium | reverse complement strand
CACTCGCCCAGCAGTATCCAGGGCGGTTCGCGGCCTTCGTCTCCCTGCCGCTGCCCCACATCGACGCCTCTCTGCGCGAGATGGTGCGCGGGCTGGACCAGCTCGGCATGCTCGGCGTGTCGATGACCTGCTCCTGCTTCGACCGCTCCACCGCGGAAGCGGAGTTTGAGCCGCTCTACGAGGAGATGAACCGACGCGGCGCCGTGCTGAACTACCACCCGATCCAGAACGGCATCTGCTCGCCCTTGATCAACGACTACCGGTTCACGGTCTCCGTCGGCGCCTCGCTCGAGGACAGCGCCATCGTCCTCCACCTGATTGCCAGGCGCGTGCCGTCGCGCTATCCGAACATCAAATACGTCGTCCCCCATCTCGGCGGCATCATCCCGATGCTGCTCCAGCGGCTCGACAATCAGGCCCCGGGCCAGCACCCGGACCTGCCGGAGCGCCCGAGCGTGACCGCCCGCCGCTTCTATTACGACACCGTGGGCCACGGCTCACAGGCGGCGCTGCTGTGCGCGTGGAAGGCATTCGGCGCCAACCATCTTGTGGCGGGGAGCGACTACCCGGTCCTGCTCTCGTTCGAGACGTACCGGCAGACCTTCCATTACATCCGAGAATCAGGCCTGCCGCCCGAAGACGTCAACAAGATCCTCAATCACAACGCCCAGATACTCCTGGGTCTTGAACACTAAGTCACGAAAAACGCTCAATGTGGGCCAATCAATGGGGACATAACCGAGCGCACCGCCCCGGCAAAACGAGGGTGAAGGCACGCACGCGCTGAGCCGGCGAGGCGATCGGACCGCCTCGTTGCCGGCCACCAATCGACCGGGTGCGGTGGCTAGATGACGAGCGACTTACTCCCGTCGACCACCAACGCGGCGCCATTCACGTAGCTTGCCCGTTCGGAAACCAGGAAGCACACGGCGTCAGCGATGTCCTCGCCCGTGCCCAGTCGGCCCGACGGGATGGTGTTGATGAGTTGGCCGAGGATGGCATCCGAGGACGCCCCTTGGGCGCGCGCCGTTGCCTCCAAGAGCTGATCGCCGCGGGCGGTTTGGATGCGGCCTGGGGCCACGCTGTTCACCCGGATGTGCAGCGGACCGAGCTCTATCGAGAGCTCCTTGCTGAACATCCGAATCGCGGCGTTGCAGGCGCTGCCTGGTGTATGCAACGGCGCGGCCTGCTGGGTGGTGCCAGTGATATTGACGACGGCACCGCCGCCGCGGCGTTGCATGTGCGGGATGGCGGCCTTCGTGCAGCGAATGTACCCCAGGAGTTTACCGTTAATGGCATCGACGAAGGCGTCGTCCGGCAGATCCATAAACGCCCCGAAGGCCGACGCCCCCGCGTTATTTACCAAAATGTCGATGCCATCCAAGCGCGTGGCAGCCTGCTCGACGAAGCCTTCACATCCGGCGAGGCTGCGCAGGTCGGCCGGAATCGGCACGACTTCCATTCCCGTGGCATGCATGATCGCCGCCGCCGTCTCCTGTAGCTTCGATGCGGTGCGGGCACAAATGGCGACGCGCACGCCCTCTTCAGCCAATTTGCGCGCGATCGCCCTGCCAATGCCTTCGCTTGCACCCGTTACGAGCGCGGTCTTCCCCTTTAGTCCCAGATCCATCGCCTCTTCTCCTTGCCGGGGCGCGAGCAGTCAGCGCGGCACCAGGCTTTGTCAACTTGCTGAGCATCCTCCTCGCCACTTGCCCATTATGGCATAATTTCCACTGCGAAAAACCCTCCACAGCGCCACCGGGGGCAGCATCATGGCCGCCATGTCCGCCGTCCAGGCGTCACATCGCGCTTCGCCGAGGCCGTGGGTCAAGGCGGACAACCGCACCCTATGATAGAACCGGGCGAATTCCAGGGTGCGTGGCGTCATTCCCTGCATGGGCGCTGCACACATTGCGTGCTCGACGGCCGACACCATGACTTGCTGCCGGGTGGCTTCTCAGCCCACCCCGGCGTTGGCGCTCACGGGAAGTGCGCTGGCAAACTGCATAGCCATGCATCTTCTTTACTTTGTATCAAGGTCTATGGCATCATCGCCCTCGATAGGTTACCTTCGCAGTCGGCGAAGACTGCGCTGACTTCATGGGGCGCTTCGCCGACTACGCGGCGGAGCCAGCTGCGGCATATCATCCATCCAGGCGTGAAGCCAACGGGCCGTTGCAAAGGGGAGGACAAACCATGAAAGCGGTGCTGCTAACGAAACATGGCGGGCCGGAGATGCTGAGCTACGGAGAGGCGCCGGACCCGACCGCCGGGCCGGGCGACGTGGTGGTCGACATTCACGCGGCCAGCGTCAACGCGGCCGATTACAAAGGGCGATTGGGAAGCGCTCGCTCCAATCTTCGGTTCCCGCATATCTTGGGTCGTGACTTCTCGGGCGTGGTCAGCGCGGTCGGCCCGGGTGTCACCGACCTGGCAGTCGGGGACGCGGTGTTCGGGGTCTGCGATCAAGGCAGCGAAGGCGCATATGCGGAGAAGATCGCCATCAAGGCCGCGATTGTCGCCAAGAAGCCCGACCGCCTCGGCCATGCCGAGGCGGCTGCCATGGCGCTGACCGGCCTCACCGCGCTGTGGGCCCTCGAGGATACGGCGCAGCTCAAAGCTGGCGAAACCATACTGATCCAGGGAGGTGCCGGTGGCGTGGCCGGCTTCGGGATCCAGTTCGCCAAGCATATCGGAGCCACGGTGATCACGACGGCCAGCGCGAACAACCACGACTATGTGCGCCGCCTCGGCGCAGACCGGGTGATCGACTACAACGCTGAAGATTTCACCAAGGCTGTTGCCGACTGTGATGTGGTGTTCGACACAGTCGGCGGCGATGTTCAGATTCGTTCCTACGCCGTGCTGAAGCCGGGCGGCCGACTCGTCTGGATTGCGGCGGCGCCGGAGGGCTCTCAGCCGCCCCGCAGTGATGTGAAGGTCTTGCGCCCGGGCGTTGCCCGTGACCGCAGGCATCTGGAGCGGATACTAGAACTCCTGGATGCCGGCGCGGTATGGCCGCCGGATATCATCCGCTACAAGCTCACCGACGCGGCCGAGGCGCACCGGGTGAGCGAATCACGCCACCTGCGGGGCAAGCTGGTGTTCGAGGTTCGCTGACCCGTGTCGGGGCGCGCAGGCGCCCTGAACATGCCATCAGGAGTCAGAAAACGTCCAAGACAATCCGCGACATACTCATGAGAGGAAGAGAAACCGATGACTGACAATGGGCAAAAGATCATCGACCTTGATAGAAAACGCATGAACGCCATGGCCCAAAAGGATATCGCCACGCTGAACGTCTTGCTGTCCGACGACCTGGTGTACACCCACTCGACGGCGAGGCTCGACACCAAGAAGAGTTTGATCGAGGCCATGGAATCCGGCAGAACGGTCTATACAGGAGTCGAGCCTTCCGATGTGAAGGCACAGGACCTGGGCAATGCGGTGGTCTTGACCGGCTCGGCCCGCATTCACGTCATGTCCAACGGGAAGCCCAATAGTTTTGGCGTCCGCTTTACGGATGTCTACGTCAACAACGGCGGACAGTGGCAAATGGTAGCCTGGCAATCCACCCGCCTTCCCGAATAGACGGCACCTGGCGCGATGCGAAGTGCCTCGCGTCGAGGCGTATGCCCCGCCGCCAGGGACGACTCACGGCAAGCCGGCCGGCTCTTGCGCGGGCGCCAGGCCTACTCGACCTCGAGGAGGGCGCTCAGTCCGCGATGGAACGTGGGGGCTCCACCGGGAACCAGCGTGGCCTCAAGGACTTCGACCAATTCCTCCTTGGTGGCGCCGAGGCGTATGGCCCGACGCATGTGGGCTACCAGACTCTCGTGGTCCGCGCCCCGGAATGCCAGGAGGGCGATGGCAACGAATTCGCGCACCTTGGCCGAGACGTGGCGGCCCTCGCCCAAGGCCAGCTCATAGAGGCGGTTATAGGCGTCGGTGAAGTCAGGGTCCGTCCGGGCCGCCAATTCCCACTCGGGATAGATGTACCCCCGCGCCGCCTTCATGCGCGCGATCAGCTCCTCTGCCTGCGTGGCTCGGTCGTCGTCGCTCATGTCATCTCCTTTGAAACTCGTGGTCTGAAGCGGTTAGATCACCAGAGGCGCCCAGGGCCGCTGGGTCGGACAGGCGAGATCGCGTGCCCCATCCGGTAGTGTCCGGTACTACGCACAGCGGCAGAGGGTGGCCCTCCAGACGCCATCACTGGATTGTCTACGACGAGGAGGATATCACGGACAATATCGAGAGGGTACTCTCTGGAAGACATCCTTGCAGCAGTCCTCTGCAGTGGCAACGCCCCAACCTGGCGCCACATCACTGACGGCCATTGAGCGTGAACACATCTTCTTCAGCAAAAACCTGAGGGGATGACGTGGACCGTGCTGGGTCAAGTGCGCTGGCCCCAGCGCGCCCGCTTTGCGATAGTTCTGGAGAAAGGATCCATGATGTGTTATGAACCAGCATGGCTTCTTTCTCTTATGCCAAGTTCAGCATTGGGCTGGGCAGGGCTTATCTCATGTGACACTGGTTCGGACAGCAGCAAGAACACTTGCGGAGGTCGACATGCGCAGCATTGATATTCATGCTCATTTGACGCCTCAGTGTTTCATCCGCGCCATGCAGGCCGGGAAAACGTGGCACGGCATTGAGCCGGGGACGATGCGTATAGCGCCCCGAGCGATCTGGAATCCCGAACAGCGCATTGCGGACATGAACTCGCTCGGCGTGGATGTGCATGTGGTCTCGACGGGAGCGGCCTTTTATTACTACGATGGGGATGCCACGACGGTCGCGGCTATGCATCGCGAGTGCAACGACGAAGTACGTCAGATGACCGTTGACCACCCCGACCGCTTCAAGGGGTTCGCGCAGATTCCCATGCAGGACCCCAAGATAGCCATCGCGGAACTGGACCGGTCGGTTAACCAATTGGGTCTGGTAGGAGCGATGATCAACGATACCGCCAATGGTCGTACCTATGACGAGCCGGAGTTCCTGCCGCTGTGGAAAGAGGCCGAGCGGATGGGGGCCCTCATGTTTATCCACCAGCAAGGAGGAGATACGCTGGTGACCCCGCGTCTCAACCGCTACCACCTCCCCAACACCATTGGCAATCTCGTGGACCGGGCGGTGACCTTCGCCTCCTTCGTGTTTGGCGGCGTCATGGATAAGTGCCCTGACTTGAAGATCTGTCTGGCCCACGGCGGTGGCTATACCTGCTACGGTATTGGCCGCATGGACCGAGGCTGGCAGGTGCGCTCCGAGGCTCGATCCAACATCCAGCAGCCGCCTAGCGCCTATCTCAACAAATTCTATTACGACTGCCTCACCCACAGCGAGCCCGCCTTGCGCTATTTGATCGACACTGTGGGTGTCGACCGGGTGATCTTCGGCACTGACTGGCCCGCCGACATGGCGATCGACTGGCCGGTGTCCTGGGTGTTAAGTTTGAAGAGTCTGAGCCAAGAAGAGAAGGAGGCGATCCTCTGGAAGAACCTGGAAAAGCTGCTGAGTATCTAGCCGCTCGCTACCGCTGTGCACAACAGAGTGCCTGGGACAGAAGATGCCCTCTCTCCCGGCTGGAGAGGGGGTGCGCCGGGGCAATCGTGGGAACGCCACGTTGAATGAGACAAGGGAGCGATCATGCGCGAGAATACCCTGAAACAACAGTTGTACGTTGGGAAAGCGGCCTTCGGCGTCATGTGCACCTTCCCGTCGCCACCGGTGGTGGAGATGTTGGGCTACCTGGGGTTCGATTGGATTCTCCTGGACAATGAGCACGGATCCATCACGGTGGACACCGCCGAGAGCTGCATCGCCGCCGCCGAGTTGAGCGGCATGGCACCGATCGTGCGGCCGGTGGGAAACAAGCCGGAGATTATCGCGCCGTTCCTGGATCGGGGCGCGTGGGGCGTGCAGGTGCCCCACGTCAACACGGCGGACGAAGCGCGCGCCGCTGTGGATGCGGTGAAGTACGGCCCGGAAGGGCACCGGGGCATTTTTAGTGGTGGCCGCCCGGCCAACTACGGCTTTCGGGGCACCACCGGGGACTACGCCAAAGACGCCAACCGCCAGACCCTGGTGTGCCTGATGCTGGAGGAGGTGGAGGCCATCGAGAACCTGCCTGAGATGGTCACCGTGCCGGGGGTAGATGTGTATTTCATCGGCTCCGGCGACCTATCCCAGTCGATGGGCTACACCGGCCAGCAGACCCACCCGGAGGTACAGCAGATGATGGAACGCGGCGTCAAGATCATCACCGAGGCCGGGCGCATTGCCGGGTGCAGCTGCCCCGACAATCTCATTCCCAAGTTTTTGGGCCTCGGGGTGCAGTATTTCCATAGCAATGTGGGCCGCTTGCTCCAGCAGAGCAGCACCGCCTACCTGCAGACCGTGCGCCAGGCCGCCGCCAGC
Organism: bacterium; assembly: GCA_046727435.1. Classification (GTDB taxonomy): domain Bacteria; phylum Tectomicrobia; class Entotheonellia; order J063; family CAVPRW01; genus CAVPRW01. The sequence continues at coordinate 11,617 of JBKPCR010000498.1, read as the reverse complement.
GCGGGGAAGTGATGTGGGGAGGCCCGCTATGCAACGCGTCGTCATCTATCTAAAGCGCCGGGCGGATGTCCTCCAACCGGTTTTCTTCGACTGGTGGCTAGGCCAGCACAGGATACTGGCCGAGCTGCTCCCTGGGCTGCGCCAGTACGTCATCTCGCTCGCCGCCGATGCCCAGGATGGGCCCTTTGACGGCATGGCTGAACTCTGGTTCGACGACTTGGCGGCGGCCGATGCGGCCTTTGCCAGCCCAGCGGGTCAAGCGACACGCGCCGACGCCGACGCACACGTCGCTCGACGGGAGCGCCTGAACCTGACGGAGCATACGATTATCGACCATCCCGCTCCACCTCCCTTCAAGTATACCGCGGGCCTTAAGCGTCAAGCCGATGTGAGCCGGGAGGCGTTCGCGCATTGGTGGCTGGAGCGCCACGTCCCCTATGTGAAGCAGTTCCCAGCCATGCGCAAGTATCGCATCTCCCTTGTGGAGTCCGGCCCCGAGACCGTCGTCGACGGTCTCGCCGAAGTCTGGTTTGACGACATGGCGACGTTGAAGCACGTAACCGCCAGCGAGGTGGTCAAGGAGGCGCAGCGGCACTCGGTGGCCCACACCAGTGACCGCATCCGGCTCATCGTGGAGGAGCATCGTCTCCGATAGCTTCCAAGGGGTTTTTTGCCCACTGAGAAAGTCCGAAAACACGACCGTTTTGATGGACGAGGGGGCGGCTGCCAGCCTGGTCCAGGGACTTGGACAAGATAAGGGAGACACGATGAGCATCCCCGAGTTCGACATCACAGGGCAGAAAGTGTTGATCCTAGGAGGAGGGCGCGGCATTGGCAAGGGCATCGCCCTGGCCTTTGCCGAGGCCGGCGCCGATGTGGCGGTCAGCGCCTTGACCCCAACCGGCGTCAACAAGGTAGCCGAGGAGGTGCAGGCCCTGGGTCGGAAGGCCCTAGCCCTCACCGGCGACGCCACCAAGACGGCCGACATGGACCGGGTGGCGCAGCAGGTGCTGGAGGGATTTGGCCATCTGGACACCCTGGTCACCTGCGTGGGTGACTCCATCCGCAAGCCGGTCGTGCAGTTGCCGGGGACCTCCACCCCGGGCATGACCGAGGACGAATGGCGCTTCATTGTCGACATCAACCTGACCGAAGCCTTTCAGGGCTGCCGCGCGCTGGGTCCCCACTTGCTGGCGCGGCGTCAGGGCGCGGTCGTGAATATCTCGGGCTGGGCCTCCTTCCGGGGCCGGGCCGGGTCGGCGGCGTACGACGCGGCTAAAGCTGGGGTCATGCGCTTCACCGAATCCCTGGCCCAGGAGTGGGCCCCCTTCGGTGTACGGGTCAACGCCGTGGCCCCGGGCTCCTTCCCCGACCCGGAGCAGATGTCGGCGGAGGCCTACCAGCAACGGGATGCCGCCGCCGCCAAAACCGTCCCGCTAGGACGGGTGGGCCGCCTGAAGGAGGTGGGGTACCTGGCAGTGTTCCTGGCCTCTCCTGCGGCGGCCTACGTTACCGGGCAGACCTGGGCTGTGGACGGCGGGGTGAGCATCAAGACCGCGTAAGAGACTGACTTTTCCGATACTTGTTTTCAGCAAATATTTATGTATATTTCCGGCTAGTACCCCATGAAAGCTCTTCACACTCAAGAAGTTATGAATCTACACATCCAGCATTATAGGGGAGGAAGGGCGTGTCCGCTGGCGTCGCGTTATGCCAACGCCTCTAGCAACACCTTCGCCTCCTGCAGGTCGGCGGTGTCAAACCCTTCGGTGAACCAGCGGTAGACAGGTGCCAGCAGCGCATGGGCTTTGGGGCGTTTCCCTTGTTGCTGCCACAGTCGGGCCAGGCTCATGGCGGCCCGTAGCTCCAGGGATTTCGCCTCCTGGCGGTGGGCGACATCCAGGGCCCGCTGCAACCAGGCTTCCGCCTCCGCCTGCGGTGTCCCTGTCTGCCGCAGGAGCAAGACGCCCCGGAGGCGAGCGCTTTCCGCCTCACACCAGCAGTCCTCCTGCTGCTCCACCAGGGTGTGGGCCTCGGCCAGCGCCTGGAGGCCGTCTTCCGTGTGGCCCAGGTGGGCACAGACGTCCGCCAGCACGGTGCACAAGTATGGGACGACCAGCGTTGCTCCAGTGGCCCGCCAGGCAGCGACTCCCTGGCGTACCTGTGTCATCCCCGCCTCGCTCTGGCCTTGCATCGTCAGCGTCCACCCACGATAGCTCATTCCCAGAGCTGCCCAGAGTGGAAATCCCTGCTCGGTCGAGAGCGCGATGGTGGCCTCTGCGTGCTCGTGCACAGCCAGTACGTCGCGGCGAAACTGCGAGACGACGGCTGCCACACACCGCGCATACGCCAGAGTAAAGGGATGTGACAGCTCGTGTGCCAACGCCAGGGCCTCATGGAGGCGGGCCAGGGCTTGCGCCGGATACCCCAGTAGCCAGAGAGTCCAAGCGGCATAGCTTCGGCAGGCAACACCCGGATCCTGACCCATGCGGAACACCAGCGCCGTGCGCTGGCCTGGCGTGTAGCGTGCCATGCCTTCCTCCAGGTGCTGGCGGGCAGCAGACAATGCGCCGAGGCAGAACCACGTAAATCCGAGGGCATAGTGGGCGACGACAGCGAGGGCGGGGTCGTCAGCCTGGTGCGCTGGACGCAGCAACGTTTCAGCGATCTCTCGCGCCGTGTGCAACTGTGGCCGCATCACATAAAACCGCCACAGCCCAAACAGCACCGGGACAAGCTCTGGTGTCTCGCCCACCTGCCGGCACAACTTGTGTGCCTGGGTATAGGCGTGCTCCACTTCGGGCGCTGCCTGCCCTTTGGTCACGAGCAGTGCCGCGCCGAGGGCGATATACAGGGACAATGCCTGCTGGGTACGCGCTGGCGTCTCTGGCAGGGTCGTGAGCAGCTCGATGCTAGTGGTCAAGTGGCTGACGGCTTCCAGATAGGCCGAGCGGTCGCTGGCCTGCTCGCCCGCCCGCTGCCAGTAGACCACCGCCTGCTCGGCGCACCCAGCGCCGGTGTAGTGCTGGGCGACCAGTTCTGGTTGCGTCGCGACGGTCTCCGGGAACTGGGCCTCCAACACCTGGGCAATGCGTTGATGGTGCTGCTGGCGGGTGCTCCGCAACAACGACTGATACGCCACATCCTGGATGAGCGCATGCTTGAACGTGTAGGTGGCCTGCGGCGGCACCCCCCGCTGGTACGGGAACTCCGCTGCCACCAACTGGTGCAGTCCCCGGTGCAAAGTCCCCTCATCCCACGGGGCCACGGCGCGCAGCAGCGCGTAGGAAAACTCGCGCCCCAGGGTCGCCCCGAGTTGGGCCAGAGCCTTTACCGCGGCGAGGCGGTCGAGCCGCGCCATGAGCGAGTCGTGCAGGGTGGCGGGAATGGCCAGCGGGTGCAGGGGCCCGGTCAGCGCATAGCGCTCGTCCCGCTCCTGGAGCAGGCCCGACTCCAGCACCATCTTGGTCAATTCCTCCACAAACAGGGACACCCCATCGGTCTTGGCCACGATCTGCTCGACCACCTCGGGAGGCAGCACCTTGCCGTGGGCCACCTGGTGGATCACCTCCACGGCCTGGCGGCGGGGTAACCGGTGGATCGTGAGCTGGGTGAGATGGGCCCGCCCCGTCCAGGGCGGGCTGAAGTCCGGCCGACAGGTGAAGAGCGCCAGGATGGGGGCGGTGGGGCCTTGATCGACCAGGAGGCTGAGCAGCTCGAGCGTGGACGGATCGACCCAGTGCAGGTCTTCCATCACAAAGAGCACGGGCTGCTGGGCGGCGATGCGCAGTAGGATCGTCAACAGGACGTGGAGGGTCTGCTGCTTGTGCTGCTCAGGCGACACCGTCACGGGCGCATAGTCCACCGCCAGCGGCAGGGAGAGGAGGGCGGCCAGGAGGGGCACTGCCTCCGCCAGTGGCAGGCCATACTGCACCAGGAACCCCTCCAGTTTGCCCACCTTCTGCTGGGAAGACTCCTCCCGGTCGAAGCGCAGCGTCACCCGCTCCAGCAGATCGATCATTGGATACAGGGCGGTGTGCTGGTGGTAGGGCGAACACTGACACGGGGTGAGCCACGCCCGGGGCTCAGTGGCCACCTGGTCCGTCAGCACCTGCACCAGGCGCGATTTGCCGATGCCGGCTTCGCCGCTGAGCAGCACCACCTGCCCGAGGCCGTCTTTGACCTACGCCCAGCGCTCGAGTAGCACCCCGATTTCCTGCTCCCGGCCGACCAGCGGGGTCCACCCGGTGCTGCTGGCGGCCTCCAGGCGACTGCGCGCCATACTCTCATAGAGCACGCGATAGACCGCCAGCGGCTGCGCCAGACCTTTCAGGAGCGGCGTGCCTAACGGCTGACAGGCAAAGAACCCCCCGAGGAGCTGAAAGGTCGCCGCACTGATCACCAGGGTATTGGGGGCGGCGATGCCTTGCAGGCGGGCCGCCAGGTTGGGGGTCTCGCCGAGGGCCAACTGCTCCTGCCGGGCGTCTCCCCCCACCTCACCCACCACGACTAGCCCGGTATGGATCCCCAGGCGCACAGCCAGCGGCACCCCGCCCTCCTGCCCCAGCCGGGTATTGAGTTGCGCCATAGCCTCCAGGATTCCCAACCCCGCCCGCACCGCCCGCTGGGCGTCATCTTCGTGCGCCAGGGGGTAGCCGAAGTAGACCAGCAGGCCATCACCGAGATACTGGGCGATATGCCCCTCAAAGCCGGCGATCACCTTGCCACAGGTGGCTTGATAGGCCCGCACGACCTCGCGCAGCTCTTCCGGGTCGAGCTGGCTGGCGAGCACGGTCGAGTCCACTAGGTCACAGAACAGCACCGTGAGCTGGCGGCGTTCCGCCTCAGCAGGATGTGCTGGAGCGGGCGAAGCTGTGACGACCGCGGGGTGCCGCTCGGACGGTTGACCGCGTGGTGTGTGAGGCGGCGCCGTGGCATCCAGGGCTGGAGCTGGGTCAACCCCTCCCGTCCAGACGAGGACGTCACCCTGTTCGTCGGCCGCAAGGCGTTGGGCTTTGATGAGCTCGTCTTTCAGGTCTTCCAGGAAGGCATCGTCGAGCTGGAATTCACGTTTCAGGGCGCGATAGGTGACACGGCCCCGTTGCCGCAGGAGCTGCACCACCTGGTCTAGCACCTCATAGAATCCCATCGCGTCGCTCTCCTCTCCACTGGTGGCACGCGGCATGGCTCAATCGGGCCACAATCCCTGCAAACGCTTCAGACATCCCACTCGACAAGGAGCGAGAGCGGGCCACGGAATGAGGTGTTGGGCTGGAAGCGAAAGGTCTGGCCCGGCACTAGACGGAGCTGCGGGAGCCGTGCGCTCAGTTCCTCCAGGACCACGCGCGCTTCCAGCCGCCCCAGAGGCGCCCCCAGGCAGAAGTGCGGCCCATGCCCGAAGGAGAGATGGTCTTTGGCGTTCACCCGGTGAATGTCGAAGCGGTCAGGGTTGTCGAAGACCGTCGGATCGCGGTTCGCTGCACCCAGGAGTAATAGCACGTTCGCGTTGGCCGGCACCGCCACGCCCCCGATGTCGACCGCCTGCGTGGTCTTCCGGCGCCACGTGATGACCGACGAGTCCAGCCGGAGCACCTCCTCGATCGCGTTCGGGATCAGCGCTGGGTCCTGACACATGGCTTCCCAGGCGTGGCGATGGGTCAGCAACTGGCGGAAGGCGTTGCCCAACAAGCTGGTCGTCGTCTCATGACCCGCCAAGAGCAGGCCATAGACGATCGTCGTGACTTCCTGCGGGCTCAGGGCTGGCGTATCGCCGTCGCGCGCGAGGACGAGGTCACTCGTGAAGTCGTCACGGGGTTCCCGGGCGCGATCCGCCACCAACGCCTCGGCATACCGCCAGAACGCCGCCATGCCATGCGCCAAGTGGATCTGCTCGGCCTCCGTGGGACGGCCCCACATGAAGAGGAGGCGGCGCTCCGCCCCCGCTTTGACCTGCGCCACATCGTCGTCCGGAATGCCCAGGACACGGAAGATGACGAGGGCCGGCAACTCCCATGCGAGATCACGCACCAGGTCGGCCCGGCCACGCGACAGACGCTCGGTGACGAATCGCACAGTCAGCTCGCGGATGAACGGTTCCATGGCGGCGACACGGCGGGGCGTGAAGGCGACATTCGCTAGCCGCCGCACCCGCGTATGCGCCGGAGGGTCATTATTGGTCAGCGTTTGCACCGGGCGGAAGTTGCCTTCCGTGAGGATATGGCCTGCGGCGGGGCAGATCGGCTGGATGGGCGCCAGAGCGTTGACGGCGGAGAAGAGCTGCGGCATCTGGAACACCTGCCGTATGTCGTGATAACGGGTGATCACCCAGTAGTCAAGAAGCGGGCTATAGAAGACAGGGGTCGCTGCCTGGGCCTCCGCGAAGAAAGGATACGGATTGGCCAGGTAGGGATCATGGAAGGGATCGAAGTGCTCTCCCAGGCGCTTGGCATCGAAAGATTCCGTGGCATGCATCTGTCTTCCTCCCTGCATTTGGGGTCTGTGGCTCTGCAAGGCCACTGGCGCACGCTCCACGGCCCGCGAGGCGGGTTACCGCTTCTACCGCGCCATGGAGATGACGTTCTGGCTGCCCCAGGCCAAGGGATCGCTGGGGCAGGTCGGCGGAAGCAGATGACCAGCAGGAGAAGCATAGGCCTCGTGTACCTACGGCAACTGCGGTGAGCAGCAGCGGTTTGGGTTGGTGGCGGAACGAGGTGTCTGTTATCCAGACCATACATCCGAGTGACCATTGGCTCTAGCATTGTCGGTGCGAGTCGGAGATAATGGGCGGCGGCATGTGCCAGACAGTTGCAGAGGCTCTCACGACATGCGGGGAGCCTGGAGGTAGAGGAGGTGGCAACGCAATGGGTATGAGGGAGACCGCTATGGGAGCAACCGAGAGCCTGGCTCAATTTATCACAGAAACACACTATGAGACCCTCCCCAAGGAGGTAGTCAGCGCAGCCAAAATAGGCACCATGGATGGTGTAGCCAACATGCTCGCAGGTGCCACCCAGCCTCTCGCGGCGACGATTACTGAGTATGTGCGTCAGCTTGGGGGAACGGCGAGGTGCAGCGTCGTGGGGCACGATTTGAAGACCAATGCCCCGTCGGCGGCCTTTGCCAACGGGGTCTTTCTACACTGCCTGGACTTCGAGATCCAGGGGCAGCCGCCGACCCATGGGACCTCAGCCGTATTGCCTCCGGCCCTGACCCTGGGTGAAATGTCCGGCGCGCCAGGCACCCGGCTCATTGAGGCATACGTCATCGGCTGGGAGTTGCAGGGGCGGTTTCGCCGTGCCTCGTCGCGTTGTAACCTGCGCGGATTTCATCCCCCGGGTCTGTTTGGCCCGGTGGGGGCCGCTGCCGCCAGCGCCAAGATGCTCAGACTCGATCCGACCCAGACTCGTATGGCCCTGGGCATTGCGGCCTCTCATACCGGTGGGCTAACCGCCAACACCGGCACCATGGTGAAGTCGACGCATCCTGGGGCTGCCGCGCGCCAGGGTGTCGAGGCGGCGTTGCTGGCCCAGGCGGGTTTCCTCAGCCACGACAGCATCATTGAAGCCAGACAGGGATATGTCGAGGTCCTCTTCGGTGCCGAGTTCGATTGGGACGCCCTGACGCAAGACCTGGGCACCACCTTCCAACTCGTCACCCCTGGCTTCAACATCAAGCGTTATCCGGCGCAGATTTATATGCAGTGGGCGATCGAGGCGGCACAGACCCTCCAGCAGCGCCACCACATTCGTGCTGAAGACGTGACCTATCTGGAATTAGAGGTCCCGGCGGGGCTTGTCAGACGGAGCCATGAGGAGGTCAGGAGCGGCTTGGATGGCAAGTTCAGTTTCGCATACTGCGGGGCGGTCGCACTCGCCGAGGGGCAGGTGGATATCGACTCGTTTAGTGATGCCACCCGCTTTTCGCCACGCGTGGAAGCCCTCTTACCCAAGGTGCGGATCAAGGCCAACCCGGACATTCCGACGGGTATCCCAGACACCTGGGCCATCGCCCGCGTGGGCCTGGGCGATGGGCGGGAACTCAGCGAACAGTGCCGGCATTACCTCGGCTCCATCGCCAACCCGATGAGCCGCGACGAACACCTCAGCAAAGTCAGAGCGTGCGCCCAGCGGAGTCTCCAGCCAGCAGATATTGAACGTGTCATCGGCATGGTCGAGGGGCTGGAGACCCTCCCAGACCTGAGCCAGCTCATGGGGATTCTGGGACATAAGTCGGTGCCGTAGCGTCCTCTGCAGCGGCCATGCTTCACACGCAACACGGCATGTGGCAAGAAGTGCTACTGTTTCTCTACAGTGACCGATGGGTCTTGACGAGGAGGCCCACTGGGGTGTAGCCTGCGCTGACGCATATCCTATGGCCCATCAGAAAAAGGAGGCTCACATGGCAACGGGCACACAGACAACGTATGACGTTGATGTCGCAGACGTGGAATATCTCCGGCACGGAGACAAACCTCTGCTGGCGCGTCTCTTCAAGCCGCGCGGCAGCGGACCGTTCCCGATCATGGTCGAACTGCATGGCGGGGCTTGGGTTCGGGGGGATCGTCTGAACGGCAACGCGGGCAACGAAGCGCTGGCGAAGAATGGTGTGATCGTAGCGGCACTGGATTTTCGCGTGCCGCCGGTGGCACCGTATCCGGCCTCTCTGGCCGACATCCACTACGGGATCCGGTGGTGTAAGACCCAGGCTGCAGCGTGGAACGGTCGCCCGGACTGGATCGGTGCCATGGGCACCTCCAGTGGCGCGCACCAGGCCATGCTGCTCGGCATGCGCCCGCAGGATCCACGCTACGCCGCGCTATCACTCCCAGCGGGTGCCGCGGCGGTGGATGGCACCCTGGGCTGTGTGATCATGGTCTCTCCAGTGATCGATCCGCTGGGACGCTACCTTTATGCCAAAGGGCTACGTCAAGATGTTACCCCGCCCGCCGGGTTTGCCGAGCGCGTGGTGCCCATGCATGATCAGTATTGGCAGACGGAAGAGGCCATGGCCGAGGGGGCCCCGGCGCGTATCCTGGCTCGTGGGGAGCGGACGGCAATGCCGCCCGTGTTGTGCCTGCGACGCACCTACGAGGAGGGGCATCCCCGCCCGGACCTCGATGAGTTCGTCCGACAGTACCGCCAGGCTGGTGGCCAGATCGACCTGACTATCTTTGAGGGGGAGGGCGAAGGTCTGCTGCGCAATCTCTCCTCGCCGACCGCCCAGCAGGCGCTCGAGCAGATGACCACGTTCATACATCAGCACCTGGGGTAAGCCAGAGGGCCCTGTCGTCGGCTGTCATGGGGCCTGCTGCCCGCCCTAAGGCTGTGAGGGCGGGCAGCAAGCTCATAGGCATGGCTTGTGAGGAGCATCGGACCAGGGATTATACGAATGTCGTAACGGTTCAGATGCTTCCCACAGACAGCTATCTGTGGACATGGACGCACAGCTATGACGTCGTACGAGTGACGAGGGAGGTGTCTAGCTGGGATACTTCCCGAACATGATCCAGCCGCCACTGCTAGGGGTGGTGAACGCCGCGAGGGCGGTCTCGGCTCGTACCTTGACCTGCCGAGGGCCCGCGGTGCCCCGAAGCTGTTCGATGCTATCGGTGTACATGGCGGTGCGGGTCCGCCCATTCCCGAGATTGCCCCCGCTGGAACAGAAGGGATGCGGCCCCTCCACTCTAATATCCCCCGCGTAAAAGGCGAAGGCATCTCCACGCTTGACGCCGTGCCACTGGAACGCTTCTAGAAAGAACTGCGTCATGGTGGCATACCCATCGTAAGGGTTGAAGATGTCGACGTCCTGCGGCCCAAGCCCCGCCCCTTCGTACATTCGCCGGGCTGCGCGGTCGGTCCACTCTTCGATTTCGTCCAAGTCTGGCTGCGTGGTACGCTGTCTGAAGTTGTGCTGAGAATGGTTCAGCACGTAGACCGGCGGTTGCTTCATATCCCGGGCGCGCTCGGCGGTGGTGAAGAGATAGGCGGCTGACGCGTTCACCGGCCGGTCACAGTCCCATATCCTGAGGGGATTCAAGATATACCGCGAGGTCACGTAGTCTTCCACGGTTAGCTGCGGAACCCCATGGGTCGCGTTGTACCCCCACGGCGTCAGCAGGCCGTTGCGGTGTTGGTTGATCACAAAGGGGGCCAGGTCATCGTGTGTGCCACCGTATTTGAGGCAATACTGATTGTGCGGAAAGATATTAATGAAATCGTTCCCCCCGTGATTGCCCCAGGGCACCGTCCACTGGCGGGCGCCTTTGGCGTAGTCGTCGGCGTTCTCGCCGCCGCGGCGATACCGCCCTTCCAGGTTGCCTGTCGGGTAGATGACCAGACAGGTGGTGCACAGGCCGTCTCCCACCGCCTGGGATGCCATGCCGACCATTTCGCTGATGGTTGGCACGTTGTCGGGGGCATACGTGACGTTGGGCAGATGCATTTGCTTAATTAACCACTCCGCATTCACCAGCGTGAGCCCCCACTCCGAGTCGTAGGGCGGATCAAAGTAGGGCCGCGGCGCCCAGTGCGACGCGGAACCGCCACTGCCCCCGGCGATGTGGCTCTGGCAGCAAATGATGCCATCAATCTGGTCTGGTGTGACGCCGGCGTCGTCCATGGCCTTCTGGCAGGCCAGGACGGAGTAGGCACCCAGGGTCTTGTCCATCGAGGTGCCGTCCCAACGCCGGTCCACCGGGGAATGCCCGTACCCGGCCACCGCGACTTTGCCCCGGTGCTCCCAGACCCCTAGACCATCCTTATCTCGCCGCCATGCATAATTACTCTGCGTAGCCATTGGTCACCTTTCTTCATGACACATCGTATCGTCGCTTGCGTCGGAGCCTTGGGTTAGGGGACCACGCGCCATTCGTGGATCAATTGGCCTGGCGCCACCTCCTCAAAGGTAACCTCGACGGCCGCACCTACCGGGACCTTGTAGGGTGGAGTCCCTGGCAGGTTGGAGTAAAAATTGACACGCGGATCCTCGTCCAGGGTAATCAACGCCAGATTGTACGGCTGATCGGGCATGCGCCGGTTGAGCCGCCCGTCCTCTATCACGATATACGTAGCAATATGGCCCCTCCCGCCGACCTCTTTCCACTCCAGCTTGTCGGCGGACCTGCAGACCTGGCAGGTCTGTTGCGGTGGATACTGGAGCCTGTCACAGGCAGCGCAGTGCTGCAAGACCAGCCGCTTCTCATTCACAGCGTCCCAGAATGGCTTGCTTAACGCATCAGGTACAGGGATCACCTTTGGCATCTGTCATCTCCATGCTCAGGGTTACGTGTGATCCAAGATTCCCCATGGCTGTCTTACCGTGGCTTGAGCAGGGCACCACTGGGTTGGTCGGAGCATAGTGCAGGTTGTTGGCGCCTGTCAATCCTCTCTCGCTTTTGCGTGGATCGGATGTATACTAACACGTCTCCGGCCCTGGGAAGAGAGATACCACACGCAGGTGATCTTGCATACACCAAGGCCGAGGAAGAGTCGGTGAATCTGGTCAATGAAGATTTTACTACCCTCCTATGGAGGTAGGGCACAAGGGGCGTGGTCGTGTGTCAGCGAGATGGCCTGCGGAAAGACACCAGGAGCGAGGCAAACGTCACCAACCATCGGCG
>JBKPCR010000497.1:0-11972 GCA_046727435.1 bacterium | reverse complement strand
TAAATTCCGGACTTTTTCACCGATACGCGCCAGCTCGAGCGCCAGATCCGGATCAACGCTGCTTTCATGGGCGATGATGTCGGCTTCAAGCTCGCGCCGGGGATAGTCGAATTCGATCGCGACAAAACGTTGCCGGGTGCTATGTTTGAGGTCTTTGATGACGCTCTGGTAGCCGGGATTATAGGAAATAATCAGCAGGAAATTTTCATGCGCCTCGAGCACCTCGCCGCGTTTTTCGATCGGGAGCAACCGTCGATGATCGGTCAGCGCATGAATCAGCACCGTCGTGTCCTTGCGCGCTTCGACGATTTCGTCGAGATAGCACATGGCGCCGTTGCGGGCAGCCCGCGTGAGAGGACCATCAATCCAGACCGTCTCATCTCCTTGCAGGAGATAACGCCCCACCAAGTCGCTGGCAGTCAAATCTTCGTGGCAGGAAACGGTGATCAACGGCAGCCCACGTAGGTGCCCATTGTGGCCGGTTGACCCATCCCCTCCCGAGGCATGTTGGAGAGTGAGGCCAAGCTGATACGCCATGTACTCCACGAAGCGCGTCTTGCCGCAGCCGGTGGGCCCTTTCAGCAGCACCGGAAGTCGGCATAGAAAAGCGGCACGAAAGACCTCGACCTCGTCGCCGACCGGCAGATAAAACGGTTCATGCTCGACCCGATACTCTTCGACGGGCAGCTCTCGCGTCATCGTGCGCTCCGCCATGACGGCAGGTCTATGCGACCCGGTGATGTCTATCGACGTGCTGCTGACGGTTGTTGCAAGCGATTGATGGCCCGAAAGCGACCAGCTCGTAACTCCTCGATCAACTCGCGTTCGTTCCGGATGGTTCGTTCGAACACAGTGGCGCAGCACCCCAGGCCATGCTCAGAATGGGCGTCGCTGCCGCCAATGCCGCGCAACCCTACATGCTCTCTGACCGACACTGCCATGGCGTTTTCGCGATCGCCGGTGGCCCCGTTATAGACTTCCAGGCCATCTACGCACTGGACGATGGTCCGGTCGGCAGCCTCTTGCACCGTCAGCGTGGGCTTAGGAGCATCCCAGCGGCCATTGGTGTTGACAAAGGCCTTGCGGTAGGGATGCGCAGCGAACATGACAGCATCGATCTTGTCGACGACCTTGCGCAAGGCTTCGGCGTAGAGAATGCCGGAGACATACTCTTCCAAGCCATACACCAGGATATGGCCGAGGTCGGTGCTCACCTCCATGCCACAGAGGATGAGAAAATCGTGCTCGCGGGTGAGCTGACGCGCCAGGTCGCGATCCCAGCCACGATCATGCTCCGTCACCACGACACCGTCAAGGCCCGCAGCTTTGCCTTGGTGAATGAGTTCGAGCGGCGAGAGGTTGCTGTCGTACGATCCGACATTGGTGTGAACATGCATATCGAGAATCACTGGCTTTCCCCAATCTTCACTAGCACCCGTCTTGCCAACAAGACTGGCGGATCGAGAGAACGTCCCGCTGGGGCGATGGTCCTTGCACGGTGCCTTTCTTGATCAGCATCGGGCGAGTATACGTTGTTCGGGGGCGAAGATCAAATAAGAAATAAGTGGGAGATTCCAACGAGGAGAAGGGGTTCTCAGAGCTCGCCGCGGAGGAGCGTCAAATCTATCAAATTCATCTTTTTTTAAGCTATAAAACTATAAATTTATGCTTCAATAAAGTAATTTTCTAAATATATTATCTTTATTTATAACTTCTCTAGGAGAGGGAGGTGCGCTCGAACTGATGATTTCGTTACAGGTCAGACTCAAGCACCAGTGAATCCCACGGACGATGGCTGCACCCGTGCCCAGTGATCAGTCGAGTGCCGAGGCGTCTATCTCGGATGCTGGGTCAGCTAGGTGGTAGGCGTCCAAGCCAGTGTTGAGGGAATCACTCATGTGCAACAGCCAGGGAACGTGCGGGGGCACATTTCCTATCGATCAATCGTTGCGATGGCGATGTTGATGCGGCATGCCTGAACATTCCTCTAGCAGACGACACTGACTTGGTTGGCGTAATTTCTTCAGAGCCTTGACCTCGATTTGGCGGATACGTTCGCGGGTCAAGCGAAATTTCCGACCGATTTCTTCCAATGTATATGCCCGGCGGTGCCCGATGCCGAAATGCATGCACAGCACACGACGTTCGCGAGGGGGCAATTCGCTCAGGGAGCGATGCAGGATACGATCGCGCTCGCGATCCACCAAGATATCGATGCGAGGGAGATAGGTCTCGTCTGGCAGCTGATTACCCACGGTACGCTCTCCATCAGAGAGCAACCAATCGAGTGATACCGGGGGTGCAGTGAGCTGATCGATCTGTGCGAGGCGTTCTTCTGACACCCGAGCCAGCTTTGACAGCTCATGCGCCGACGGTTCTCCTTCGTACAGCTGCAGCCATCCTTGCCGTTTGCGCTGCACACGGCTGATGCTATCCGCGATATGCGCTGGCAGCCGAATGATCCGCCCTTGATCGCTGATGGCTCGGCTGATCGACTGTTTGATCCACCAGCTCGCATACGTCCCAAAGCGGCATCCACGCCGCCAATCGAATCGATCCACCGCCTTCATGAGCCCGAGGTTGCCCTCCTGAATGAGGTCCAGGAGTGCCAGTCCACGCCCGGAAAACTGCTTGGCGATACTGACCACGAGGCGCAAATTGGCGCGAATCATGTGTGCGCGAGCTTGGTCGGAGTCGAGTCGGTCGGTCCAGAGTGTTCCCTGCGCCTCCGCCGCCTTTTGGGTCCGTCTGAGGAGGGGCGTTTTGCGGCTCGACGGTTGCCGGCGTTTGCCGCTTCGGCCCTGCTCGATTCTCTTCGCCAAGGCGACTTCCTCCGCCGGTGTGAGACGAGCGAACCCGCCCATTTCGGAAAGATAGCGGCGCACCAGATCATCATCGCTCGGTACAGACTCCCTATCCTCCTTGGCTTCGTCGTCTAGGGCGCCCGCCCAGAGAGGCTCCGTTTCGTCCGCGGCATACAACTCGGCATCATCGGCATCAGCGCTGAGATCAAGCTCCTTATCGTCCATCCAGACATCGGAATGTTGAGAAAACGGGCCTGTCGGCGTGGCCTTCGGCTCATCTGCGTGGTCGGGCTGATGGCCAATCCAGTCGAATAGCCCGAGCGTTGTCGAGGGTCTTGGACTGACAAGGCTCGAGTGTCGCGATTTCTGATCCACACGGGTTTTTCGGGGCACGAGCCCAAACCTCCTTCACTGGCCTATCTCGCGCATAGGACCATGTCTGAGACGTGTTTTGTGAGAGGTCTGCGACTGCAATCATGGGCCAAACAAGCTATTATCAGACCTAATCTAGCCGATCTTTGAAACTTATGCAACTAAAAAGTTATCTAAGTTGAAAAATCTGATTGACCCTATGTCAAGAGGTCAGTACAATAAAGCGCAGAGTAAGTGTAGCATATGCTCACGTCGGTGGAGGATGAAGGGGAATGGCGACACCGAAGGTTCCCGGGGTACCTGCCAACACCCGCGAGCAGATCCTTGAGTTATTGCAACGCAGCGGGAGCGGCCTCACAGCCGACGCATTGGCCCAAAAACTGGGGATCTCGGCGGTGGCAGTGCGCAAACATCTTGCCGCCTTAGAGCGCGACAACTTCGTGATGACAGCGCTGGAACGTCGACCAATGGGTCGTCCAAGCTATCTGTATCGCCCAACAGCCACCGCCCAGGAGCTATTCCCGAATGATTATGCCAACCTGGCTACCGCCGTGTTGGAGATGATTCGCCTCTTGGACGGAGAACACAAGGTTGACGAACTCTTCCAGCATCGAGCCCAGGCGCTGGCCGCGGAGCTGGCGACGCGGGTACAGGGAGCAACGTTGCCAGAACGCCTCCAGCAGGTGGCCCAGGTGCTCGAAGAGCAAGGCTATATGCCGGAAATCATGCAACTCCAGGAAGGACGCGAACGTTATCTGCTAACCGAGCATCATTGCCCGATCTTGCAGGTGGCTAAAGCGTTTCAACAGGCGTGCACCTGTGAGCTGGATGTGCTCCTCAAGTTGCTCCAGGTCAAGGTAGAACGCTGCGATCATCGCATGATGGGGCATCCGCACTGTTCATATCTCATCAGTCGAGCATAGGGACGGGTTTCTGTAGAAGATTATGAGCCGAGGATCACGTCACCCCGCAGAAGAAGGGGGGGGGAACCATGGCTATCATTACCATCGCACGACAGATGGGTAGCCTGGGAAGTGAGACCGCTGCGAATGTTGCCCAGCGCTTGGACTACACACTGGTCGACCACGCGAAATTGCAGAGGGGGGCGGAAGACTATGGCATGCTCAAATCAGAGCTGGAGGAGGTGCACGAGCGACGCCCGACTCTGGTCACGCGTTACCTCACCATGCGGCATCGCGCTTATCTGGATATGATGCAGACGATTATTTACCAATATGCTCGGGCCGATGATGTCGTCATTTTGGCGCGTGGGGCCACGGTGCTGTTGAGCGACGTCCCGAGCGCGTTGCATGTCAATGTGTTCGCTCCCTATGAGCGACGGGTGGAGGTCGTCATCGCACGTGAAGGCATCACCCGACCCATCGCTGAACAAGTCGTGCGGGAGAGCGACCAGGATCGGGCAGGTTACATGCGATATCTTTTCGACCAGGACTGGATGGACCCATTGCTCTACGATGTCATGATCAACACCCATGTTACCACTCGGGAGCAGGCCTGTGATCTCATCGTCCAAGCGGCGCATGCCAAAGAGCTACTCGACGCTCACGAGCAATCGTTGGTGATCCTCGGCAATCATATCTTGGTCAGACGGGCCGAGGAGGCTCTCCTCAAAGCGAAGCAGGTCAACCCCCGCCATATCTCAGCTTCCGTGACCACGCCCGGCGTCGTCAAACTAATGGGAATTGTCAACAGCGAAAAAGAAAAACTGGCGGCTGAATCAGTGGTGCGCGAGGTCCCTGGCGTCTCCGATGTCGACAACGAGTTGTATGTGACTATTGCACCGATCGATCACTTGGACTTTGTCTAGCGGTCTCCACTGAAAGCCAATGTTGGACTGCTTCCAGGACCTGCCAGAAATCACTGTTGCCTGTCTGGCAGGTTTTCCGAGTAGGATCTTGCTCATCACAACCTTCATGCGCTCTCACCATTGGCACCACGGTCACATGCTCGCCACAAGGTTTCCAGATATCAGGGTCCGTTGGACCAAAGATCGCAACCGTCGGGCGTCGAAGTGCCGCGGCGAGATGAGTTAAGCCAGAATCATGGCCAACGAACACCGTGGCGTGTGCAATAAGTGCTGCGGTGGGGATGAGGGGCCAATTCTCAGCGACCAGCGGTGTGGCAGCATGGCTTAGAGAGCGAAGTCTGGCCAAGACATCCGTTTCAGCATAACCTGTCACGATGACGGTTCGCACCCCAGGCTGGCTTTCCAGTGTCTCAATGAGGGTCACGAAGTTCTCAACAGGCCAACGCTTGGCCGCGCTGCCGCTGCCAGGGTGCACAACGACGATAAGATGTTTCAATGGATCAACATGATAGGCGGTGAAAAACGGCTGAGTCAGGGACAGTTCGGCATCGGTCAGGCATAATCCCGACGCTGTAGCGGGCACCGGCACACCTAACCTGGCCACGAGCTGAAGCGCAAAATCGGCCGCGTGGATCTTCGGCGGTGGCGGTGGCGGAAACGGTGGCTGGCTCAGCACCAAGCGAGCGCCCAGAGCGCCAAGGCTGCGCTCGAACACGCCAGCCGGATCGGGGCGGTAGGAAAGAATGACGTCATAGGCGCCCAGAAAGGACTTTAGGGGTTCTGGCGCCTCCAGGCCTTCGCAAAACAGCAAGTGCATTCCTGGACGCTCGATCGTATGCACGGTATCGACAAGGCCGCGGCCCAGCACCCACTCCCAGCGCTGGGGGTAGCCCATGACATCGATACGGGCTTGAGGAAAATGCGTGCGCAAAGCGTGTAGGGTGGGCAACATCAGCAGGCAATCGCCCAGGGCTCCGGCGCGGATCATGAGGATGGTTTGTTGCGGCGATCTCCACATCTGCATACAATACCTCAGATCACCATTGAATCGAAAGGCACTTCATTGCAGCACTCTCAGACCACCCACTTTGTCGATGTCGCCCCGCTGGGGCCAATCCCTGAGCTGCTGACGTACGCTCTACCAGCCGAGTGGCAGGGGCTCGCGCGGCCGGGGATGCGTGTGCTCATACCGTTGGGGGGCCGCGTGGTGACCGGCTGTATCGTCGCCTTCCTGGAGACACCCCCCGTCCACGATCCCAAATTCGTGGTTGATCTGCTGGACGATGAGCCGGCGCTCACCTCCGATCTCTTGGCCTTAACGCAGTGGATGGCCAACTACTACGTCGCCACTTGGGGCGAAACCATCCGGGCCGCGCTGCCAAGGGCGTTGCAATCTGGCAGTGTGCAGACCATTATGCTCACCTCCGAGGGCCAATCGACCACTGCGAGTGCGGCCCGAACGGCTCTTGAGAGCCGTATTCTCACCACACTCTCTCAGCACCGCAGCCTGACATTGAAGCAATTGCAGCGGCAGATCACTGCTCCAGGACTGCGTGGCGCCATCCAACGCCTGGCAGCTGAGGGCGTTGTGAAGGTTGCACAGAAGGTCGCAGCGCCGAAGGTCCACGCACCTACGGAATATCTCTTCAAGTTGGCGCTACCCGCTGCAGAGATCAAGTCTGCCATGCAGCCTATGGAACGCCGCGCCCCGCAGCAAGCCGCGCTGCTGCGCCACTTGCTGCAGGCCGGCGCCGCGACCGCTGCTGAGCTGCGACAGCACATCTCCGGCGCAACCCACATCCTGCGGGTATTAGAGCAGAAAGGCTTGCTGATGAGGGTTGAACGGCTACGGGCGCCGATGCTGGCCATGTCGACCGAAACAGCCTTTCTCGATGAACCTGACGTGACGCTCACGACGCCGCAGCGTGAGGCCTTGGAGCACATCCAAACGCTCTTACATACAGGCGAGTTTGCCTCGGTGTTGCTGCATGGCGTGACTGGCAGCGGCAAGACTGAAGTCTACATGCGCGCCATGGCGGCGGCGCTGAGCCAAGGGAAACAGGTAATCTACCTAGTGCCGGAGATCGCCTTGACGCCGCAACTGCTCACCCGTCTGCACGCTCGCTTCGGCCAGGATGTCGGCGTGCTCCATAGCCGTTTGACGCGTGGTGAGCGGCTCGATGAGTGGCTACGGGTGCACCGGCAGCAGGCTACCATCGCCATCGGCCCGCGCTCTGCTATTTTCGCCCCCTTGCAGCGGGTGGGTCTGATTGTTGTCGATGAGGAACACGATCCTTCGTATAAACAGGAGGAAGCACCGCGTTACCTGGCGCGTGATGTGGCCATCATGCGGGCCAAACTTTGTGAAGCCGTGGTGGTGTTGGGATCGGCCACACCCTCGCTGGAATCGTTCACGAACGCGCAGCAGCAGCGCTATCACTACCGCCAACTCCCCGACCGCGTGCGGACCAAGGACCTGCCTACCGTGGTGCTGGTGGACCTCAGACGCGAGGAACATCGTGCTGGCGCTGGGGAAGTGCTATCTCACCCCCTCAGGAAGGCCATCACAGGGCGTCTGGCGCGGCGTGAACAGACACTGTTATTTCTGAACCGACGAGGGTATGCGACGTTCGTCCAGTGTCATGAGTGCGGGTATATCTGTCAATGCCCGCGCTGCAGCGTTGCCTTAACCTTCCACATCGACGATCGCACGCTGAAGTGCCACTATTGCCAGTTCACCAGCATGCCCCCCGAAACCTGCCCCGCCTGCCGCGGGACACGAGTAGAATATTTTGGTACGGGGACCCAGAAGGTCGAGCGCGAGGTCCGGCGTGTCTTCCCCCAAGCGCGCGTTGCCCGCATGGACCGCGATGCCACCGGTGGACGGCATGCCATGCAGGAGATTTTGACCCGACTGGCGCGTGGTGAGATCGATATCCTCATCGGCACGCAGATGATCACCAAGGGGCATGATTTCCCGCGGATCACGCTGGTAGGAGTGGTCTCGGCCGACGTGACATTAGGGTTACCCGATTTTCGGGCGGCAGAGCGGACGTTTCAGTTGCTCACACAGGTGGCCGGGCGTGCCGGTCGGGGGGAGGTCCCCGGCGAGGTCATCGTGCAAACGTTTGCCCCCCAACACTACGCCATCCACCATGCACAGGCCCACGATTTTCACGGGTTCTACGCCGAGGAAATCGCCTATCGCAAGCATCTCAGCTATCCCCCCGCTGTGCGACTGGCGGCCATACGCTTTGACGCGCCTGACCCGCAAGCGGTAGAACAGTTTTGTCAGGCCTTCGTGGCCCTCCTGCGTCCATACGTCCACAATGCCGAGGGCGTAACCCTACTCGGCCCCGCCCCCGCTGCTCTCGCCAAGTTGAATAACCGCTACCGCTGGCATCTTCTCCTCAAAGCTCATACGGCCAGGCGGCTGCACGACGTCATCGAGAGCGGCTTAACGGCGATGCGACAGGCGGCCATCGCACGCCACGGCGTGCGCCTCATGGTCGACGTGGACCCAGTGAATTTATTGTAAGCTGGCTCCGCCGCTTGACCGTCCCCGCTAGCCCAGCCCACCCATTGCTGCTACCTCCAGCATCCCTTCTGCTTTGGGCGGATAGCGCCTGGGCACAGGGAACTGCTCCCAGAGAATCGACCGCATCCGTGCGATCAGCGGCGCCAAGGTCGTCGGATTGCGGGCCTCGATAGCAATGGCCTCGTACAGTCGACACAGGTTCTGCGTCAGCTGCGGCGCCACCTTGTCCTGCTTGTTGAAGACGGTCAGGACAGGGGTTTCATCGAGCCCCAACTCCTTGAGCAAACCCACCACCGCATCCATTTGCTCCTCAAAATGCGGGTGACTGGCATCCACCAGGTGGATGAGCAAGTCGGCGCTCCGCAACTCCTCCAGGGTAGCCCAGAAAGCCGCGATCAACTCCTTAGGCAGATGGCGAATGAAGCCCACGGTATCGCTGATGATGACCTCGCGGTCTTCAGGAAAGCGCAGCCGTCGGCTCATGGGATCGAGCGTCGCGAAGGGCTGATCGGCAGCCCAGGCGTGGCTATTGGTCAGCGAATTCAGCAGGGTGGTTTTGCCAGCATTGGTATAACCCACGATGGAGATCACCGGCATGTCCTTGCGCTCACGCAGGGAGCGTTTTTGGCGACGCCCACCGCGCAGAGTCTCGACCTGTTGCTCCAACCGATGAATGCGCTCACGGACACGCCGACGCTGGATCTCAAACGTCGTCTCACCAGGGCCACGAGCGCCAATGCCACCTGTCAGACGTGACAGCCCCGATTCCTTGGTCCGCAGCCGTGGCAGGAGATATTTGAGTTGTGCGAGCTCCACCTGGATCTTGCCGTCACGGCTGGAGGCACGTTTGGCGAAGATATCCAGGATCAATTGCGTGCGGTCGATGACCTTAAGGTCGATAGCCTCGCTAATGGAGCGCGCCTGCGTCGGGGTAAGCTCCTGATCGAAGACGATCAGGTCCGCTCCGAGTTGCAGCGTCTTAATCGCCAGCTCGCGGAGCTTGCCACGCCCCAGCAGATATTTCGGATCGATCTGATGGCGCAGCTGCACCAGCGCATCGAGCACCACAATGTTGTCGGCTCTGGCGAGTTCGGTGAGCTCGCTAACCGACTCCTCGGCGCCGAGGCGGTCGCTGGTGACCACGCTCATCAAAATCGCTCGGTCGCGTGTATCGCCCAGCTCACGCACGCCCTGAGCACGCGCAAACTCCTCCTCTAAAGAGTTGACCAATCTGAGGAAGTTGACATCGAGTTGTGATGGCGCGATCGGGGGCAAGACCTCCCACTGTTTCCCCGCGGTATTGGATGGCAGCAAATGGGCGCAGTGGACCATGCCCGGCAGGCCGTCGGTTTGAACCTCGACCGCCACCATCATGTCCAGGCGCAAAATGGCGAGGTCGTTGAGGTCATCCCTATTGAGCGGCTCGGAGCTGAGGTGAGTATGCACACAACGCAGACCCTGCAGGCGACCGATGCCTTGGCGGACACGTTCAAGCGGTGGGATCTCAAGGCTTTTAGCATCACCCACCATGACCGATTCGACCGTGCCATGGCGGCTGACCAACAGCCCAATCTGGCGCTTGATTTCACCCGAAAGTTCGGTGAGGTTGCGCGCCAACTCTTGGGAGATGACGCGTTCAGGAGGGAGTCGACGACGATACAGATGTTCGAGGCGTCGAAGCTGGCCTGGCTTTAATCCTGTAGTATGGCCGTAGATACGCGTTGGAACCACCTGCCTTTCAATGGATGTCTTGGTAATGGGCGGCCATAGTTCACGGTCAGGGGGGCTAGATGATGGCGACCCCATTCCTGCATGCCTGAGCTCTAGACCGCTCTTCTATGCAACACAATAAGCAGTGACGCACCATTCTGCGTCTATTTGCTACTTTACCCAAAACGGAACATGAAATCAACGTCATCTTGTGACCAAGCCCAGGAGATCTCGACGAGAAGGTTTCCCACTTGGGCGACAGACGTTGGTTCAATGGCTCTCCTTTCGGCATTGTCAACTTATTCGTGCTGATGCCCTCATCAGGCAGAGCGGCGGGAGGGATGCAGTGCATGCGGCCTTTAGGCGGCCATGACCGTGCCCATGATCTCCCGCCAGATCTGGAATCTTCGGGCCATGGCCTGGCGATACACTGGGGTAGGGAGGGGGTGGCGTCGTGGTCGGAAATGTGAGGCGACGGGACCATATGCCGCGAGAAAGCGTTGGGCCTGCCCCGGAGACTTGAGCCCCTGCATGCGCCGCTCCCGTTAACGTGTCGGCTGGTGGGAATTTTCCGCGCGGTTCTTGAAGTACCGGTGTTGGCGGTGCTCCCCCCCAGGACGCATCTCCTGCTTCGACGCGCCGTAGCTTTTCAGATTGTCGCTGATGATCACCCGCGGCACATACGTGAGCCCGTTGAGCAACTCACGGAAGAATTTCTTCGTGGCGTTCTTGTCCCGCTGACGTTGCCCGAGAATATCCAGCACGTTGCCATCCTGACCCACCGCCAAACGCCATGGCGGATGATCTCGGCCTGGAAGCGGTGGCGTTTGTACGGGTGGCTTGCTGCGGAAGTGAGCAGCGCAGCCGCAGGACGGTTGATCGGGATAGGGAAAGCGCCTTCCTCTCACGGGGAGCTATCGTTGAGGGACGAGTAGGCCACACCGGGCGGAGGCTGTAATAGGAGGAGCAGTTAAGTTGACAATGCCTTCTCGGTCAAGGGCCCGGCACCCCCGAATGTCCCCCAGAAGCCCTGGATATAACATTGAAAAAAATGCAATGGTCGGGTGATGCACCTGCAAAAATTGCAATTATGTAAAATCGCAACAGCACTTTACCACGCTTTCGCTAATGATAAGCCAAATATCATGGTATATCGAATGAAACGCCTTCTCAGCACTCACTATATGTTTTAAGATCATTTCTGGTATTTCTCCCTCCCTTAACGATCGCAATCACGTCTCGTGAAACGAGGAACAGCTGAAATCATGCGCACGCCAGCGTACAGTCGGGCCTTGCCCTGGTCTTTTTCCTCTGAGGGTGCGCAGCTGCCGTATTCGCAGCGGCTGCCGTCGGAGATGCGCCGTGATCAGACGCGGAAGAAGAGTCACCACCGCGGTCATTGGATGCAGGGCATGAAAGTTGTATAACTCTGGGAGAGGTTTGTCTGTCAATGCCGAGGAGCGTGTCTGATGTGGGATGTCCTGATTCAACAAGCTCAGGTCGTCGACGGTAGCGGTGCACCATCGTGGGTCGCCGATGTCGCTATCCGCGGTGATACCATCGCCCAAGTGGGGACGATCACATCCCCACAGGCCAGGGTCGTGGTCAACGGCACAGGGCTGACGCTGGCGCCTGGCTTTATCGATCTTCATACCCACTCCGATTACACGCTCCTGGTCAATCCTCTGGCCGAAAGCAAGGTGCATCAAGGTGTCACCAC
>JBKPCR010000496.1:0-7979 GCA_046727435.1 bacterium | reverse complement strand
GGGAGGCGCAGCTCAAGGACGCCATCCTTATAGCCGGCGCTGACCTTCT
This sequence comes from bacterium, assembly GCA_046727435.1. Taxonomy (GTDB): domain Bacteria; phylum Tectomicrobia; class Entotheonellia; order J063; family CAVPRW01; genus CAVPRW01. The sequence goes on along the minus strand of JBKPCR010000496.1, from coordinate 7,930 downwards.
CCTGGTCCACCGTGGTGGGCAGCAAGAAGGAACGTTGGAACGCACCGTAGACGCGCTCTGTCCGGTGATAGCTGCCCTCTTTGACCTCATCTTCACGCTTACGCTCGCCCTTGATGACCAGGGTATTTTCTTTCATCTCGATGCTGATGTCGTCCTTCGAGAAGCCCGGCAGCTCGGCCTTCATGACCAGCGCGTCGTCGGTTTCATAGATATCAACCGGGGGCGACCAGGCACCTGAGAACCAGGCCGTCTCGTCATTGGTGCCTCGACCGAAGGCTTCATTCAAGACGCGGTTCATCTCGTCGCGAACTGACATCATATCGCGATAGGGGGTCCAACGTGCTAATGCCATGACTTGTCTCCTCCTTATAGTTGAAATTTGGTTTCACACCGTGATGGACATATATATAATTCATGAGCTCTATATTGTCAAGTTTATTTATGGAAAAAATATCTCATCTCATAATGCTTTAAAACTCAATGGTGTTGTGCCGCTGGTACTCGAGTCATTGCTGGCAATCGACGGGCGAGCGGCAGGCGGGAAGGCGATAGCGATCCTCGGATCGAGCGCGAGGACGATTAGACGGGGAGAGGCTTCAAGCGTGGTGAGACGCCGAGAACCCCACAAAGCCCGTGGTCAAGAACAAGCGTCGCGGGGTTCTGGGTGAACGGTCCGACAGAGGGCTCATACCCTTTGCAAGACCTCGACTAGCGCCGCATGGATCTGACTGTTGCTTGCCACGATATTCCCCTCATAGACGCCAGCATAGCCGGCGAAGTCGGTTACTCGCCCGCCGGCCTCCTCGACGATAATCGCTCCGGGCGCCACATCCCACACCGGTAACGTCGCCTGCCAAAAGCCGTCGAGGCGGCCCGCAGCGACGTTGCACAGGTCGAGTGAGGCCGAGCCCAGCCGGCGGATGGCGCGTGTCCTAGGCATCAAGGCCAGGAAGTGCTCGATGTTGGTGTCCGGCGCACGGCTGAGGTCACTGGGAAATCCCGTGGTGAGCAAGGCATCGTCGAGCACCGTGGTGGCGGAGACATGGAGCGGCCGCCCATTCATGAAGGCTCCATGGCCGCGCTCAGCCGAGTACAGTTCGTCCACATAGGGAGAATATACCAGCCCAGCCTGCAGCGTTGAGCCATCCCGCAAGGCCAGCGCAACGCAGAAGTAGGGGAGGCCATGCACATAATTGGTGGTGCCATCGACCGGGTCCAGGATCCACTCAGGCTGCCCTGGCGCTCCTGGTAAGGCTCCGACTTCCTCGGATAAAATGGCATGATCCGGATGCTGCGCGCGGATGGCACGAATCAGATGGTCTTCCGAGCGGCGATCCATTTCGGTTACCAGGTTTGCACGGCCTTTGAATTCGATGGACTGTGCGTTGCCGAGACGTTGCAGGAGAAATGTGCCTACTTCCCGCACCACCGGTACCAAAAAGTCCAGGACAGCCATCTCTACTCCTTTGCAGTGACGTTTCAACATCCCGCTTCGCCTTCCCGATAGGCATATCCTGCCGCACCACCGCTCTCACATGGGTTTGCGTCCAAGGATCAGTGAAGTGAAGGCTGGGGCGGCCAGACGTGTCACCGTCAAATCCGCAAACCCTGCCTCCGCCGCCCAGGTACAAATGTCCTCGGCTGGATGCGCATCCCCTTCGGGAAATGACAGCAGCATCTGCAACGGAAAGATGGCTGGCTGGGGCGGGGTGACACGATCGGGATTCGGCATCACCCCATGGATCACTAATTGCCCACCGGGCGCCAGGGCCTTGAACACTTTGCCTAGGAGCATCCGGCAGGTTGTGCCCCCCTCGGTCTGCAGACTATTCGACAGGAGGACGAGATCGTTCCCACCGGCAAACTCGTCCAGGAGATAATTGCCTGGGCACGTCGTCACACGTTCCTGCATGCCGTGGCCGGCAATTATTTCCTGGGCAAATTGGACTATGGGGGGCAAATCGAACACCATGGCCCGAAGCGCGGGCTGCCGCTGGGCAAAAGTGATCGAGTAAATTCCCGATCCCCCGGCAACATCGAGCATCTGCTGGACATCCCCGAGGTCCACCCGATCAGCAATGGCGACCGCATTGTGTTTGCCCAGCTCATAGAGCCGCTCGACGTACCTTCTGATGCGTTCGGCAGGGAGCGTGGGCAAGGCCTCGGCTGAATGCGGATGCATTGGCCGGTCCTCCTGGATCGCCTGGGTCAGACGTCCCCATGCCTCGTACTGCTCCGCTCCAGCCTGGATGAAATTGCCCATGTAGCCAGATTTGCCTTGCACCAGAAACGTCTCTGCAATCGGCGTATTGTGATAGCTCTCGTCCTCTTTTTCCAACAGGTCTAAGACGACGCAGGCATTTAACAGACGCTGCAGTCCACGGACCGGCACCTGACAATGGTGGGCTAAGGCCTCAGCACTCATCGGCCCCTGGGACAGATACGTGAACACCTTGAGCTCACAGGCTGTGAGCAGGATGGCCGACTGGCGATAGGCTTGAGCCATCTGGAGCAAGGCTGACGATGGTGATCGAGGCTCATCGTGAGACGCCACTCTACATCCCTCCTCTGGTGCACTGGCTGTTGACGTTGTCGCGGCATAACGCGTCGACGCAGCTCAACCGGCCTGCATTGGTTGGGGAGCCCGGCCGGTCATGCTCATTGTACCATGTGCCGCGTGGCCACGGGCCAGGGAATTTCCCCGCTAGGCAATTATTGACAGGGCTGAAGACAGTATGGTACGGTGAATTTACTAGGCTCCGAAGTCTTGCACATGCGAGGATTGACGACCGGGGAACCCGGGGGAGGATGGTTGTGAACGCCGTCCATGATGTGGCCCATCAGAAATTGGCCAGACTCGAAGACTTGCTCAGAGATATGGGTGAGGTGATCGTGGCCTACTCGGGAGGGGTGGACAGTAGCTTCCTGCTATGGGCGGCGCACAAGGTGCTCGGCGAGCGGGCGCTGGCGGTGACAGGACGTTCCGGCAGTGTCGCCAGCGGTCAAATAGAGGAAGCCCACCAGCTGGCCAAGGATCTGGGGGCGCGCCATGTCGTCCTCGACACCGAGGAATTAGATAACCCGCTCTATGTCCAGAACCCGACTAACCGCTGCTACCATTGCAAAACCGAGCTCTTCACCAAGCTCGAGGCCTTTGCCGCCCGCGAGGGTGTGCGCTGGATCGTCGAGGGTTCGAACCTGGATGACACGCACGATTATCGCCCCGGCATGCAAGCCGTGGCCGAACACGGCGTGCGCAGCCCTCTCAAGGAGGCCGAGCTGACCAAAGCCGAGATCCGCACCCTGTCCAAAGAGGTCGGGCTGCCCACCTGGGACAAGCCGGCCATGCCGTGTCTCGCGTCGCGCATCCCTTACGGCATGCTCGTATCCCTGGAGAAGCTGTCGATGATCGATCGCGCTGAGGCGTATGTACGCAGCCTTGGCTTCCGGGACTTGCGCGTGCGCCACCATGATACGATCGCCCGCCTTGAGCTGTCTCCTAGCGATTTCCCGAAGCTTCTCGAGGGGAACATGGCAGCCGAGATCAGCAAAACCTTGAAGGAGTATGGCTTCAAGTTCGTGACCCTGGACTTGCAGGGGTTCCGCAGTGGCAGCCTCAATGAGGGCATCGTCAAATGAGACCGCTTCTCTTCCTGGTGCTGACCGTCGCGTTGGGATATCTCATCTCGCAGCTCTTATTCCCCAAACGTCGCGTCCGACAAGAGACCGGTCGACAAGCGCCGACAGCGGTCGCCGAGGAGATGGTGCGCGATCCCGTGTGTCAGTTGTATCTCCCGCGTGCCGAAGCGATCCGACGCAAGGTTCAGGGACGGGAATACTTTTTCTGTAGTCCCGGATGCCTCGACAAATTTCTTGTTCGCCGCTCGTGATGCGTACCCATGTCTGTCGCCGCCGACCTGCCGCTTGTGGGTGTCTGCGTCCTTGAGCTCGCCCAAGGGGTCTCCGGGCCCTTTTGTGGCAAGCTGTTGGCGGAATTTGGGGCGCGGGTCGTTAAGATCGAGCCTCCCACCGGGGACATCACCCGTCACCGGGCCCCATTTGCGCATGATCAGCCGCATCCTGAGGGGAGCTTGCAGTACCTCTACTTGAATACCGCTAAGCGCTCAGTTACGCTGCATGTGAGCTGCCGGGCTGGCATGCGGCTCTTCGAGGCACTCATCCATCATGTGGACGTGGTCATTAGCGATCATCCAGCACCGGTGCCAGCCATTGTTCTTCCCGAGCACGAGCTGATTTATACCTGCATTCGACCCTTCGGCCTCGACGGCCCCCATGCCGATTGGCCATTGACCGAGCTGACCATGCAAGCCCTGGGGGGCGTGATGGCCATCGTCGGCGATCCCGATCGTCCACCGGTGCAGCTGGGGGGCGAGCAGGCATCTTATGTGGGGGGGCTGAACGCCGCTGTGGCGACCCTTCTAGCGCTGGAGGCGCGTGAGCACACGGGCAGAGGGCAGGTCATCGATATCTCGATACAGGAGACCCTGCTGACCATCCTTGGCAACATTCCCATCCTCTATTCCCATTTGGCTACCGTCGCCAGACGCATCGGCAGCCGCCATCACCGCACCCACCCCACCGCCGTTTATCCGTGTCAAGATGGCTATGTCGGCGTCGCGGCACAGACGCCCCAGCAGTGGGAAGCCCTGTGCCTACTTGTTGACCAGCCAGAACTCCTCGTCGATCCACGCTTCACTACAGGTGTCCAGCGGGCCGAGCGGGCCGATGACCTGGACGCCATGCTCCTCCCATGGTTTCTGGCGCGTACTCGTCAGGAGGTGATGCTGGTCTGTCAGGCGCGGCGCATTCCCGTGGGCTTGAATTGTACGATTCCTGAGTTGCTTGACGATCCCCAATACCATGCCAGCGGATTTTTCCAGGACATCGACCATCCCAGCACCGGGACCGTGCGCTATCCTGGAGGAGCGTTTCAGATGCCGTCGCCGTCTGGTGCCCTCACCCGCGCCCCACTTCTGGGAGAGCATAACATGCAGGTCTACGCCGGCTGGCTCGGCATCAGCCCACACGAGCAGGCGCGTCTGCGCTCTCAGGGGGTCTTGTGATGACTCCAGCGCCCGGCGCCATTCTCGGCGGCGTACGTGTGCTCGATCTCACCCACGCCTGGGCCGGGCCGTTCGCCACGCAATTGCTAGCCGATTACGGAGCTGAAGTCATCAAGATCGAAACCTGCGACCGCCCAGACATGCTGCGCTTTTCGACGCTGCCCACCGATGAAATGCGGCCGGAGGCGTATAACCGTGGGGGCTGGTTCCAATACCTCGGTCGCAACAAGCATAGCCTGACCTTGGACCTCAAGCAACCCCAGGGGCACGACCTATTTAAACGCTTGGTAGTGCAGAGCGATGTCGTGATCGAGAATTTTAGTGCGCGGGTGATGCGCCGTTTGGGGTTGGACTATGCTGTGCTGCAGGCTGTGAACCCGCGTCTGATCATGATCTCGATGCCTGGATACGGCATGATGGGGCCCTACAAGGACTTCGTCGCATTTGGCGAGATGATTGAACCCTTCGCGGGTCTTTCAGAGTTGACGGGCTACGCTGACGGTGCGCCGTTGCGTCTTGCCGTGGCGTACCCGGACCCCGTGGCTGGCTTTCATGCCGCCCTAGCGACATTGCTGGCACTGCGGCAACGTCGCCAGACCGGTCAAGGCCAGCACATTCACATCCCCCATCGCGAGCCGATCACCCGCATGCTGGGGGAAGCAGTGCTCGACTACACGGTCAATGGACGCACACCACGCCGCATCGGCAATCGTCATCGCGCCTGGGCGCCGCATGGGTGCTATCCGTGCCGTGGACCAGACAGCTGGATCACTATTGCGGTGCGCCATGATGCTGAATGGACCGCCTTGTGCCGAGTGCTCGGCGAGCCAACGTGGACGCATGACCCGCGCTTTGCCAACTCCTTAAAGCGTTGGAAGCACGCCGATCTTCTCGATCAATTTATGACGGCAACCACGCAGCCGTGGGAGGCCACTGCCCTCGCCATGCGCCTCTGTGCCGCGGGGATCCCGGCCGGCGTCGTACAGACCAATCGGGACCTGCTCGGCGATGCGCATCTGCGAACGCGGCAGGCATTCTGGGTGATAGCGCACCGTCTAGCCGGCACCCACCCCTATCCAGCACCATCGACCCGCCTCACCGAGACACCCCCAGGCCTCATGCGTCCGGCGCCGAATCTAGGTGAACACAACACAGACGTGTTGACGCGGCTGCTAGGGCTCTCGCCGGCAGAGATCCAAGACCTGGAGGCGAAGGGTGTGATCGGCACAGCGGCGCGCTGAGGGAATACTTGAATTCCTTTCTCCCTCTGGGAGCATAGGCACCAGGTTAAGACGCCCTCTTCCTTCGGGCATAAGCGCCAGGATAAGGCTAAAAACAGTCAGTGACGAGCCCTTTGCCCCCTCTCCCGGAGGGAGAGGGCCGGGGTGGGGGAGAAGGGGAATAGAAGAGGAACCGCAATGGCCATTCGTTACGACAAAGACAGCAACATCGTGACCATCACGATTAATCGGCCAGAGGCGATGAACGCCATCGATCGCGACACATCACGCGAGCTCGCTGAGGCCTTTGAGGATTTTGACCAGGATGACGACTTGCTGGTGGCCATCCTCACCGGAGCGGGCGACAAGGCATTTTCTGCCGGAGCCGACTTGAAAAAAATGTACGGCCGTGCGGAGGACGGCAACATCCGCGAGGTCTGGGATCGCGACCGGCAGTGGCGTTTGGGACAGCGTCTGCAAGTCTGGAAACCGGTCATCGCGGCCATCAACGGATACTGTCTAGCGGGTGGGCTGGAGCTTGCCATGGGCTGTGATATTCGCATCGCCTCTGAAACCGCTGCCTTCGGATGTCCCGAAGTGCGTTGGGGCATCCTCCACGGCTATGGGGCTTTGCGCTTGCCGAAAACCATTCCCCTGTCAGCAGCCATGGAGCTCCTCCTCACCGGTGACCGTATCAGCGCGGCGGAAGCTTATCGGCTGGGGATCGTCAGTCGCGTGGTGTCACCGACAGAGCTGATGCCAACGGCGCGACAGGTAGCTGACAAGATCTGCGCCAATGGTCCGTTGGCCGTGCGTGTCACCAAAGAGCTGGCCTGGCGCGGACTGGAGACACCGCTTGAAGAAGCGCTACGCCTCTACACTGCTCTTGGTGCCCTGGTGCGCGCCAGCGAGGATGCCCGTGAGGGACCGCGCGCGTTTGCCGAGAAGCGCCAGCCGCGGTTCACGGGGCGATAAGATGGGTTGGGGTGAGGGGAGAAGAGGCCGTCGATGATGCCCGAAGGAATTGACCCACAGACCTTGGATGACTTGACCGATGTGATCGAGCTCCTGTTTGACTCGGGCTGGACAGACGGCTTGCCCGTGGTCCCACCTACGCCGCGGACCGTGCAACGCATGCTGACCGGCACGACACGCCAGTCCGACGAACTGATCGGTCGCATTCCGCCTAAAGGAGGACGTGCAACAGTCGAGAAAATCGCCATCAACGCGGTCATGGCCGGCTGCAAGCCCGCATACTTGCCCGTGGTGATCACCGCCGTGGAGGCGCTGCTTGACGACCGCTGCAATACGCGAGGCGTGCAGTGTTCGACCCATATTTCGACCCCACTGGTGATCGTCAATGGGCCGATCGTGCAGGCCCTGGGCATCAATAGTGGTCACAACGTCTTCGGGCAGGGTTGGCGTGCCAATGCAACCATCGGCCGGGCCGTGAAACTGGTCCTGGTAAACCTTGGCGGGGCCATTCCAGGCGTCACCGACAAAGCGACCTTTGGTCATCCCGGGAAATTTACCTATTGCATCGGCGAGCACGAAGCCGCCAACCCCTGGGAACCGCTGCACGTGGAGCGCGGTTTCGCCTCCGACGATAGCACGGTCACCGTGTTC
>JBKPCR010000495.1:0-11637 GCA_046727435.1 bacterium | reverse complement strand
CGTGCTGGCTATCCAGAACGCCCGGCTCTTCCGCGAGATCGAGGACAAGGGCCATCAGATCGAGATCGCCAGCCAGCATAAGTCGCAGTTCCTGGCCAACATGAGCCACGAGCTGCGCACGCCGCTGAACGCCATCCTGGGCTATACCGAGCTGATCATGGACGACATCTACGGCGAGGTGCCCGAGAAGATCCGCGACGTGCTGGACCGTGTGCAAAAGGGCGGCCATCACCTCCTGAGCTTGATCAACGCCGTCCTCGATCTGTCCAAGATCGAGGCGGGTCAGCTCACCCTCTCCCTCAATGAATATTCCATCAAAGATGTCGTCTACACGGCCATGACTTCGGTGGAATCGTTGGCGGCTGAGAAACAGCTCAAGATGGCCGTCGAGTTGGGCCCAGACCTTCCGATCGGCAGGGGAGACGAACGGCGCATGGCGCAGGTCCTCCTGAACCTGCTGGGGAACGCCATCAAGTTCACCGAGGCCGGCGAGGTCAAGGTCCGTGTCACGACAGCAGACGGTACCTTCCTCGTGGCGGTGTCCGACACTGGGCCGGGGATTTCCGCTGAGGATCAGGCCAGGATCTTTGAGGAGTTTCAACAGGCCGACAGCTCGAGCACGAAGCAAAAAGGGGGTACCGGGCTTGGACTAGCGATCGCCAAACGGATCATCGAGATGCACGGCGGTCGCATCTGGGTGGAGTCGAGTCTGGGGAAAGGCTCGACGTTCTGGTTTACGCTACCAGTGCGCGTCGAGCCTCAGAAGGGGGGCACATGAGCAAGCGCATTCTGGTGGTGGAAGATCAGGAGGATAATCGACGCATCCTCCGCGACCTCCTCACCAGCGTCGGGTATGAGGTCGTCGAGGCCGTCAGCGGGGAGGACGGGGTGCGCATGGCGGAGATGCAAGCCCCCGACCTGATCCTGATGGATATTCAGCTGCCGGGCCTTGATGGCTATGAGGCGACGCGGCGCATTAAAGCCAATGTGGAGTTGCGGCAGATCCCCATCATCGCCGTGACATCCTATGCGCTGAGTGGCGATGACGCCAAAGCCTTTGAGGCTGGCTGCGATGCTTACGTTGCAAAACCGTACAGCCCCCGCGCGCTACTGGCCAAGATCCGCGAATTCCTGTCATAGACGATCACACGACCCGTCTGGAGGGGAAATGTATGCGAGTGCCACCACGGATCCTCATCGCCGATGACCAGCCTATGAATGTGGACATCCTCCAGACGCGACTGGCGGTACACGGCTATGAGCTCCTCACCGCCGCCGATGGCGAGGAGGCGCTTGGGGTGGCGCGCGCGCAACTGCCAGACCTGATCTTGCTCGACATCATGATGCCCAAGATGGATGGTCTCGAGGTCTGCCGTCTCCTCAAAGGCGATGCGGCGCTCCCCTTCATGCCGATCATCATGGTTACCGCCAAGGCGGATACCAAAGACATCGTTGCCGGGCTGGAGGCGGGGGCCGATGAATACTTGACCAAGCCGGTGGATCAAGCTGCCCTGGTGGCTCGGGTGAAGTCGATGCTGCGCATCAAGGCACTGCACGACACGGTGCAGGAACAAGCCGTTCGACTTGAAGCCCAAGCTTTGCAACTGGCGGATTGGAATCGGACACTCGAACAGCGGGTGGCCGAGCAATTGGCAGAACTCGAACGTATCGGACGGTTGAAGCGGTTTTTCTCCCCTCAGCTCGCCGAGCTGATCGTGTCCACGGGCGAGGAAAAGCTTCTGGAGAGCCACCGACGCGAGGTCACGGTGGTCTTCTGTGATCTGCGGGGGTTTACGGCCTTCGCTGAGACCACCGAACCCGAAGAGGTGATGGAGGTTCTTCGGGATTACCATACTGCGCTTGGTGAACTGATCTTTCGCTATGAGGGAACCCTGGAACGCTTCACAGGCGATGGGTTGATGGTGTTTTTCAATGACCCTGTTCCCTGCCCAGATCCTGCGGCTCGGGCCGTACGCATGGCCGTGGCGATGCGCCAGCGGGTCGGGGAGCTCACTGAGACATGGCGCAAGCGTGGTCATGAACTCGACTGGGGAGTGGGGATCGCGCAAGGCTATGCAACCTTGGGGAAAATTGGCTTTGAGGGGCGCTTCGATTATGCCGCTATCGGTCCAGTGACCAATCTCGCAGCGCGACTCTGCGGTGAGGCTGCGGGCGGCCAAATCCTCATTAGTCAACGAGTCTACGCCGCTGTAGAAGCCCTCGCTGTGGCTGACCTAGTGGGCGATCTATCACTCAAAGGCTTCGTTAAACCAGTGCCGGCGTACAATGTATGGGCGCTAAAAGATTGACACGCCTGTCCGAAAACACAGCCATGTCGCCGTGTTATGCCTGTCACACAGCCGCGATGCCTGGGCGTTAAGAGCTATGAGGACTGGCACCTGCCGAGCTCGAAGCTAGCTCCTTCCCTGCCTGGGATGAGCTCGAAGGGGAGCTTCGCGCCATTGCCGCCCTCGTCGAACAACCGGTCGAGCAGCTGATCGGCATGGGCAGGATCGTGATGAAAGGGCACAAGCCGCTTGACACCAGCCCTGGTGGCGAAGGCTATCGCTTGTGGCAGTGCACTATGTCCCCAACCCACATGTGTCAAGTATTCGGCTGGAGTGTACTGCGCGTCGTGAATAAGCAGATCCACCCCTGCCGCTAGCTCAAACCCCGACGTCCAATCTGGTTCCCCAGGGAAGTGATCCACGCCGAGAGCGGGCTCGTGGTCCGGCAGATAGGCTAGCGAAGCCCCATTTTCAGTGATGCGATAGCCGACCGTTGGCCCGGGGTGCAACACCAAGGCTGCGACGATCTGCAAGCCACCGACCTCAAAACATCCTAAGGGGACATTGTGGAGGGTCAGGCGACATGGGAGGTCGCGCAAACGGACGGGGAACAGGGGCGGTGAGAGATAGCGGGCCAGGCGCGAGTGCAGATCCAGGGTTGTAGACGGGGGACCCCAGATATGCACTTCCTGGCCTGGACGATTCAGCGGTTCAAAAAACCCCAACCCCTGGATATGATCCATATGAAGATGAGTGAGTAGGAGGTCGATCCGCGATACCTCAGGCCCTAGGGTCTCCCCCAAACATCGGATCCCCGTGCCGGCATCGAGCACTAACAAGGTCCCATCATCGCCTCGCACCTCGACACATGACGTATTGCCTCCATAACGTAGAGTCTCTGGCCCGGGTGCTGCCAGCGAACCGCGTGTACCCCATAGCGTCACTTTCATGAGGGGCGGACCTCCCAAAAAATCGCCACCGCCCCCAAATGGCGTCCTCCCTGTCCTTCCAGGGGGAAGGCTGTGGCCTCGATCGTGCGATGCACGCCGTCGAGTCCGCGAATTTGAAACACCAAATGTGCGGCGCGGTGCTGCTGGAGTGCGATGACCAGCGGGAGGGCCTCCGGCGGCAGGGGAAAGCCGTCTTCAGAGGTGGGCTGAAAGATCTGTGCCCACTTCACCAGGGGCATTTCGCCCATTTCTTCATAACGATTCCCCAACAATGCCTCGGCGGGCTCGTTATAGAACAGCAAATCTCCAGCCGAGTCCACCAAAAAAATCGGTATGGCCAGATAGCTGGCGAGCTGACGCATGAGGATCACCTCAATGGCTTGCTGCGGCATGCCACGCTCCTCTGTTTTTCGCCTTATCCGTACCATCACCGGGGATCTCTGAGGTGACCGCAGCCATCCCAGAAGACGAATGATAAACCAAAGACATATCTTTATGCTTCAAGGTCCAACCTCTACGACGATAGCGCACCGGCGCCGCCATGACATTCTCCCTGTGAGCCTGCAGCGGTGTCATGACAGCCACAGGCAAAGGCCGACCGCCAACACGATCACCGTGACAGGGAGGCTTCGCGCTAGTGGGAAGGGGTTCCTCTCAGGCCGATAATGTTATATACAAGGATCGGCCGAGAAAAACCTTTGAGGCTCAAATCCCCCACTGTTCCCGATTCAACCAACACTTCGACTGCGCCGTAGATGCGTGGGAGGTCAAGATCTGCTCGCCATCCGCCTCGTCACAAAGACGCGAGGCAAGATTCGTCACCGCGCCGATGGCAGCGTAGTCGAAGCAACCTTTAAAATCGATCCTGCCTAGTGTGGCCTATGCCCCGGAAATGCCCACGCCAAAGTCCAACGGATCTCCGCAGAGTAACAGATCTCCTCCCTCAGCCCATGGTCAGCCTAGTGACGACTACTTTAGCACAAAGACCGCCAAAAGTCTCAGCTAACCCTTTGAAAAGTAAAGTAGCCGAAATAGAGCGTCGAGTTCCTCAGCAGCCAAACCCCGGGGACAGGCCATTCCTCCATCCCCCTCCTATCCTTTTGCTTTCAGCTCGTTCTTGAGGTCATTCAGGAAGGGCCAGTCGGTCCCCTTGCTGATGATCTTCTAAGGGTTGGACTTGGTCGCACCCTCTTCATGCAGGCGCAGGGCATAGAAGAGGATGGTGTTCTCGGGGCTGTACACGCGCCATTTGGCGTAGGGGGACTCTTGCATTCGCTGGCGGGGTAGTCGTAATGTGCTGTATAACCCCTGTCGACCAGGGATAGGCCGACCTCCGTCTGGGTCGAACTCCTGTCAATGCGGGGTGTCAGTGTTCAGCGTTCCCAGTCGTAGAGTCGGGCGGTTTCGGTGTAGGGGGCGGAAGATTTTCGGGCAGTCCCCCCCATGTTTTGGCGTTGAGAAATGGTGGGAGGGCTGATGCATTTCGCCGGCCATCAGGAAAGCGACGAAGAGGAGCGACGAAGAGGAGAAGGATGACAGCAGCGAGCAGCAGGGGTTTGTTTGGTGTCATATTTCTTCCTCATTTTCGCTGGCAGTGCTTTTATAACTGCGCCTACCATGTTCAGCCTTCGATATGCGGTCGGCCTCGCCTCAGGGCGGGGCTTATGACGAAGGGGTGAAACACCGTTCTCGATCTCTCTTGAGGCGTATCAGTTCCAGATTTTGCCTCGGAGAACAGTCTATACCCATCGCTGCCGACAATGGGACATGCGCACCATGGCATCCAGCGTGGCGACGGTGCACAGTCCGCAAAGCCTCATAAAGTTCCAACTCGTAGAGGTCTGCATGCACCTCAGAACAATACCATTTACCAAAGCGCTGCACCGCCCTGTTGCTCTGCTCATGCACCTCCTGCTTGCAGACCGGGCAACGCTTGTGAAAGAGCCTGGTGAAGAAATGCCGCGGCATGTGCGTACTCTCCCTAGATGAGCGCGACTCGGTGCACACGCTGCACCATCGTTCAGACCTTGCCAGTGGCCCGCTTCAACGTGGTCACTAGGATTTGCTCAGCAAGATAGATGCCAGTTTCAAGCGATGACACGGAACCCGCCTCAGGGCAGGGGTCAGCGCCAACACGGCGCCGGAAAACGGCTCAGCCGGAGTGTTCAAGGGCACACAGCGACGGAGCGATTCCTTCAGATGGGATGACGATGTCGTGCTGGTGTTGAAAGTTCCGGCTGTTGCGCAAACATGACCGCATTGGTCAGATCTGAACACCGGGCAGCTTGACCCTTGACCATCTTACAAGGCATGGCTATGATGCTGCGCATATCGATTTGAGCCGTCCGTGAACCATTCCTTCACGCACTTGGACCGCAGCCAAATCACCGGGATAAGGAGACTTCGCGTATGGTTCGCATAAACCTGCCACGCTTGCGGAAGGACCTGGAGGAGCTCGGGGAAATCGGCACCACCCCAGAAGGCGGCGTCTGGCGTTCCTCCTTCAGTGAAGCGGATATGGAGGCGCGCCGCTGGTATGTGAAACGCCTCGAGGAAGCGGGCCTCCCACATTGGGTTGACGCGGCCGGAAATATTTATGCGCGTGTGGGCGAGGGTAGTCCAGCGGTGATCGCCGGCTCACATCTCGATTCCGTGCCCAATGGTGGGCGTTTCGATGGCGTCCTCGGTGTCATGGCCGCACTCGAATGCCTGCGCTCCATCAACGATCACGGTATACAGCCCAGGCTGCCTATCGAAGCTGTGGCATTTACGGATGAAGAGGGGCGTTTCGGGGGCTTCGTGGGAAGCTTTGCGGTCATCGGCACCATGACTTACGAGGAAATCTTGCGCCGTCGTGATCTGCGTGGCATGCCACTGGCCGACGCCATGCGTCAGGTTGAATTAGATCCCACCAACATCGGCGCCGCGCGGCGTGATCCCAAGGATATAAAGGCGTATGTTGAACTCCACATCGAGCAGGGACCTATCCTCGAGTCCATGGGGGTGCCCATCGGCGTCGTGCAGGGGATCGTCGCGGGTTCCCGAACCTGGATCACCTTCCACGGTCGGGCGGATCATGCGGGAACCACACCGATGGCGATGCGCCAGGACGCCTTTCTTGGGGCCGCGGAATTCGGCCTGCGCGCTCGTGAACTGGTGCTGATGGAAGGGAGTGGCACCAGCGTCGGGACGGTGGGCGTGATGGACCTCAAGCCCGGGGCCTCGAATATCGTCCCCGACACCGCTTTCCTGACTTTGGACCTGCGGGATATCTCGGGGGAGGTTCTGCAACGTCTGCTTGAGCGCGTCGGTATCTTGGCGCACGAAACTGCCGAGAAATGGGGCCTCGAGGTCACAGTCGAGCGCATGCGGCTCAGTGAGTCGGCGCAGATGTCGCCGCATATTCAGGCGGTGATCGACGGGGTGGCGCGTGATCTGGGCCACACCACGCACTGGATGAATAGCGGCGCCGGGCACGATGCCCAGGTGATGGCGAAGATCACCCAGGCCGGGATGATTTTTGTCCCAAGTCGCCAGGGGCGAAGCCATTCACCTGCCGAATTCACCGATTGGGATCACGTGGAGAATGGGGCCAACGTGTTATTAAACACGTTGTTGCACCTGGCCACATTGTGAGGGTGCTGTTGCGTGAATGTTGGGTACTGAATGTACAGACTGCGGCAATTTTGCACTGCTGGCGGACCGCTTGAGAGATCACGGGGACAACTAACCTTAGCTGAAAGCGAGAGCGGGCTTGAAGAAGGAGGCGTCGGTGGCATCTATGCGAACGTTGCGTGCGAACTTCACGGTACTGATTCTTTCGGCCATGGTTACAGGCATCAGTTGGGCCCAGACTGCCCCGATGACAACGGAACAACCGACTGCTACCCAACTCACAGCGGCGGCGGCGCAACCCAAGATCGATTCGGGTGATACCGCCTGGCTGCTGATGTCCTCAGCTCTGGTGTTGCTGATGACCGCACCCGGCTTGGCGCTGTTTTACGGCGGCATGGTGCGGCAGAAAAATGCCCTGGCGACGATTATGCAGAGTTTCATCATCATGGCGCTGATCTCGGTTCAGTGGGTGCTCTGGGGTTATAGCCTGGCTTTTGGTCCAGATATAGGAGGCTTCATTGGCGGGCTTGAATGGCTTGGCCTGAGGGGCGTTGGTCTTGATCCAGGCCCCTACAGCAACACGGTTCCCCATCAGGCCTACATGCTGTTTCAACTGATGTTTGCGATCATCACTCCGGCCCTGATTACGGGGACTTTCGCCGAACGGATGAAATTCTCGACCTTTATCGTCTTCACCCTGTTGTGGGCCACATTGGTGTACGATCCGCTAGCGCATTGGGTCTGGGGAAAGGGGGGATGGCTTGGCAGCATGGGCACCCTCGACTTCGCTGGGGGGACTGTCGTGCATATCAGCTCAGGGCTCTCGGCTCTTGCGGCCGCGTTGGTCATCGGCAGGCGCCGTGGCTTTGGTCACGAGTCCATGCCACCGCATAGCCTTCCCCTCACCGTTGCGGGGGCAGCGCTGCTGTGGTTCGGCTGGTTTGGGTTTAATGCGGGAAGTGCATTGTCTGCTGGCGCCCTGGCCACCAGTGCTTTCACCGTCACGAATACCGCTGCCGCTTCAGCCGCGCTGTCATGGATGTTTAGCGAGTGGGCCATACGAGGCAAGCCGACGGTATTAGGGGCGGCATCGGGAGCCGTGGCTGGTTTGGTCGCGATTACCCCGGCTTCAGGATATGTGGGACCCCTGGCATCAATCATCATCGGTGGCGTGGCAGGGTTTTTGTGCTTCAGCGCCTGTAATTTGAAGACTAAACTCGGCTATGACGACTCACTGGATGTGGTCGGAGTTCATGGGATGGGAGGTACCTGGGGAGCCCTGGCCACCGGATTATTCGCCACCAAGGAGATCAATGCCGCCGGCGCGGATGGCCTTTTCTACGGCAATCCCGGACAGCTCTGGAATCAATTCATCGGCATTCTCGCCGCCGGAGCATTGGGGTTCGTGATGACGTGGATCCTCTTGAAGGTCTTAGATGCGATTATGGGACTACGGGTGACAGATGAGGAAGAGGTCGAGGGTCTAGACCTTTCACAGCACTCTGAAACCGCCTATTCGTTGGGCGGGTCGAGCATGCGCGAGCGATAACATCAGACTGGTGGGGGCAGATGCGACGTCAATAGGGCTAGACTGCCCCCACGCTTCTGCCGGCTAGCGGCGCAGGCTCGAAGCCGCAGCGGCACTTGCCCGAGGCTTTCGCGACTTCCAGGCATGCACGACAACCGGTGCGATGGATAACACGATGACCAACACGATCGCTTTTTCGATGTGTTGTTTGACGAATGGGATCTGTCCAAAGAAGTAGCCCAGCAAACTCATACTGACCACCCAGCCGATCCCTCCCACAACGTTGAAAGTGAGGAACTTGCGGTAGTTCATCTCCGCAACGCCCGCGACAACGGGAGCAAAGGTCCTGGCGAACGGCATGAAACGAGCCAGGACAATCGTGATCCCGCCGTATTTGTCGTAAAACGCCTTTGTGGCGAGCAAACGCTCGCGATTGAAAAACCGCGATTGCGGGCGATTATACAATGCTGCGCCAGCCTTCTTCCCGATGTAATAACCCGTCGAGTCGCCAATGATTGCGGCTAAAGAGAGGGTGACTACCACGGGCCCTATGCTCAACACATCAGTGGTACCGGCTAGAAATCCAGCTGTGACAAGCAAGGAGTCACCAGGCAGGAAAAATCCGACCAGCAAGCCAGTCTCTGCGAAGACGATCAGAATCAGCAGCATCAGCCCGCCAAATCGGATGATCTCGCTGATCCCTTCAACGGTTGTAAATAGGTGGAGGAAATCCCCAATAGCTTCCAATTTTGGTCTCCTTTCACGAGTGAGCGCGAGCGCGACGGCAGCTGCTACGCGTTTAATGCCGAAAATGATAAGGCACGCAGATAACGATCACCCCTTTACCGCCACGGGCTGACCGTTGCATGGGCCAGGTGGAACCGAATTTATCCTAGGAGCCATAGAATAGCTACTGCAACGATAATACGGTACCATCCGAATGGATTCAACGTGTGGCTGGCAAGAAAACGCAGAAAAAACTTAATCGCTAACCATGCGGCAATGAAGGATACGACAAACCCGAGGGCAAACATCGGCACGTCTGATCCCTGCAATATGGCTAGGCTCTTGTAGAGGTCGAGAACAGTAGCGGCGAACATAACGGGCACAGCAGCCAGGAAAGAATATTGCGCAGCAGTTTCGCGTTCTATCCCAACTGCCATCCCGCCAACAATCGTGCAAGCTGAACGAGACATGCCGGGCCACAGCGCGAGACATTGAAAGAACCCCACTGCGACAGCGTCGCGGTAATTTATCGCATCGAGCCCTGATTTCTTGACCCGCGGCAGGAGCCGCTCCATCAGAAGAATACCCACACCCCCTACACCAAGTCCCAAGGCGACGGTTGCTGGCGTAAACAGATAACCTTTGATAAACCGGTGAGTGGCTGCCCCGAACACCAGCGCCGGAAGGGTTGTGAGCCCCAAGAGTATGAGCCCTCGACGGCCGGTCAATCCTGCTGACCTTTGAAACGTGCACAAACGAAAAAATCGTTCTTTGTAAAGAATTACCACAGCTAAGATGGCCCCAAGTTGAATGAAGATCTCGAACGTTGCCTCCTTGGGTCCTTCGTACCCTAAAAGGTGTCCCACCACGATCAGGTGGCCAGTAGATGAAATCGGGATAAATTCGGTGACTCCTTCGACAATCCCTAAAATGATGGCATCAAACGATTCTCCTACTGTCAAATATCCCCCCTTTCCGGAAAGACTAAAAGGTACGTGTAGATGCCGGCCCCGCGGTATATGGCAGCCGAAGCGTGCAATCTCCAAATGGGGAAAAGATGCAAAAACGATATCACGCCGCTGGCGGGAATGCCATTTTTTGCTCCAATGGCGCGCAAAGGTAGATTTTCGGGAAAATTTGGAAGGAGATGGACCACTACCACCGTGATTGATGCTACAGCGCGAAAAAGACGAAGCCCCGGAGGCACAGACATCCGGGGCTCGTGCAGAGTCCTGTGCTGAGGAACGCAGCTCTATCCGCGCATCGGCTCGCCCCGAGGCTGCTCAGCCAATCCTTCAGGCGCCGCTTCATATGCCGTCGCACTCCCCATCGGCCGACCTGCACTACCATGCCCGAGCAGCGACGGCGTACTCGGAAAATCCGGGTAGGCGCTGATGCCGTGCTCGCCGATGTCGAGTCCTTCGATCTCTTCCTCCTCGGAGACCCGAATGCCCACTATGGCCTTGAGGATCAGCCACACGATTGATGCGATGGCAAACGTAAAGATTCCAACAGTCACAATCCCTACGAGTTGCGCGAAGAGTAATCCTGTCCCACCTCCAAAGAACAGGCCATCACCAGTAGTCTTTGGTATGAGGTCTTGGGCAAACAGCCCGACGCAGAGGGTGCCAAACACCCCATTGACGAGGTGCACCGAAATGGCTCCCACCGGATCATCCACCCTGATACGGTCGAAGAAGAGTACGGCTGCCACCACCAGGACCCCCGCGATGGCGCCGATGATCAGTGAGCTACCCACACTGACAAAGGCACACGGGGCGGTGATGGCGACCAGGCCAGCGAGGGCGCCATTGATGATCATCGTCAGGTCGGGTTTGCCGAGCATGAGCCATGCCGCCAGGGTGGCCGTGAATGCCGCAGTCGCGGCCGCGGTATTGGTCGTCACCGCAATGCGGGCGATATCCGCAAAGGAAGCCGCCATCGTGCTGCCGGGATTGAACCCAAACCACCCGAACCACAGGATGAGGCCACCTGCCGTGGCCGTGCTCAGGTTGTGGCCGGGGATGGGGTTGACGCGACCATCCCGAGTGTACTTGCCGATACGGGGCCCAAGGATAATCGCTCCCGCAAGAGCCGACCACCCTCCCACCGAGTGAACAACCGTGGAGCCCGCAAAATCGAACATGCCGAGCTTTGCCAACCAGCCTCCGCCCCAAATCCAGTGGCCAGTGATCGGGTAGATGATCCCAACCATGGCAAACGAGAACAGGATAAACGCGTGGAACTTGATGCGTTCCGCCACCGCCCCCGACACGATCGTCGCGGCGGTGCCGGCAAACACCAGTTGGAAGAAGAATTTCGCCCACAGCGGCACCCCCGTCCAGTTTAGCGCACTATACACTCCTGTATACGCGTCACCCATGGCGGGGCTATTGTCCGCACCGTTGGCGAAGAAGACCCCTTCCGTGCCGAACAAGGCATTGCCGTCGCCGAACATCAGTCCCCACCCAATCACATAGAACGAGAGAGAGGAGATGGCAAACACAATGAAGTTCTTGGCGAGAATGTT
>JBKPCR010000494.1:0-27513 GCA_046727435.1 bacterium | reverse complement strand
TGTTAATTACCTTCACGCTGGCGCTCAAGGACTCGCTGGCGCAGGGTATCGGCGAGTGACTCATCACTGGCACCGCCCAGACATGCCGTGTCATGCATGCGCTTGATGTGTCGGCGTGTCGGCCGAATCTCCTGGGGATGCGGTAGATGCAGGGGCTCCGCGGCGCGTGCGTCCAGGCGCTCCGCCTCTTGCCGGAAGGCGTCGGCGGCGTCCCGGAGCCGCTGACGCAGCTCCGCCTCAGACAAGACCATGCAGGCATGACAGACGGCGCCGATCATCTCATGTGGCGCGTCCTCGGTGACGGCATCATAGGCGACCTCACCCAACTCGAACCCCTCGCCGCAGATCATGCAGCCCACCCTGATGCCGTGCCCGTTCCAGTGCGCAATGATATACATCCGTCCCCTCCTATCGGTCCCTCATCGACTGCTGCTCTGTGACGTGGATCAGGCCTCTGGCCAGAAGTCCTCATCCAGCACCTGCGCGATTGACCACGGGCACGCCTCGGGGAACGTCGCCAGGGGCAGGCCGGTCTGCTCATGGGCTTGTCGCCGGGCGCGCGGATAGGCCTCGGCCACGATCGCCGGCAGCTGCCGTTGCAACGTCACGCTGTCGTCCAGCACCAGCCGGAGCGTATCGCGGGCATTGTGGATGCTACGTCGCCAACTGGGGCCGCGACGCGCGGGCTGGGCTGCCCACTTCAAGAGGTGGATCACCAGGACCTTGAGATAGCCGTGCACGGTGCGTCGGTCGCGCTTGCCCAAGCTCTCAATCTCCTCGGCGAGGTTCTCCAGGTCCAGGGCCGCCATATCCTTCACCCGCAGCGCCTCGGCTTGGGCCTGCGTCCAGGCATAGAAATCGGTGTCATAGCTGGGAATAGTCATACGGTCTCCTATGGCGCCTTCCAGCACCCTGCCCCGGCCGCGCGTGCCTCCTGCTGCAGCTGTGTGAAGCGATCGGCATAGCGCACGTTCGGTGGGTACGTCGCCACCTGTGCATACCCCTGGCGCACGAGCTCAGCATTGATCATGACCTCGCCCACGTACACGTAGGCCAGCAGGCGCTGATCGCGGTCCCACGGTTGGACATCCAGCTCCAGGCGCACCGTCTGCCCGGCCACCAGTTGGCGATTTGCCGCCGAGGCCTCGGCGCCACAAGGCTCTTGGCCCTTGGTGGGGTGCTTGGTCTCGGGGGTATTCATCCCGAGATAGCGCACGCAGACCGTGCGGTCGTCGAGCTGCACGTCGATGGTATCGCCGTCGACCACCGTGACCACCGCGCCGGTCAGCGCGTACGGCAGCTCCCCCGTGTCGATCGGCAAGGGTGCAGGCGGTAGGACGGGCGGCGGTCCGGGAGATGGCCCCAGGCGAGACCACACGACGAGGGCGGTGACGACCACGATGAGGCCGAGGGCGCCATACGCCTTGCGGCGCCTCACGTAAGCGGTCTCCGCGGCCCCGCCCCAGGCGTCACCCGCCCCAGGGCGTCGAGCGCCTGGCGGGTCTCATCGAAGGCAACGGGGTGGCGGGTGGTTAGCATGGCGACGCCCCCGCATTCGTGCGTGTCGGCTCGGGCTCCACCAGGTAGGCCTCCAGATCGCACTCGCGAATCCGCCACTGCCGCCCGGCTTTGACCCCTTTCAACGTGTCCAACCGCAGCCAGTCCAACACGGCCTTTTCGCTCACCAGCAACCGCTCGGCCGCCTGCTTCGGGGTCAGTAACGGCTCAAACATTTTAGGCGACCTCCTCGGCATACAGGGTGTTGCGGAGCAGATACCGCACCGTGCCGGCATACCACTGCCCGCCCCGTGTCGTCGGCACCTGCTGGCGGGCCAGGTCACTCGCGATGCAGTGCAAGCTTTGTCTCGCACTGCCAGTCTTGGACCCGCAAATGACTGCCGCTCTATCTGCTCCGCCGTCGAGATGGAGCCATCGCCCATGGCTTCCACAGGCCCATCCTGCTTTCGATCCGACCGCTACAGGCTTAGTCCCGTGTACCATAGCATACTTTTCCACCGACGAACATCTATCCAGCACATCCCTCGATCGACAAGACATGATCAAAGTTGCTCATGTCATCAGCCCAGGAACGCGTGGCTCCTAGGGGAAGCGATCTGGCGGCGCGCCGGCGTCGCACTTGACACAAACCAGCCAGCGGCCGATGGCGTTGGACCGGCCCTCGGCCGTGATGACCCACGGCCGGTGGCTCCAGGGTGGATCATGCCGGACGTGTTGGGTGTGGCCGCACTCAAGCTCAGCCACCCAGTGCTGCTCCTCGTCCTGATGGAAGCCGATAATGCGGCGCTCCATGGTGGTTTCCTTGTCGCCGGACGAACAGAGCTGCGCGGCGTGCGGTCCAGCACGTCCTCTTCAGCGGGTGTTATGCGCCGTCGGCGGCGAACCGATCCTGGAGGTAGCGTGAGAAGTAGCCCGCATGGCGCCGTTGAAGCTCTGGCAGGCGCCAGTCATCACCGGTGATGAGTTTTCGACATTCCGGTGCGCCACAGGAGCATGCCATGCGCTCCGCCGGATCAGCGTCGATCATCGCATAGTCAATGGTCAATTCGGCACCTGCCGGAATGTCGCGCATGGCCACGAACGTGATCTGACCCCGAACGCCGACGTTCGGGTTGCAGGAGTGGTTGAGGCACAGGATGCTTGCTTCGACCTCGTCAGCGCTGCGGGGCGCGATGTAGAGATCGTGCTCGATCTGAATCTCAGCCGGCGACACTGCATCTCGGACGAGCGACAATGCGGCGGCGTCCATGATGGCTCCGCCCTTGACGGCGACGATCTCGCCCGCGGCGATGGCAGCACGCGCGAAGAGTCCACGCCCGTGGATCGGGCTCGCACGCTTCTCGGTTTTGGGGCTGAACCAGCTGCTCATAGACGTATCCCTGGTGATCACATGTGCGCATCACGCTTGATGGTAGAGAAATATTTCCACATCACCTCGCTAACGACCAGTCACAAAAGATCAACCTCACCTCCCTCGCGGTCTATTGATCTGGCAAATTTTCCGCATCATAGCCGAAACACGGATCATATGCTTCGAGAATTTCGGCATCAGGGCTCATGGCAGGCAACGGCCTGAGGATGGGGCGAGATGAGCCGGCGGAATGCCCCGTCAGCGTCAAGGCAGTCATGACTCTGTTGGGTAAGTCGCGGCGCCCACGCTTCAACGCCTGGGGTGTGCGTGTTACCAGGGGCATGCCGTGATCTCTTGGGCTTTCGAACGTCGTATACATGACCGCTTCTCCATGTTTTTTCGAATTAACCAACAGAGTCAACACATCGTTTACACCGGTGGGGAATTCAGCCGGCTCACAACAGCATGCGAAAGCACGCGAAACCTGCCCTCTCCTAATAATCCTTGACAGAGATAAGGTGCTCTTGGAGAAGATAGATGACTTCTGCGGCATCGCGCTCGGTGTCCCTTCTGCCAAAGGCGGTGACTCATGACCCTCGAAACTCGCCTCACCCGCTTCCTCTGGAGACCCCAACTCCTCACGCGCTTCTGGCCCTCCAACTGGGCACTCCCTTAGACGGACAAGAGATAAACCCGCTTTGGTGAGGCGTCTCTCCGCTCCACGCGGGAATTGTTGGCCCACAGCCCCATCGCTTGCAATAGAAAGCCCTTGAGTCCGCTACGAAAGGAGCGATGATGGTCCAGAGTATGCTGATGCAACGTTTGGTCGCGCATGGCATGGTATGGCTGGTCGCGCTGCTACTGGTTGTTGGTTACGTGAGGCATGCTGATGCTGCCAACATCTTGATTAATATTACTGCTGAAGTCGAGTCCGTCGACGATTCCAGCAACATCTTGAATGGAGCTATCCAGGCTGGTGATACCATTACCGGGTCGTATCTCTATGAATCGACGACTCCGGACTCAAATCCCCTACCGACGGTAGGCGATTATCAGCACTCCATGTCACCCTTCGGTATCATCGTATACGCGGGTGGATTTCAGTTTAGTACGGACCCCTCCAACGTGGATTTCCTTGTCGAAATTGTGAATGATCACGACACAGGGGCTGGGCTCGTAGACAACTACCTGTTACGCAGCTATAACAATATCTTCCAGCCACCTCGCGCCGATGGCGCGATCGTCAGTCATATCGCCTGGCAGCTCGATGATCCGACAGCGAGGGCCCTGTCGAGCACAGCATTGTCTACCCAACCACCCGTTCTAGCCAGATGGCAGTCAATCTTTGGGCTCACCATCGAGGGTCAGAGCTTGGAAGGTTTCAACCAGTTCTTCATCAGGGCGCATGTTACCTCAGCCCGCCGAATGAGGCCGTGAGCCGGCTGAATTCCCCACCGGTGTAAACGATGTGTTGACTCTGTTGGTTAATGCACGACAGTCGATCTCGAACGCCAAGGGAATACCCTTCACCAGAGGCATAGCCTCGGTCGTTCTGGGTTTCAAACGCCGTCTGTACGCCTGCTTTTCCGCGCATTGTTGAATTAACCAACAGAGTCAGTCATGGCCATGTATGCGGTAGCAGGGTTGAGAGCACCCTAGAGCGCGAAGAGATCAGCCATCCCCTGGTCTCAGTTCAATCCTAAACACCCCACCGAAGGGGTAACGACCTGAGCCCATCACCTATAGGAATTGAGAACATCAGCATCGGGCAACTACAGGGAGGTGTTACGGCTCGCACTCATTGCACGCTCGGCTCGCAATAGAGTTCCCTTCCCGGCCCATATTCGTTGCCCCGGAGCCCACATGATTGATTCTGGGCTCCCCATGATTTCCCGTTGGCCTACATTACGCTATAATGCGCTCTCAGCGTGCATCGTTGCGCGCTGGTGAGGTAGCCCGAATAGTGGCCCCATATCAAGGTATCAGGGCACATCGGCCTGATACTCAATGGTTAGGCGATGATTTCGGGGAGCCTATGGTCATCAAACTGAAGCGAGCGTATGAAGTACCCGAATCGGGCGACGGATTCCGGGTGCTTGTGGACCGGCTCTGGCCACGGGGCGTGTCCAAAAGTTCGGCCCGGATCAACCTCTGGCTCAAGGAGATCGCTCCGAGCGCCGCGCTCCGGAAGTGGTTCGGCCACGACCCATCGAAATGGACCCCGTTCCGCGACCGCTATTTCCGGGAACTCGACAATAATCCCAAAGCGGTCGAGCAGCTTAGGGAGCATGTGCGTCACGGCATAGTGACGCTCGTGTACGGTGCTAAGGACCAGGAGCATAACGATGCCGTTGCCCTCAAGGAGTATCTTGAATCGGACCGGGCGCATTCCTGAGCGCCGTTTGACCGGTTCCTACTCCTTCTCGCGGCTAATAACGGCGTAGACTGGGTAAAAATCCCAAATGCTGGCATTTTTGACATCGTAAGCTATCGATTCTATGAAGGCACATTTCCGAAAATTTGAGTTTCACACAGTTTGGCGCTGCATCTCACCGCGGCGGCATCAGGTGGTTCCGGAGATTTGAACACCTTGACTCTGACGCGTTGGAGGTCTCCTCCAGCCGCTTCACGGCACGGTTGCTCGTCGAGCTGATGTATCTCGGACAAGACCGGCTTCACTCCTCACCAGCGTAAAGGAAGCTCTGACGAGCTTTGTATCTGCTCACATCAGATGCCGTTGAAACAGAGAGCCTGTGCTCCAGGCAACCCAACCTCAGGCAAAGCCGGAGCTCATAGCTCGGTTAAATAAGCGTCCACACACATGGCCAGGACCTCGTTGACACCGGTGGGGAATTCCGCCGACTCGCGAGGGTTCGCCCAGTGCCGTGACCCCGTGTTTAGCATACCGCGTACCGCTCCGGTTCAACGGCGGGTCGCGTAGCGGACCGTCCGCTGCCACCGGTTGTGCGCTGGACACGACGCATTCAGCCGCGGAGGCACAGGGTCAGTCCGAGGATGAACAGCAGTGCGAACACGAGGTGGCGGACACGGGCGTGATCGACGTAGTTGAAGAGGTGCATGCCGAGGGCCACGCCGACCACAGCTGGCGGGGCAAAGACGAGTGCGAGCCATGCCACGTCGGGTGTCAGGAGCCCAGCCCACCACTGGCCCACGAGCGTGATCATCTGGTTGGCGCAAAAAAAGCCCAAGAGGGTGGATTTCATGGCGCGCGGACTCCACCCCTGCGCCGCAGCGTACAGAACGACCGGCGGACCTGGGGCGCCGACGGCCCCTCCGAGCAGCCCTGATAAGACTCCGGCCGAGACTCCCCAGTGGCGTCCTGCTAACTTGCGGGGGTAGAGACCACGCCATTCGATGATGACCACGACCATCAGGGTGAGCCCGATCAGTCGCCGCAGCCAGCTGGCCGGCAAGGTCGCCAGCACCCACACACCGACCGGCGTGCCCACGAGTGCGCCGCACAGGAGCGCCGCCAGGTGCGACAACACGATGTCGCGCCGCAACTGGATGGCCATGACGAGAGCGAAGGCCGCACTGTACATCGAGATGAGCGGAACGGCCATCGTCGGGGGCATCAGGAAGGGCAGCAGGGACAACGCCACCAACCCGAGGCCAAACCCCGCCAGCCCGAACACGAAGCTCGCTAGCAACAGGATGCCGGCACCCGCCACCCACACCAGACTCACGCGACGCCCCTCCACAACGCTGCCCAGGCTGACCGGCGTGTGACGCACGCTCAAGAGGAAGACCAGGCTCGTGTTTCACCACCTCACCCGGATCGGCGCCGAGGTCGTCCGTCACCATGCCGTCAGAGGCGTCTAGGGGCGCGGCCTGCCAGGGGGAAGAGTCACCAGCGTACTCCTTTTATACCTCCCCCTAGGAGGTGTCAAGGAGGGGTGGGACAGCATAGCCATTGACCAGCCCTGTGGCCTACTGACCTGTGGTGGCATGAGCCTCAACACTGAGGCGGCGTCGTAACGCCCAGAGGAGGTCGCGATGCGCTTCGAGGGCAAACCCGCGGTTGTCCCCTGGGGTGGGAGTGGCATGGGCAGGGGCATAGCGCCGTGCCTGGGGAAAGAGGGTGCTGGGCTCGTTGATGAATGTAGTCCGAGGGATCGCCTGGCGCTGAGGTGAACCCTTACGCGCGCGCCCGTGGAACCTAGGACATTTTGCCCAGCTAGCACCCTATCCACTGTCACGCCAGACGGTGCTCTGTTAGCGGATGACTTACCCAACAGAGTCACGACAGCCTGGGTCTGTGCCATTCTCGATAAGCGTAGGGTGCGGATCATCTATGCGGAATCATGAAGGGAGACATCGATGACTATGTGGACGCCGGCAGGCAGCGGCGATGGCAGGGAATGACACACCTCACACACCCGAGGCGTGCCTCAACGCTGCCACCACGCCGTTTTTCGCCACTGAATAGCTAGCGGCGCCAGGGTGAAGCGGCGGGGCTTCGGACACCTCCCGACCGCCATCAAGCCCCTCCCATCCGTTCAAAGACCCGCTATATGGCCTCATGTCGAAACAATCTCCAGTGTCCGGTCCATTGAACGCCATGATCACGCGATTCACGGAATTCACGCGATTCTCTTATTTGTTGAATTTCCGGGATCACAGGGGTGAGAGGGCCGTGATGTAGAGAACTATGAAGGAATAACAAATAGGGAAATTCCGTGAATCGCGTGAATCCCGTGAATCGAGCGTACGGGCGGCCGCCGCTCCCCAGCCGCCCCTGTCAGGCCTCACCTGCGCCACCCCCACAGCGGCTCCTATCCCTCCCAGCACCGTGGTGCGGCTCCGTGTCGCGGTCATCCTTGCCATCCGCCCGGCCCACGCCATGGACCTGCGAGATGTGCGATCAGCCAGCCACGCGACGAGGTCGCCCCACAGGGGTGCTGGCATCGAGTGCTCTCCTGCGGGGTCGGTGAACGACACCCTCTGCTAGCTCCCCGTTCCTGCGTCAGCCCTGACCCCCTTGAACCTCTTGCTCCCAGCCCTAGCCGCCGGGTACCACCAGTGCCGCCCCGCGCACGCGCCGTCAGGGCACTCGCCACCATGCGACGAGGCCAAAGCCGACCAGCCCTGCTCGCGTCCACCAGAGACCCCACCAGCTTGGCGGGTCTCCTCGTCGCCATCGAGGGAGGTCGCCTTGACTAGCCCGTCCACTATACCTCTCAAACCCGAGCTATTCCAGTTGGCGGCTGCTGCTGTTCGCGACGGACTCGCGGAGATGCGGGAGGCAATGAGGAAGAATAGCCGTCTCTACATCCCTCGCCAATGGAATTGGTATGAAGTCAAGATTGGCGAGAACGGGATGCCGACTTTCAGCAAGAACGAGCGGGCAGCTCCATTCGATTACTCCTATCTTTTCGGCAGTGCGTCCAATGCCGATATCGATGAAAATGCGATTACCTCGTTTCAAGCGCTCATCGATTCTCTCGTGGTCGACCGGGAGTACCAAGCCACTCTACGCTATGGATTCCGCCCGGACATCTCGGACGCACAGCTCCTCAACGCGGCCCAGGCCTATGCTGGCATGATCCCAGCCGAACTGGTCGAGCAGTACCAAATCGTACACCCGGACGAGGCATTCGAGGCCGAACGATTCCTGCCCCTGTACCTGAGATGGGAAGAAGGGGTATTCGCAGAGCAGGTGCCAGCCGATGTGGTTATTCCGATGCTCATGATCCAAGCGGCCTTCGACGAATACCGCCTCGGGCCGAACGTTTTCATCCGGCGAATGGATGAACCGTTCCAGCAGGCAAGGGCGGCACTCTTGGATTCGGCCTATCACGTCCACAAGTGGGCGTCGGCGGCCGCTACCCCCGCGATCGTCATTGAAGGCCGAACCCTCTCCCAGGCACAGAGGCATGGGCTGACAGGGTTCCCCTGGGAACTCGACGATCCGGCGATCTACCCAATCTCTGTCATTGACAAGGCCCTCGCTGCCATCCGAATCGCAACTGGGTTCCAGACCGGGTATGCTCAGGCGCTGATTCATTATCGGGCTCTCCCGGAATTCCCGTGAAAACAGAACATCGTTTAAAGGTCGGCCGAATATTTCCAATGGTTTAGCACGACGAGGGAGCAACATTTGACGCGTTACCACGGGAATTCCGGGAGAGCCAACTCGCGCTTCGCGTGGCCGCCCTTCTCAAGCTCGAACCATATCCCATTAAGCCGCCGGCGGAAGTAGTTTGGGAGATCAAGCGGATTTACGGCTACCGGTCGAAACTCGTTCACGGAAAATCGAAGGACGCGGAGAAAATTGTGCGGAATTATTTCGGCGGGGACGCCAACGGACCGCTTCTTGCCGCCCTTACCTATCTTCGACTTGTAATGAGGCTGCTTCAAAATGAGCGGTATCGGAAACCTGCCGCAGTCGATCAGCACCTTCTGATTGGAGGCCATGGGACAAGAGGAGCATCCGAAGACTGATCGGCCACAGAGCCTTTGTGCTGGGAGGTATCCCACGCGCATCGAGGTGTGGTTCAACATTTCCATCCTCGCAAGAGGGAGATCGACCTGAGGCCAGCGCCTGCGCTGACGGGTCTGTCACGCCAGACGCCTGAGCTTTCGTGTGGAGGCTGTGGCGTCGTCTTCACCTGACAGGCGGTGATAACTAACGCCCGCAGCACATCCGCCACGCCAAGACTTGTGCTTTTGACCACCTGGTGCACCGCAACTTGCACCTCGCCCGGATACCTCGCGAGCAACATCTCCCAGGCGTCACCCGGTAGCGCCGATGGCTGAGGCACGTGGAGCAGTTGACCACAAGCGGAGCTTGACTGCATCACAAAGGGTTAAATCGCTTGGCGACCAAATCACACCCCGCCGATGATGCCGATGCGTGGGAATCAAGCACGAAGTACTGATGCGGTAGGATGGACAGCGGCCAAAAAAGAGTTTTTTCTGCCACCTCTGGGACCACGGCGCGTGGCCTTTAGGGCTCCCTCATTTGGGCTCTCCACCCGTGATGGGTGGAGGCTGCCCGCGGCCCGCCCTCGGAGGCATCGGGGCATTTCGGGCCATCGCCAACCACACGGCCGCACGCGCACATGTTGTTGATCGTCGTGATCATGCCGTCCCCTCTCCGGGCGCCCCCTCCACAAAGACGGATAACAGCTGCTCGGTCGCCTGGTCTGCCCCCATGTCCTCGCTCAACGCGCTGGTCAGCGCCCTGAGGGTGTCGAGTTCCGCCGAAAAGGCTTCTTCCGCGACCCGCAACTCCTCGGCAGTATGCTCCCACCGCCAGGGATCGCGGTCCACGAGCAGCACGATGTCCTGCCCGCAGGTGAGCATCACCAGGACCTCACACAGTTCTTCGAGCGTATGACCGCGCAGGGGAAAGGTCGGGTCTTGCTGGTGTTCTGTCAGCCGGAAAGCGATCTTGTCCCGTAAAGTTTGCAGTGCACGAAGGGGCGTCTGGGGTGCGGACGGCGATGGCGCCTCACCTGCGCCCGGCGGGGTGGCAGGGGCCTGGTCAGACCGCACGAGGCCAAAGGTGCGTGGCCCATCCAGCGGGACACCCCCAAGCAACCCCCAGAGCTCCTCACTGTGCAGCAGCATCTGCACCAGTTTGAGGAGATGGTTCCCCAGCTCGTGGGGGGTGACATGCCCCGACACCTTCAACTGCAGGCTGATAGCTGTTGGTTCAGGACTTCGTTGATCCGGCAGCACGCCAACGTCGTAATAATCGCCATCTCGATCGGGATGAACGAGTACCCGATGTGATTCAATCGGGCCGGCGTTGGCCCTGTCGTGCGTCAATCGCCATGAGCGCAACCATAAAAAGTTCCCGCGGGGCGTGCGTCGCCTCCACCGGCGTTCTGCGCGATCACGATCCATCGTGGCTCCTCCTCTCACTTCTAGGTAGTTGCTAAAATTCATCTGCCAAGGCGTGCATCACTGAGGTCATGATGCTGATGGTTGGGCACTCGGCCACTGCACAAAGGCCTCGATCATCAAAGGCGGAACAAGCGCCAGTGGTGGCACCTCCTCGGGCCGGAGATGTTGCTGGACGACCGCAATTTCCTCGGAGCATTCGTCTGCCGTGGCGGCGAGGCAGCTCTCCCAGACTCGCATCCGCTTGGCACGCGAGCACGGCGTTAGGGGCACCGCCTGGAGGCGCGACACCTGTTCGTCTGTCACGGCGAGTTCGGCTGTGAAGACGGAAAGCCCAGAAGGATCGGTGGCCAACTTGGCGATGCAGTAACACACACGGCTGATCATCTGTTCATCTCGCTCGCGATGCTCGTCTCCCCCTTGCAGGCCTCCACTGATCTCCAAGCGCCGCCGGACGTGGTTTCGTAACCGCCGCATACAGGCTACCGGATCATGCTCCTTGCCGTGATACGTACAGGCCATAATGTCCCCCTTTCTGGTGTATGCGGATCGTTCTGCCCCTTCCCTTCAGGCCGTGAGCTCACCCGCGTCCTGCCCGTGCTTGCGCGCTTTATAGATAGCGAGTTAACTCAAGTAATCACGCTGTCCGTCAAACAGCCACGTGTCTTCATCGACCGGCTCCGTGTCCGCTTCAGGACTGGGGGGTAGTGTTGGGTGAAATCGCCGCATCGCCACCTCGACGGCACGCCGTAGCGCATCTACCCGCTCCTGCAACGGCGCCAATTCGGCCTGCAAGGCCGCATCCATCTGCGCCAACTGATCCTGATAACGCCCGACAATCTCACCCACCTCCTCAGTGATGGCATCGAGCGCCTGCTGATACGGGGCCATCTGCGCTTCCCAGAATTGGTCAGCTACCTCCAGGGCCTCGGCGGCGACCTCCGCGGAGCGTTCGGCTCACGTCATATCGCGATAAGGCTCAATGGCATCACGCACCAGGTCCGCGAGCACGCCTGGGTATAACGCTTCGAGGGCATCCAATTCCACCGCGCCTGCGCCGTAGCGTTCCTCAAATCCCGCCTTGCGTGCATCGCTCTCCTTGATCGGGATGCGCGGCAACTGATACGTGATCACCTGGTCGCGTGTTAAGGCAAGCGGGGTGAGCATGATGTCGGCGCCAGGGGCATAGTCCTGCATCCAGAACTCCATCTGGCGTGCCACCGCCACCGGCATGCCATCACCAGCAGGATCGAAATCACTGATGTACAAGATGCGCGCCGGTTTCCCGAGTTGGATCAATGTCCGCGCACGCTGTAACATGTTCACGGCACTGGTGATGGACTGGAAGCCAGCGCTCGTCACTAGATTGATGTGGAGCGCCTCGCAGAGCGGCATCAGGACATCATCCATGGTGGATTTCTCGATCCAGATTTCGACCAGATACGGTTGATCACTCGACGCATACATATAGCCGTCGATGCTGCCCACGACGGGCAGCGGCAAGGAGAGCAGGGCACTCAGGTCGCTCTCGATCCACGGTAGCAGCCAGTCCTCCAGGTCGCTCAACCGGACGCGTGGCGTTGGTTGCACGGGAGAGGGGGCCATGAAGATATGCGGGGCTGGATTGCGATGATCCTCGAAGGCATCCGGGCGCACCAAACCCAGGTAGCGCGCATACTTCCCGGCGTCGCCCAGATAGTCCCAACAGGCCTCGGTGTTTTCATACGGCGTGCCGTCGTGTTTGCGATACTGTTCTTCACCACTCACGAGACGGTAGTGGACGCGCCGCAGATGCACACCTGTGGTGTAGGCAAAGCGCCCCCAGAGCTCGGCAAACCACTCAGCCTTAGCACGTTGGGCTGGACTGCCGGCGTAAAAGGGATCGTTCTTCTCAGCCAGGACCAGCAGGTCCGCCACCCGGACCCTCTGGGCTTTGGCGAGCGCTTTGATGGCATCATACCCTCGGAACATCAGTAAATACCTCCTCTTGCAGGTGAACAACCCGTTCGTCAGCGACTCTCGCCCGGCTTCCCGGTCCTGCTTGCTCACGACAACGCCGGTTTCAGAGCCCTGAGTGCATCGGTCGCCTAGATCATGTGCCGCCGCAAGTCTTGGGTCGGCTCCACTCCAACCGCTAACCCTCCATATCTCACAACAACCCCTCGATCTTGTCGCCGACCAATGCTCATCCATACGTTGGATGAAGACTCCCTGAAACCCCTTGTCTTCCGGACAATGGTGCAGCTGCATCATGATTCGGTGATCACGCTGACGATCATCGCGAATCCATACGTGAGGTCAAAACTCATCAAGAGTGCGAGAAAGCGATTTTTCCTCTGGAGATTCCGCCGCGGCGGGATGAAACTCACCAAACTCACCATCTGCATGATAATTGTCTGATCTTCTTAGGCTTTCATCAGGTGAGTTTGTCACGGTCGGTTCGGGATCGCTGGGTGAGTGAGGTGAGTCAGGTGAGTTTGGTGAGTTTTCCCCAGCCGAATCTGACGCGAGCACCAATTTCCAGCGCAGCGCATTGGCATGCTCACCCGCCGCGACAATCCGGTAACGGCCGATGACGCGGTCGCGCTGCACCGCCAATTTCTTCCCGAGTGAACGGCGCTGCCCTCCCTCATCTTTGCCCCCGATCTCCAGCTCGTCGAACTCCCGCGCCAACGGCAATAACTTCGCGGCGGTCATCGGGGTGTCCTGGTATGTGTGCCACCACACCGCTACCAATGACCGCCAGGCCGCGCTTTCGGTATTGGCGGCCTCATAGAATTCGTTAAGGTTCCCGAGAAAGCCTGCAATCTCAGTGTGACTGAGAATCCCCCCGATGACGCGGCACCATGCCTCATAGGAACCCAACGGCCGTACCGATGATTGGGGACAACCCGCGGCCAACCAGACCCGCACCAGCGTCAGGGCGGCCCATACGAGATCGGCACGATGGGCATGGACCCAGGCTCGAAGATCATCATGATGAAACGCCTGCCGCAGCCAGGGGCGATCGACTTTAGGATCAATACGGATGCGAACGCTGCGGCGTGTGAGCTCACGGCTGAGCATAGGGTTATTGGCCGTCGCTAACCAGGCACAGCGCACTGGGGCCCGGATGGTGCGCG
The DNA here is from genome assembly GCA_046727435.1 of bacterium. Taxonomy (GTDB): domain Bacteria; phylum Tectomicrobia; class Entotheonellia; order J063; family CAVPRW01; genus CAVPRW01. The sequence continues at coordinate 13,650 of JBKPCR010000494.1, read as the reverse complement.
ACTGCCCGAGGATACGGTCTTCCCACACCGACGTGGTCAATGCCGCCGCTAAGGTGCCCGAGTCGAGGGGGTGCACCAGGTTGTCGATCCACAGCGCTTCATGTCCCTCGCGCAGCACCGAGGTGATCGATTTCCGCCATTCTTCCTCATCGCGACCGGGAGCGAGGGTGCCCACGCGCCGTCCCATCGATGGCATCAAGCAGACCTCGGCGAGTAGCCCCTTGCCGCTGCCTTCGATGGGCGCTTCGATCACATACAGCGGCGTCGGGCCGGTGATCAGGTCACGGCAGAACGGTTGCAGGAAGAGACTCACCGCATGGGCACGATCAGCCTCGGCGATAAACGGGAAATCGTGCAAGACTTCATCGAGGATCAGCTGGGTGGCCTGCTGCAGCTCCGCTGGCGAGGGGTTGTTCGAGATCGGCCGGAGGACGAAGCCCGGCGGTGGACTGAAATAGGTACGGCTCCCGGCATGATAGCCGGCGGCGGTTTGCAAGGTGCCATCGGGCGCAAAGACTGGCACCTCGACAATGCGGCGCAGGATGGGGAGAGGAGGGTCGGGTGTGGCGAGGATATCGCGGGGCACATCGGCGGGGGGGCGGACGATACGCTCCACCTTTTCACCATCTTCATCCTGCGCGCTCACCACCCACCTGGCGATCCGTGCCAGCCCATGGCGGATGCGATCGGCCGTGAGCTCGGCAGGGAACACCTGCCCGTCATCATCGCGTTCCAGCCGGATCATCCCCCCACCGTACCGAAAGAACTGCGGGATGGGTGTATTGGCCTGCTGGATCGCCGCCCAGGCCTAGTCGGTGACGACGCGCAAGTCACCCTCTTTGGCTTCAATGGTCGGGAGTTCCTTGGTCGTCTGTTCGGCAGCCTGCGCATTGGCAGAGGAAATTGATGGTGAGGGCTCAGGCCTTGAGGGTGCCGCATCCAGTAGTGGCGGCAGCGCGGCGACCATTTTCAGGAGGGCCTGCGCGAGCATGGACTGATCGAGGGCCGGGTACTGGGTGCATGCCGCCCGAAGGAACCGGTTGCGCTGATGTGACGAATCGAGCACGACCTCGTCGGCATAGATGAGGTGTTCGTTCCAGATTTGAAGTGCTGCAGAGAAACCCTGTGTCCCACGCCGGACACCCTGAACGAGTAATGCAAGGCCGTCATTCAGGGGTTCGGCGATCGGAGGATCAAATCGGATATGACGCCGCTGTGTCATCGCATCCCCTCCAGTGGCGCGCTACGGGGGCGGGAGGGGATATCGATCACTCTGGTCTGTGCGGGGCGAGTCAGTGGCCCCAACCGGTGGGCACCCACAGGTCGGCTTCCACGCCCGTCCACCCTTCGGCGGTGCCACGCGTCGGCAGCGGTGCGCCAATCTCCGCCGTGCGCCAGCAGCGCATAGGCCGCAAATTTCGAGTACGCCCGCTCAGGTTCGAATGGCAGAGCGTTGCTGGAAAAGACATAGAGCAGATTGCTGCCGTTGTAGTTGGTGGTGGCAGTCCAGCCGCGTGCTCGCTTGCCGGGGCGCTTCCAGAGGGTGATCTCGCCTCGTTGTCCGACGCGGCTCCAGCCATGCGGTTCCAGGATGTCTGACCACTGCGCCTGCGCATGGCAGAACTCACCAGGCCGGCTACCCTGTGGTTGGAAAGTACCAGGAGATATGGTGCCAGAGATCACCCGCTTCGACTCGACGTGCTCGTTGAAAGAGCGCGCCGCGCTCAGCACGATCGTGCGTTCTTCGGCGGTGATCATGGGAATCGCGGCGAGATCGCCGCGCAGCAGCACGTACGGCTTCTTGAGGGGGTGACACGTCGGAGGTGATGGTGGGATGATCGCATAGCCGCCTGCGCCGCGGGTTTCGATCAGGGTTTCAGGACGGCCCTCGGCGTTCAGACCCCGTGCGAGTTTTTGATTGCCCTCGACGATCGCACACCGATAGGGAACATGTCTGCCAGCACTGGGCGTTTGGGTGAGTGGCAAGCGCTCCAATAATCCCGGTGCCAGTTCCTCCACCATGGCACGCCAGGGGTCAAAGATGTCCGTGGCGTCAAAGTCGAGGACCTCTAGGCAACCGCTGACGTAGCCCCCAACGATGGCCAGGCCATACGGAGCAGACGCAAACCAGCGCTGCAATTCTCCCGCTGTCGGGCGTCGGCTTTGGAAGGCCTTCCACGAGACGACCGGCCGCTTGCTGCCGTCCGCGGCGATGGGTATGAGCGACACACCAGCGGCGACAAGGCGCTGGGCTTCGGTGAGCACCCTACTTATCACGGAGGCCCTCCCGCTCGATGGCCGCGTGCACAGCCCGGACGAGCCATCTGCGCCCCGTGATCACGGCCCAACTCCCTAAGGCGATGAGGTCGGCCTTCCGAGACGTTGTGGATGCTCTGGAGTTCAGGTTCGCGTAGAAAGCGGTGGTGCCATGAGCTGCGGGAGTCGGGCGGATTCTAGAGTAACGCCGGGATAACATGCGATTGTAGGGATTGCTTCCTCTCCTGTCAGGATGTATCATGGTTTGATCCTTTCAACATGTCGCTGGCGCCAACCAGCGGAATCTCCATGCCCGGGTTGCTCCCTCAATCTGGGCATGGTCATTTCTGGGGTTCTTCTTGATCATCGTTTCCTAGTGGGCCGAGCGGTTGCGGTGGTTGACCGAGCAGCAGTCGCCACAACGCATCCCAGGCGGCCTGTTGCGCTGGCGTCGGCGGCGCATGGCGAATATCCACGTGGACCTGCCCCGCCTCCCGTACCTCTGTTCCTCCCGGCAGGGCACGACCGGGTATGACCGCAGGGCTCGGCTTATCCCTCGGCGTCATGGGGAGTCAGCTCCGGCCAAATCGCTTCAACTGGTACGTCGAGCGCCGCTGCGATGCGCTCGCACACCCCACGCTGGGCCGATAGCCCCAACGTTCAACCGCGCCGATCGTGGTCGGACTGCATCGTGCACGCACGGCTAACCCGTAGATGGCCAAGCCATGTGCCTGACGGAGCGCTTTGAGCCGGTGCTTCACGGGGACCGAGGCTGTGGCAACCATATACTGCCCTCCTGCGTTGGTGTTGTTGGCTACAACATGATTAAAGCGCAGGGGGGGAGGGGGAATCGAGGCGCGTCACTTCAGAACAAGAGGGGGCGTCTATAGCTCGTGCTGGGCAGGAGCACGGTGGAGCTTGTGGCGAGCATCCACGATGGGGTGGATTAGGGTGGACACAATACTCAGTGAGGTCTTGAGGGTAGGGTGGTTACTTGTCGTGGGAATGCTTGTGAGTGAAGTGCTCGATGAGCCACGCCCGTTGGTCAGGCCAGGGGCGACGCATCAGACGAGCTCTGGGGAGGAGTGTCGTGCGCAGGTAATTAGAGTTGATATGGTATAGCTCTCCCAGAATGGCGAGCGCGAGGCGTTCTCGGTTGAGCTGCGAGTAGTCGAGGGTCGCAGGATGGGGCACCGCGGCTTGGCCCATCATCCGTTCCCAGCGGCGTTCGGGAATGGCTGGGAAGACCTCCTGCAGCATGGCGCACAGGCGCCACCCGATGCCCGTGCGGTGCTTCTGACCACGAAGCCGCTTCCACCCGCGTCGGGCCAGCCGGTGCGCGAGCAGTGGGATCAGGCGCTGCATGATCCTGTCGTACTCATCCACGAGGCCTGACAGGGAAATCCGCTGCTGTGATTTCCCTGGATAGACTCTTGGCCTGATGGCATGTCCGCTCTCGACCCATTCCACGAGGTCTTGCGGGACGTTGGGCGGGACCGGAGGGAACTCCGGGAACCCCGGAAACGGGGCCAAATCGATGAGGTCTGGCGTTACCTGCTGGGGCCATGTTTTTGTAGCCGGCCTCCATCCGTCCGGTGCGACAAAGGTTGGTGTTGTCCACTGTCGAGTATAATGACCACGCCGATCCGTCAAGCGCGGGTTCGGCAGCGTGCGTGCGATCCACATGGCCGCCGTCTTGCGCTGCTGAATGGCATGACGCACCCCCCAGAGATGTCCTCCCAGCTGATCCAAGAGTGCCCGCTGACGGCCGAGCGGGAGGCGGCCGAGCGCGTGCTCGAAGGCCCGTCGCCAGAGGGTTTCAAGCGCCAACCATCCGTCAACACTCGTCAACACAGGGGCAATGGCGCGGAGATGAGGACGCAGCGCAGGCAGTCGCTGTGGGGCTTTGCCACGGAATTTCCCGTGCCCACGCTGCACGTCGATGGCCGCCAGCGTGGTGATCGCCTCTCCGATATGGCCTTGCTCGATGTGGGCCGCGACCGTCGTCAGATGGTGCACCAGCTGGTGCCGAATGGCCCGTTGCCCGCCGCGCTTGAGCGACCCCATGACTCGATAGCAAGCGGTTTGCCAGTAGCGGGTGAGCTCGGGCAGGAAACTGGTACCCGTTAGCGCCCGCAGCTGCTCGTACTGATCGGTCAGGAAATCTTTCGCACATTTTACCGCCAGTGGATCAGCTGCCCCAGCCAAGAGCGTTTCCCCCATGGTCGGACGATGGGATCGGTGGCGACGGTCCTGCCGTTGCAGCGCTCACGATGTGGCGCCACGGCTAGGCTCTTGGGTTCGACGTTTCAGGTCGCGGTTTCTAACGTAGCGGTTTCGCCGCGGACATACAATGTCTCAGTCGAACCCTGTGGTCAGGAGAGGCATCCCAACGGGGTGGGCACGTCGATGCAGGAGCGACGGCTTACCGTCATCCCGCCGACGATGACCTTGTCTGAGGCCCTCGAAACGACGCCCATCCACCGCGTCGCCAGCCGCACCGACAGGTGCACAGCCGTCGTGACCAGGCAGCCATTTCGAGCCCCCTACCAGACCATTGCAGATGTTGGACTGATCGGCGGGGGCCACGTGCTGATGCCCGGCGACGTGTCACCGGCACACCATATCATTCTCATCAGTCGACCAGACGCGTGCCCTCATCCTGCGCCAGGAGTTCACCTGCCTGGCCGGGCATCGGAGAGAAGGCCGTTGATGCCAGATGCGGGGTCTATGCCCAGACGCCCCGCTGGCCCGCGCGCAATGCCAGAAGGATCACCCCGGTCTCATAGAGTTCCTCTGCCAGGAATATCACGCCAAACACCACAAGCCCCGTGCTCGCAAACAGCACCCCGCCGCCCAAGGCTGCAAGACTCACCGTGACGATCACGCCCCGGATGCCGCGCACGACTCGAAGCGCACTCGCGGGGTGATTGACCTCGCAGAGCCCTGTCGCCAATCCCCGTATGCCTCGCCAGAGGGCAACGGCCGCCAGCAGCCAGAGGAGCGCGGCCAGGATCACGTGGACCGGAAGTGCATCAATAGCATGCATAGGCGTCTCGACCTCCTCATCGTCCTTCGTGGGACCCTCTCGCCACTGCTGTCCTCGTGACTTCGTCTGTGCGCAGGCGTTTCTGCCTAATAGTATACCAGGTGGGCACGGCCCACAGGAGGATGGCGTCATCCTTCGTGATGACCGTGACGGATATCGACACGGGCTCTCGACAGGTGACCAGCAGCGATCGACATCGCTCCTTGCACAGCGGGAGCTGCCCATCCCGAGGTTGCGTGGTCAGACACGCCACGGCCTCTGTGCCCAGGCAGCCAGCGCCGCACCAAGTCAGGTCAACCTCTCTCCAGCGGCTCGCGGCCGTATCTAGATGTGCGCAGCCCTGTGCAGGACCAGACACGCGTGTCCCTGGTCGGCTGGGCACGTGATGGCGGTCTGCCGGGGTGCAGGTGACGCGCCTGGATGGCGAGTCCTGACCAGAGGTGTCGTGTCCTTCTGGCCTGCCCTGATGCGGGTGTGCCGGTATCGTCATGGATGTCGTGGGATGGCTTTCGTGTGGTATCACTCTTGCTAGGCTAAGGACGATGCGCAGTGGCCACCCAGAGATATAAAGCAGAGGCAGGCGTTCTGCCGATCATATCTCTGATCCTGGGACCTCCAGGGGCGAGTATATTAGTGTTGCCCCGGTGGAGCACCGTCATTTTGCCGGCGATGACCCTCGCCGAGGCCATTGAGCCTACACGGAGCCCCAGCTGCCAGCAGATCGAGGCGCGTGGGCTTGACAGGCCAGCAGCAGCAAAACCTCGGTCACCATAGGTGTGCCCCCTGAGCTCTACAGGTCATGATGGTAAAGGTTCGGGGAGCGCGCGGGAGTGCACCACCATGATGGGACTGGTATTGGCCTCCAAGGCCGAACCACCTCTGCTCACTGCTCCAGGGTCTCAATCAGTCTTTACGAGATTGGCGCAGGCGGGCTCGCCGAGATGCCGCACCAACGAGGGCTTACGGCAATGGATGTGTACCCATCTCATGTAGATCGATTAAGAGTCCTGCCATCCTTTCGACTTGACATGAGGGTGCGTGTGGAGTACTGACACACTATCCCAGACCCCTTGATGAGAGGCATGGGTGAGGACGCCTCCCCACCCATGCCATGATCACCAGCACGACCGTACCGGAGGGCATACGGATGCGATGCCTGCACTGCGATGCTAATAGGCCCAATCGGGCCAGGTGTTGGATCGAGTGTAGCACCCCACTCACGACGCAGAGCCCGGCGCCACCGTCCATGCCCGCCCCGTCACCGCTGGAGTATCTGCGTAAGGACTAGGCCGAGAACATCCTCACCTTCAAGGTCATGCTTGAAGGCGAGCGCACGCAGGTGACGGTCCTCTTGCCAATCTGTAAGGACTCGATGGAGCTGTTGGACGACTATGACTCGAAGGAGGCGCGAGCAATTCTCGATTCGATACTCGAATGGATGATCGCGCCGTGGACTGCCACGTGGGTACCATCAACCAAGTGATGGGCGATGGCATCGTGACGCTGTTTGGCGTGCCAGTCGCACAGGAGCATCACGCGGTGCAAGTCGGCGATGCGGCTTGGTGGTGCGTGACCTGTTACTCATATTCCAGCGGTCACGGTGCTGTTAGGGCGCAATGATCAAGGTTTGATCCGAGAAGAACCTATCGAGTGACTGTAGGAGGCCCGGATGAGGAAGCGAGCCCTACATTGGTGCAGCGCAGGCTTGGTGTTGCTATTTGCTCTCACGCTCGCGGGAAGTGTTGGCGCGCAGGAACGGTCGATCCAAGAAGCAGAAGAGCTGAGCGCGCAAGTCGAAGAACTCCGTAGTCAAGGCCAATACGACAAAGCCATATCACTTGCCGCACGCTCGATAGCGCTCCACGAAAAAATGCTGGGCCCCGAGCACCCCGACACCGCTATTGCGCTCAGCTGCCTCGCCACGCTCTAGCGCGCCACCGGTGCGTACGCCCAGGCCGAGCCGCTGTACCAACGGGTGCTCGCGATCAGGGAGAAGGCGCTGGGCCCCGGGCACCCCGACACCGCCACCGCGCTCAGCAGCCTGGCCGGGCTCTACCATGCCACTGGTGCATACGCCCAGGCCGAGCCGCTAATGAGGCAGGTGCTCGTAATTCAAGAGAAGAACACTGGGCGTTTTCTGCTCTCCGGCTCCGAGGCACGCAAACAGGCATACCTGCAACAGTTGGCCGACGACACTTCCGCGAACGTGTCATTCTCTGTGTCGGTGGCGAGCCCTCAAGCGATCGCGCTCGGCCTCACCAGTGTATTGCAATACAAAGGCCGGGTGCTGGATGCAATGTCGGACAGTGTGGCGCGGCTGCGGCAGAGCGTGAGACCTGAGGACCGCACGCTGTTCGAGCAACTGGCCAGGGTGGCGCAGCAGTGGTCGACCTTGAACTCCCAGGGTCACGATAAGTTGCCGCTCGAAACTTACCGCCGGCGCCTGGACGACCTTGTGCGGCAGCAGGAGACGTTGGAAGCGGAGCTCGCGAAGCGCAGTGCCGAGTTTCGCCAGCAACTCGTGCCGATCACGTTAGCGGCCGTGCGCCAAGCCATTCCTCCCAGTGCGGTGCTCGTAGAACGGTTTCGCTACCGACCGTTCGATCCCAAGGCAAAGGACGAGACCAAATGGGACAAGCCTCGTTACCTCACCTATGTCCTCACGCACGAAGGCGAACCGGTCGCGATAGATATGGGCGACGCGGCGGCGGTCGAATCCCTCGTCCGTGAATTTCGTGGAGCAGTGAGCGACCCCAAGCGCACCGATGTCAAGGAACTGGCTGAGGAGTTATCCGCGAAGCTGCTCAAGCGGCTACTTCCTTATGTGGACAACGCCGAACGCGTGTTGATCGCGCCCGACGGTGCGTTGAATCTGGTGCCATTTGCCGCACTGCTGGATGATCAGGGTGAGTATGTGGCGACACGCTTCGAAATCACCTATCTGACCAGCGGACGCGATCTGTTGCGCCTTGCCTCGGCATCGAGACCGAGAGGCAGCACAGTGGTCGTGGCCGATCCGGCCTACGGGCAGAGCGCCGCCATTAGAGCGCCAGGCAGGAAAATTCGGAACGCCAAGCGCGTGGCGCACGCTGATGGACCGATCCAGGTGTTCACGCCGCTCCCCGGCACGGCGGCCGAGGCCAACGCGCTGAAAGCCCTGCTGAAGCTCCTCGACCATCACGTGCTCACAGGAGTGAACGCGACGGAAGCCCAGCTCAAGCACCTGCACGGCCCGCGCCTCTTGCATGTGGCCACCCATGGGTTCTTTCTCCGAGACCAGCCGATCCCTGCTGATGCCCTCAAGCCGGTGGGGTTCTCGCCAGATCAACGGCCAGTCCGCGTCAGCGAGAATCCCCTGCTACGCTCGGGACTGGCGCTGGCTGGCGCCAATGCGCGCCGCTCAGGAACGAACGACGACGGCATCTTGACCGCCTTCGAAGCCGCGCAGCTCGATCTGAGGGGAACTGAGCTCGTGATCCTGTCCGCGTGCGAGACCGGGGTAGGCGAAGTGAAAAACGGCGAGGGCGTGTACGGCCTGCGCCGAGCGCTGGTGTTGGCCGGTGCGGAGACGCAAGTCACATCCTTATGGAAAGTCGCCGACGACGCGACCAAGGACCTGATGGTGGATTACTACCGGGGCTTGCTCAAGGGCGAAGGCCGTTCCGGGGCCCTGCGGGAGGTGCAAAAGGCGATGATCGCCAGCCAGGACCGCTGGCACCCCTATTACTGGGCCGCCTTTGTGCCGATTGGCAACTGGGCACCGTTGCCTATAGTACGCTAATGGGGCACACACCTTCGAAGGCGAGCCGGCGATCGCGACGCGGAGGACGCATGGCGGGTATTTTTGTGAGTTATCGGCAAGCCGATGCCAAGGCATGGGCGATCTCGCTGCGCGATGATCTCGCCGAGGTGTTTGGCGCCGATCAAGTTTTCCTCGACAAAGACACACTGCACGCCGGCAATTGGCGCGACCAGATTCAGAGCGCGCTGGACCGCTGCACAGTGATGTTAGTGGTGATCGGCCCGCGCTGGCTCACGATCGCCGATGCACAGCACCGCCCGCGCATCCACCTGGCCGACGACGTGCATCACCAGGAAATCGCCCTCGCCCTAGGCCGGTCCGATGTGACGGTCATTCCAGTGCTGGTCGATGAGGCACTGATGCCCAGCGTGGAGCAGTTGCCGCAGGACTTGCGCAAACTCTGTGACCAGCAGGCGCGCAAGATCGGGGACACACACGCGCGCCGTCAAGCTGATCTCGAAGTGCTGGTCGAGGATATCATGGCCGTGGGAGGTATCGCGGTGGCCGCTCGATCCGACGCCCAGGACAGGCCCATGCCCACGCCAGAGCGCACGTCTTGGCTCAAGCTCGATGGGAAGATACTCGGCCCCGCGTTCGCCTTGACGCTGTTCGCAGGCATGTCTGCCTATCTCTCCAACCGCCAGCTTGGCACCGAAGAGCTGTTGTTCTTGCTCCTGGTGTTCTGTGCGCTGGTGCTCGGGGTCAGAGGGCTGTGGCGCAGATTGCTGAGTAAACGAAAGAGGAGCACGTGAGCAAGAGTTCAGCGTTCTTCGCCATTCATGTTTGGTATGTGGCCATGCTGCTGGCTCAGCCCCTCCCCATTGGTGCTCCGGCTGAGGGGAGCAAGGACGCCGCCAACACCATGGAAATCATCTGTCTCACCGAGCAGCCCGCCATCGTCGAGGGAGAAAGCGCGACACTGAAGGCGTGGGCAAGCACGCCGGATGGCCAGCCGATCACCCAACGGATTACCTTTCAGTGGCAGGTGCCAGAGGGCCGCATCACAACCCAGGCCGCAGAGGCACGCTGGGACCTGTCCAGAGTGAAGGTCGAGCCCAGAGAAGGACGCAAGAAGCTCGTTGCCACCGTCAGGGTCACTGAACCAGGCGAGAGTGAAGTGCGCTGCGCGGTGGAGGTGTTCATCGGGAAGCAGGAAGCGGTGATCCCAGATCGCGGCACGATTCGGGGCGAGAAGCTGTTTTCGGCTAAACGCTACCTGCTGCCCGGCGAGTCCGAAGAACCCGGTTACGGCCTTTACAGCTATCTGCTCTTGAGCGCTCCGCCCATGGATACCGAAGCGAACGCCAGATACGCAAAGATGATTGAGGCCTACCTCCTCTTACTGCAAGACGTCGACGAGTACCTGGGCAAACACGTGCGCCCAAGTAGGCTCAACGCGACCTACATTCCGCTCAAGAGGAGACCTGAACCCGGCCACTCCAACGCCGAGTGGGCGGCCAATGTGCTGGCAGTCTATGATTACACGGCGGCTGAAATCTTCCTCAGCCATTTAGACAAATCTTATCTGAAGGGTCCCTACCTGGTGTCGGTGCTCAAGCCGCTCTCGGAGATGAACACACCCACATACCTGTTTGAAGACTTCACCGGTGTGGTGCCGGCGCTTGTAGCAGAGCGCGTGAGGTTCTTTAAGTTTCTCGCAGCGCAGGAGCGGAGCTGGTCGGAAGAATCCCTGGAGCGCTTTGCGCACAAACTGCACAACCTGGTCGCTGTCGGCGGGAAGGTCGCGCCTGACGCGTTGAAAGGGCTCACACGAATGATTCGGTTCGAGCGCGGACTCTAACGCGAAATCATTAACCTCAGGGACTGGCGGCCTGGCGAATCATAGGGACAGCGATTTTTCAGCCGTATGTCTAGGCCTGTTGACTAGGGCCCCTGCAACGGCGTAGCAGCGCGAGGAAGGGCTCGCCCTGCTGGAGGATGGGCTGGCTGTGCCAAACGACCAAGGGAGGTGCCGCTGGGAGGCCGAGTTGCATTGGCTCAAAGACGAATTGCGTCTGGCCCGCACGGCGGAGCATGACAGGGAGGTGGAGGCCCGCTGTCGTCACGCGCTCGACGTGACCTGTCGCCAGCAGGCTAAGTCCTTGGAGCTGCGAGCGGCCCTGAGCCTGAGTCGGCTGTGGCAGCAGAATGGCCAGCGCGAGGAAGCCCGCGAGCTGCTGGCACCGATCTACGGCTGGTTCACCGAGGGCTTTGACACCGCCGACTTGCAGGAGGCCAAGGCGCTGCTGGAGACGCTATCTTGACCTGACCGGGACCACTTCTGGCCATACACCAACCCAGTAGCAGGGCAGTAAGCGCGACACCTGCCCCACGTCAGCGCATGCTGGAGCCCTGTTGGCCGCCGTCATGTCGAGATGGCAGCATAAAGCTGAAGGTCATGCAGGCGTTCTGACCATAATGTCCTCTTGCTCGGCCCCCCTGGGGCGGGCAAGTCGATGCTGGCACGGCGACTTACCACCATCCTGCCGGCGATGACCGTCGCCGAGGCGATTGAGACCACGGGTATCCACCGCGTCGCCGGCCTCACCGGCGACTGTCTACCACCTGCCGACCGTGCGGGCGTGGCGTCAATCCATGACCCCGTCGCCGCTGGGGGCTTGAGCGGTGGCCGTCTTGTAAAAAACGTCACTCGGCTCTTTCGGCCTGCTCTCTCGCGCCCGTAAATGGTCAGGTGGGGGTCATTTTTTACAAACAGAGGCGTGGGCCGGCACGGCTGTCGGGCAAGGTGTCGCGGGCGCACCACGGCGCGCGCTTCACGGATGCACTGCGACCAGTCGTGACCCGCTCGAATCGGTCCATCAGAGCAGGGGCGTGGCGATAAGCCTCAGACATGGAGCATACTGGGGCGGTGCGTTCACACCGCGGTCGGGACAGGATAGCGGGGCGTGCCTGCATGTGCGCCATCCCCGCCCTGCCGCGAGCACCCCGGTTCCCATGTCGGCGTTGACAGGGTCGACCGGCACCGCTACAATCACGCCACTCCACTCTGGCTGGGTGATCCCGTTTTTCCCATGATGAAGGAGGCCTCCAATGCCTGGCGACCGTCCCCATCGGTACCGCTCAGCGTCCGTCCTGACACACCCCCTGACGCCTGGCTATTTCTTTCTAAGGCCACAACTCCTCAAGCGCACCTAAGCTTTCTCAAGGGCGAGGCTCTCACGCCGGCTCCCAGCACCGATCGACTGCTCGTGTCCGACCCTCAAAGGCGTACGGCTGAGAGCTGGTTCATGGGCCCGAAAAATGCCCCATTATCCATGTATTAGGGCACATCCGCCAGATCATCAATGGTTAGGCGGCTTTCGGCAAAGCAGAGGAGATCGAAACGGAATGAACCGCGAACTGATCATGCCTGTCAGCCTTTTCTTTGGCCTTGTAGCCTTCGGGCTGGCCGCACAATGGTATGTCATGCCATGGTTGAAGTCGGTTTCCCGAAAGCGTGCGCTCACACCGCTGTTGCTCCTGCACAGTTTTCGCTACGTTGGCCTCGCATTTTTGATCCCGGGGGTTACCGCGCAAGCACTGGATGCCGGTTTCGCAAACCCAGCCGCGTATGGAGACCTGCTTGCAGCGGTGCTGGCACTTGTTGCGCTCATCGCCGTGCGCCTTGAGTGGTTTGTGGCGACGCCTCCGTTGTGGGTCTTCAACATTGAGGGCACGCTCGACTTACTGAATGCGTTATTTCAAGGTGTGCAACGGGTTCGTGTTGGCGACCTCGGGGCCACCTATTTTATTCCGACAGTGGCCGTGCCCGCGCTATTGGTCACCCATTTCATGATGTTCGTAGTGCTTGTCAGGCAGCCGCCTCACTGGCGGATTGAGCCGACCTCGTAAACTCGTCGGCTCATCCCTACTGTGAAGCTCATGTTCCACCGGAGTGGGAAGGAGGTATGCCCCGGCTGAAGCAACCGTGGTCATTGGTAAAGGGCGCTTTAATTTCCTATACGCTTTGTCTGGTAGGCTTTCGTGCGCAATAGCGAGACAGGAGTATGAGCCATGGAGAAGACAGGCACGTTTATCCGAACCGAGACGGATATGGTCGATTACCTCGACAACGGGGTGGTCGGGTTGCATTGGGTTGCCGCCGATGGGACTATCCTCTGGGCCAACCGAGCCGATTATGAGCCGCTCGGCTACACCCGTGAGGAGTATATAGGGCATGACATCGCCGAGTTCCACGCCGACCCCGATGTCATCGCGGACATTTTCAATCGTCTGTCGAAGGGCGAGACGCTGTATAATTATCGGGCTCGCCTCCGCCACAAGAACGGCTCGCTTCAGAACGTGCTGATCGCGTCCAGCGTCCTGTTCGACGACGAAGGACATTTCGTCCACACCCGCTGCTTCACGGTGTTAGCACCGGCCACTGTCTGAACCGATGTCTGCTCCGGCCCCAGCCCTGAACCACACGGCGGGTCAGATATAACGGAGCCGACGGGTGCTGAGGACTCTGGCTCGCAATGACGGTGACGTATTGTGCGCCCACGTGTGGGGCGGCTAGCGGCCGAGGCGGGCGGTCGAACGC
>JBKPCR010000493.1:0-5321 GCA_046727435.1 bacterium | reverse complement strand
AGCCGCAGGTCAGGGGCGCAGCAGAGAGCGGATGCGTAAACGCAGGGCATTCAGCCTGATAAAACCCTCGGCATCGGCCTGACGATAGACGTTATCGGCCTCAAAGGTCGCGAACTGCGGGTGATAGAGCGAGGTGGGAGACTTGCGGCCCACGACCCAACAATTGCCCTTATAGAGTTTCAAACGTGCCGTGCCGGTGACGTGGCGCTGTGCCTCATCCATAAACTGCCGTAGTAGATCCATCTCCGGAGAATACCAGAAGCCATAGTAGATGAGCTCGGCAAATTTGGGGACGAGCGAGTCGCGCAGATGCATGACCTCGCGGTCCACGGTGAGCGACTCCACGGCTCGGTGCGCGATGTGCAGAATGGTGCCGCCAGGGGTTTCGTACACGCCACGCGATTTCATGCCCACGAAACGGTTCTCGACCATATCGATGCGGCCGATCCCGTGCGTGCCAGCGATATCGTTGAGGCGCATCAGCAAAGCCACAGGCCCCAGTCGCTCACCATCCACAGCTACCGGTGTTCCCTGTTCGAAGTCGATCTCCAGGTACTGCGAGCGATCAGGAGCATTCTGGACTGCCTGAGTCATTTGGAACATCTTCTCGTCCGGCTCATGCCACGGGTCTTCCAGTATGCCGCCCTCGTAGCTGGTATGTAAGAGATTGCGGTCTGTACTGTAAGGCTTTTCACGCGTCGCCGGCACCGGGATGTTGTGCGCGATGGCGTAATCGATGAGCTCCTGGCGACCCTGAAATTCCCATTCACGCCATGGCGCAATGACCTTGATGTGCGGATTCAGGGAGAAATATGTGAGCTCAAAGCGCACCTGGTCATTGCCTTTGCCGGTAGCGCCGTGGGCGACAGCATCTGCCTCTTCTCTGGCGGCGATTTCAAGCTGTTTTTTGGCGATCAGCGGGCGGGCCAGCGAAGTCCCCATCAGATAGCCGCCCTCATAGACGGCGTTGGCGCGCACGGCGGGAAAGACGAAGTCGCGCACAAAATCCTCACGCAGGTCCTCGACAAAGACTTTCGTGGCGCCAACGCGTTCGGCCTTGCGGGCGAATCCCTCAAGGTCCTCTTCTTGCCCGAGGTCCGCCAGGAACGCCACCACCTCACAGTCGTAGGTCTCGATCAGCCACTTGAGAATGACCGAGGTATCGAGACCACCAGAGTAGGCCAACACCATCCGTTTGATCCCTGCCAGCATTCCTTGTACTCCAGGACAGGACTGAGGATTGAGTGCTAAAGACTGCGCTAAGTCACTCAGCTCTCAGCCCATGTCGCTAATGACCGTTGTCCCCTCTGTTCAACAGAAAGTGCAATACGGCCTTCTGTGTGTGCAAACGGTTCTCCGCGTGGTCGAAGACGATCGATTGGGGACCGTCGATGACCTCGGCGGTGATCTCTTCGCCGCGGTGCGCGGGGAGGCAATGCATCACCAGCGTCGTCGGTTTGGCCGCCGCCAAGAGCGCCTGATTGACCTGATACGACTGAAACACCTCCAGCCGCCAGCGTCGCTCCGCCTCCTGACCCATGCTGATCCACACATCGGTATAGATGACATCCGCCCCTTTGACGGCCTGGAATGGATCCTCCATGATTTCCACGCTTCCACCATACGCCGCTGCTTCTTCCTGGTGTTTGCGGATGAGCTCTGCTGGCGGCCAATAGCCTTTGGGACAAGCCAGCGCCAAGTGCATGCCCATCTTGGCAGCCCCCTGTAGCCAGGAGTTGGCGACGTTATTGCCATCGCCCACCCAGGTCAGTTTCACTCCCTCGCAGCGGCCGAATTTCTCCCGGATGGTCAGGAGGTCGGCGAGGATTTGACAGGGATGGTGCAGGTCAGTCAAACCATTGATCACCGGAATCGTGGCGTACCGCGCCAGTTCCGCCACCTCCTCGTGGGCGAAGGTCCGGATCACGATACCGTCCAGATAGCGGGAGAACAGCCGTCCGATATCCGCCACGCTCTCCCGCACCCCCATGCCCAGGTCATGGTTGTTCAAGAACAGGGCTAGTCCACCCATCTGAAACATGCCGATCTCAAAGGACACCCGCGTCCGGCTGGAGGGTTTTTTAAAGATCATCCCCAGCGTCCGCCCCTCCAAAAAGCGGTGCGGTACGCCACGCTTGAGATAATCTTTGAGGCGTGCGGCCGACTGCAACAAGACCTCAAGTTGCGGCCTGGTGACGTCGTCCAGCGTCAGCAAATCGCGCTTCATCGACGGTCCCCCTACACTTTCGCGAACAGTTCGTCGAGTGTCGCCACTAGGAGGTCCACTTCTGCCTCGTTGACGATGAGAGGAGGCAAGAACCGGAGGACCGTATCCATCGTACAATTGACCAGAAAGCCACGCTCCAGACAACCGTTCACGAACTGGACGCCGGGGAAATCCAGCTGGATGCCCAGCATCAACCCCCGTCCGCGCACCTCTTGGATAAAGGAGTAGCGCTCCTGGAAGCCCTTCAGGCGATCCATAAAGTAGGCCCCCACGCGTTGGCAATTCTCCAGCATGCCATCGTCATGGATGGCCTTGAGCGCCGCCACTCCAGCAGCCGTGGCCAAGGGATTGCCGCCGAACGTCGCCGCATGCGTGCCCGGTACAAACGATTGCGCGACTTCCTCACGGGCTAACAGGGCGCCGATGGGCACACCACCCGCCAGCGACTTGGCAAGCGTCATGATATCGGGAGGAACCCCTTCGTGCTCATAGGCGAAGAGCTTGCCGGTGCGCCCAATGCCGCACTGCACCTCATCATAGATCAGCAGCAGTTGGCGTGCATCGCACAGCTGGCGCAGGCCCTTGAGGTACCCTGGACTAGGAACGTTAACCCCCCCCTCCCCCTGGACCGGCTCGATCATTACGGCGCAGGTCTTGGGCGTGATCATCCCTTCTAAGGCCTGCAGGTCATTGAACGGTGCGTACGTAAAACCATCCAGCAGCGGCTCAAAGCCTTTGTGATACTTGTGCTGCGCCGTGGCCGAAAGTGACCCCATGGTGCGGCCATGGAAGGAGTTCTCGAAGGTGATGATTTCGTATCGTCCCTCACCGAAGTGATCGTGGGAGTATTTGCGGGCCAGCTTGATAGCCGCCTCGCACGACTCCGTGCCGCTATTGCAGAAGAAGCTGCGGTCAGCGAATGATAGCTGCGCCAGCATGTCGGCCAGTTCGATCTGGGGTTGAATGTGGTACAGATTGGACACATGCAGGAGGGTACCGGCCTGCTGGCGGATGGCCTCAACAACTTTTGGGTGACAATGGCCCAGGTTGTTCACCCCCAAACCAGCGAGAAAGTCATAGTACATCTTGCCATCGGCATCCCAGACCCGCATCCCCTCGCCGCGAATCAAGGCGATGGGCGTGCGCCCGTAGGTGGTGGCAACAGAGGCGTTACCGCGATCGATCAAGGTTTGATTGCGCATCTCAAGGGCGCTTTGTTGCATGGTAATAGCCTCCTCACACGTATGGACATGGTCAATGATGGAGATGGTACTGGTCACGTGGCAGCGATCAGCGACAGCAGCTGCACTGACGACGGCATCCCACATCTCCATCCCACCAGTGCAGGGGGCATTCGGGGGTGAAACGGCTCATCGTCCAGGCCAGCTTAGACATGATGGGGCTCCGCGAGCAGGGCCGTGAGTTGTTGGCGATAGCGTCGCCGCACGGCGTCGAAAAACGCCAGATATTCAGCGGTCCGATAATCGGGGTATGTCCACTCCCACGGCACAAATCGGCCGCCGGTAAAGCGTAGCGTCACCTCAGCATAGATGCCTTGGCCGAGATAGAGGCGATGTTGCCGATCTTTGGTGGTGGCAAGCACTAATTTGGCCAGGTCGACATAACCTGGATCGAGGTTGACGCGTCGACGCCAGCCTTGCGCAGCGTTGATGGCGTACGTCTGCTCGATGGCATTGGTCTCGTGCTTCATGCCAGCCAGGGCATCGGCAGCGATGAGTGCGTCAAAACTCCAAAACAGGCGCTGCAATGCCGGTCCCATTTCGCGCTCATAGAATCTGGTCGCCACGAAGGGAAGTAGGGCGGTTTCCTGGTCGATCGGTCCATAGGTAGCTTCCAGTTGCTGACGTATGGCCATGAGGGGGGCCTCGCACGCGACAATCAGCCCGATGATCAATTTCACTGGCGGCGGTTCGACAGCCTGAGCCACGACGAGATCCCCTGCGACGACGGATAATACCGGTCTGGCCTGCGAATGTCGCCTGAATGTAGCGAATTGCGCTAGGGATGTCAATTGTTGAAACGCTTGTCCCGACCTCTGCCCGGCTGCTTATGACCGGCCTATGGTTGGCGATAAACCCGCGCAGAATCTGAAAGAGACGGCTATACCAGCAGAAAAAATCATTGACATCATGAGTAGGCTGGCCTTACACTGACTTTCGTCATTCCTTGCCGCACTAGGGCGGAAGCGGCGTAGCAGGGCTGAAGCATAGTGGGAAATTTGCGATGGTGTCCTCCCCTTCCTTAGACCTCACTATCACTATAGGATACCAGGAGCATGTCCGGCACTTCAGACCATACAGTAGGGGAGGGAGACGATGGCGGAGGTGTTTGTTCTAGGTGTCGGCATGACCGCCTTTGGCAAACGGAGTGAAACGTTACCAGAGCTGATGGCTGAAGCGGCCGAAGTGGCGCTCAAGCGCTCTGGGCGTGAGATGCTGGATGCCATGTATGTGGGGGTGATGAACCCCGAGGAATTTTCTGGCGAGAGCAATATCGCCGCCGCGATCACGGACTACCTCGGCCTGTGGGGTCTGCCCGCCACCCGGGTCGAGACTGCTTCCGCCACCGGTGCTGCGGCGCTTCACGCCGCCTTTTATGCGGTTGCGTCGGGCTATCTGCGCTCGGTGCTGGTGTTGGCGGGGGAGAAAATGACCCACTTGAGCACGTCGCGGACGACGCGCATCCTCGCCCAAGTCATCGAACGCTATGAGCGCAATTGCGGAGCCTCGATGCCAGCGCTGGCGGCGATGCTCAGTCAGCGCTATATGAGCCGGTACAAGATCTCCCTGCCGCACATGCAGCGCATGCTCTCGGCGGTGGCCATCAAAAATCATTTCAATGGTGCACTCAATCCCTATGCACATTTTCGTACCGAGATCTCCTACGAACAGTACGAGAAAAGCCGGATCGTTTCCACCCCGCTGCGTTTGTATGACTGCGCACCCATCAGCGATGGGGCGGCTGCCGTCATCCTCACCTCCGACCCCACCGACATCAAAATCAGCGGCATTGGACAGGGGACAGATACCCTGGGAGTGCGCTTCCGTGATTCCTTCACCGCCTTTCGCTCCAC
>JBKPCR010000492.1:0-3861 GCA_046727435.1 bacterium | reverse complement strand
GATCACCGGGACGCGCACCAGCATGCGTAACGCCTCTACCCCGGGATCACCGAAGCAGGCCACCACCACGGCATCGAAAGGGTCCTTGTAGGCAGCTACCACTTCCAGCATACCAGCCGTCGCCAACGCCGCATCCAATGCTCCTTCGATGGTATACGGCCCGTTGTTGCTGCGCGTCGTCACTACGCTCGCGCTCGGCCCCGCTGCGGCCTGCGCCATGCGGTCAATCGCCGCTGTCATCTCCTGAGAAGTGTTAGGATTGACCACGAGAATGATAGGTTTATCCATGATCGATCTCCCTGCTGTCAGACGAGAACCGTGCTCGACCGATGGGTGGTGCGGCCCTTTGGAACGACCTATTGTACTTGAAAACAAGGGCGCTGGCATCTACGACCAGTGACCATATACGCCTCGTCCCCTTCACACCTCATTGCATCCTCGGTACTCTCTGCCAAAGCGTTTTCGTAAGCAGCTAGTGCTCCCTCTGCCGCACGGGCATCGTTCCCTCCCCCTCGATGGGGGAGGGTGAGGATGGGGGTGAGTGGCGCGGCTTGCCCCCCCGAATCCTCCTCCGCCAAGGGGGACGAAGAATAAGGAGGATATGCATGAGTGCTGATGTCTTCCTGACCCGCGCCAGGGCCATGGACGCGCGGGGGATTGTGCATGGAGTGCATTCATCTCGCTTCGACCTAGACGAGGATGTTCTCCCGATCGGCACCGCAGCCCTGGCCCAAGTGACCATGGATTATGTGCAGAAGGAAGGTTGTGCATAGTCGCTCCTGCGCAGCAGATCGGGAGGCCCATCGCTCACTCGCTGCCGCCCTAATCGGCGATGTCCTGGGATTGGCCGACTCTTGGGTCGCGAACGATGATGACGACACGCCCGACCAGGGCTGCCGATGGAGATACCGGCGGCTCACTCAGCTCGATGCGCCGGCCAACGCCCTGGACCAATCGCAGTCCGTCCGAGGTTCGTACAAACCCCTTGCCGCGCAGCGTGCCGAGGTTCCGCAGACGTTCGATGAGCGTGTCGGGCTTAACGCCATCCTCTACAGCAAGCTCATACGCCAGGAAGGATTCATGCCGATGCGGCGTTGGCTCGGCGCCAGCGGTGCGGCGCTGGGCACGCAGACCACGCAGGTCGGGTGGAAAGAGGACAGACGGGTCTATCTGGCCATGGATCGAGTGCACCACTGGCGTATCTGGAGCCATCCGGTGGAGTAAAGCTTCAAGCGATTCGAGACACTCCTGTGGGACAAGATCGACTTTATTGAGCAGTAATAGGTCGGCCGAGGATACCTGATCCTCGAAGGTGCCTTCTAGATCTTGTTGCTCGAACAGCTGTTCGGCATTGACGATAACCACGGCCATGTCGTCGTCCACCCAGCGACAAACCGGTTCACGCCAGACCTGGAGCTGCGTATCGAACGGCAGGGCGACGCCCGAAGTCTCGACGATGATACCGTCAGGACAGACACGTTCCCACAGCATCTGTAACGTATTGACCAGCTCATCGGACAGTTGGCAGCAGACGCAACCCCCTTCCAACTCTACGTATGCCTCGCCACCCTGGCCTAGCAAGGCACGATCGATACCTAAAGCGCCGAACTCATTGGAGACAACGGCGATGCGCACACCCTTGGCCTGGGCCTCCTTTAGCAAGTGGGACACCAGGGTTGTCTTGCCAGAGCCGAGGAAGCCGGAGATCACAAGGACGGGAATTCGCTTGTGTAATGGACTGGAATTCATGAGGGCTCACACGAGAACGCGCCTAAGTTTTAGGCACCAGAATTTCACCCCCTCCCGAATCCTCTTTCAGTGAGGGGGAGGGTTCGGGAGGGGGGCGATGCAACCGGGGGTGTATTTATGGCGCTCAGTACTATAGCTCCTGAGTCAAACTGCCAGTTCGACAAGTTGAGCGTCGACGCTATCCCTGAGGATGATGAGTCGGGCTACCGATATTGGCAACTTGAAGCGCCGCGGCCCGGCGCTCCCGGGGTTCAAGAACAATACGCCCTGCCGTTTGGCCATGGCTGGTTGGTGGGAATGGCCGCTGATAACCGCATGGAATCCCGCCGCTACCGGGTCGAGGTCAAGGGTCTTGACATCGTGCAGCACGTAGAGCGCGACGCCCCCCACCTCGACCACTTCGGTTTCGGGCAGGGCGTGGGCCCACTCCCCCTTGTCATTGTTCCCGCGTACGGCGACCACCGGGGCGATAGCGTGCAACGTTTCGAGCACCTCCGGTGTCCCGATGTCCCCTGCATGGATGATCATCTCGACGCCCTCAAGGGCTTTGATGGCTTCAGGGCGCATCAGGCCATGAGTATCTGAGATGATACCGAGGACATGAGCATCTTCCTGCAACTTCATCATGGCTCCCTTTGGCGTGATCCTCGTCGAGTCGCCTGTTCCTGGCCAGAGGTTTGACGGCCCTATGCCACCACCGGCGGTCGTGTTTTCCAATGACCAGTGGCCTGCTCGAAGGCGTGGGCAAGCTGTAACACGCCGAAGTCATCCTGATGCCGTCCAACGATCTGGATACCGACCGGCAACCCTTCCAGTGTGAAGCCACCAGGCACGGAAATAGCTGGAAGCCCAGTGACGGTGATGTAGTAGCATGATTTCATCCAGTCGATATAGGTCTGCATTTTGATGCCATTGATTTCGGTGATATAGGGCTGCTTGACGTCAAATGGTGGCACCTGGCTGACCGGCATGATCAGGAAATCATGGGTTTCCATAAATTGCCGCAGGCGGTGATACAACTCGGTACGCTTGTGCTCTGCTCGACTGAGCTGGGTGCCAGTCAATTTCGTGCCAGCCTCAGCGTTCCAGATCACCGTGTCCTTGACCAGATCGGGATGATTTTTTGCGTGGTCGCCATACAACAGCTCGAAGCGCCAGGCGCGCCAGACCTGGAAAATCTCGTCGGCATCGCTGAAATCCGGCGTGGCATCGGCGATCACACACCCCAGCGCCTCGAACACCTGTCGTTGGCTGTCGAGTACCGCTGTGACGCGCGTATCCACCGGGATGCCGCCGAGATCGCGACTCCAGGCGATGCGCACTCCCTTGAAATCACGCCCCAGCGGCCGAGCGAACAGACTTCCTGGCTCGGCAATGGCGATCGGCGAGCGCGGGTCGGGACCGGCGATGGCACTCAACATCAGCGCCGTGTCCTGCACCGTGCGCGCCATCGGCCCCTGCACGGAAATCCCCCACCAGCCGAGCTGCGTCGGCCACACCGGCACTCGCCCGGGAGCCGTGCGAAAGCCTACGACATTGCAGAAATTCGCCGGGTTGCGTAGCGAGCCCCCGGTGTCGCTGCCATCGGCGATCGGCAGCATCCCACAGGCCAGCGCCACCGCCGCTCCACCGCTACTACCGCCGCAAGTTTTGGTGGTATCATACGGGTTGAGAGTAGCCCCAAAGACCTCGTTGAACGTCTGCGAGCCGGCCCCGAACTCGGGCGTATTGGTCTTGCCAATAGTGAGCGCCCCCGCCTTCGTGAGACGTTCGACGATCAGCCCGTCGTGATCCGGCACATAATCCTTGAAGATGCGCGACCCATAGGTAGTGCGGATGCCATTCGTGGGCACCAGGTCTTTATGGGCAATGGGCAATCCATGCAGGGGGCCGATCTCCTTGCCGCGCGCCAGTGCCTCGTCGGCGTGTTTGGCCTGTGCCATCGCCAGCTCGGGCAGCAGCGTGACAATAGCGTTCACCTTGGGGTTAACGCGGTCGATCTGGGCCAAATGGGCCTCCATCACTTCACGCGCCGACAGGTCCTTCACGCGGATGCGCCGGGCCAACTCGGTGGCGGTCAAGAAGCACATCTCGGTATCGGGCATACACAAC
>JBKPCR010000491.1:0-8832 GCA_046727435.1 bacterium | reverse complement strand
GGCCATGGCTAAATCCTCCTGACCTGGGATTAAAAGAAAGCCGCGGCGCATGATCGAACGGTCATAAAAAAACCGCAACCAGCCCTGGTATCGCCGTTGCGGTTCCTTGATGTCTCACAAGGATCTTGCACTGCTGGCACCTGACCTACAACGCTCGTATCATAGCAAATGCCAGACGTGGCGTCAAGGAATGCGACGAGTTGGTAGCAGGCCAGGGGTGACAACCTTCACGGCACCAGGGCTTCAAGATAGTGTACCTCATTGAGAGTCACTACTTCCCACACCTGCTGTCTTGGACACTGAAAATGTTCATTGAGGTGTTCGCAAAGCGAAATGGCGGCATATTACCGCTTGCGTTTCCACCCGCCGATTACCGATTGCGCTCGGCCACGGCGGCGGCGGGCTGCCGAACCGCAAAATGGCCGGTGGGCATGCGTGCGACCGCATGGGCTTCGTCCCCTATGTCTGTCTCCGCTCCATAGAACTGATGCCACCACTTGGCTGCGGCCCAGATCGCTTCCGGACAACTCGAGGCCGATGATAAACCGGGTGTCAGCTCGATACCGGCAATGCCATACACCGTTTCGACGAATGCCGCACTGGGGAGCCCTTGTCCCCCGAGCAGGGGGTTTGCCGCCTGACCGACGCTCCAGATGTACCCTAGCCATGGGAGCATCAACGTCGGGAGATCGATCACACTCCGTTGGGATTTGACCCGATCGATATTCTGGCGTATAGGGCGCTCATCATCCGTAAAATGAAGTACGGCGATGTTGGGAAACCGCACAGGATCGTCATACTCCTCCAGCCGGCAGGTCCGAACCCCATTGGTGCGCGGCACATCGGACGGGTCCGTACTCCCATCGAGTGGCACCGAGGCAAAGTTTTGGCCGTCCTCAAGGATGCCAACTAACGACCAGAAACTGGGTAACAGGTCGCTTCGGACATGTGATTGGGCCACCCGGATGCGGAAGTGTGCCAGGGAGCTACCCCCTAACAGGAGAATGCCACTTGTAGACCCCAGGCGTCCTAGCCATGCACGATTGGATTCACGCCGCTGCGCGGGCACATCGCGCAAGGATGCGTTCGGTGCCATTGCCTGTGAGTGCCGTATCGCGAGCATTGATGCCCTCCTAGTGTAAGAGTCGTTGGTAAACCGTCTCTCCAAAGCCTGCACCTAGGCTAGACCCCTGTCGGCCTACAGGCCAGAGCCTCACGGTCATGCGGACATGGGCGCCGGTGGCCGCAAACTCCAACGTCAGAAAATGGCTGGTGATGGGTGAAAACGTCTCTTCCTCAAGTGTGTGCACCTGGGCCCTGGCCACCCCCGGAAGGACCAAAGGCGGGAACAGGTTGGGCGCCTCTTCCCAGGAACCTTCAGCTTTTTTATCGACCAGCGACATCGGCGAGGAGATGACTTCAATCAGCTCACCTCCGGAGATGAGAGTACACCAGGCGATGCGACCATAATGCACATCGCCAGTGAGGATGACGATCGAATGGGGCGACTGTACGAGCAGTCGGGCGAGCTGAGCATATTGGTTATAGTCCGGCAAATTCCAGTCGCCGAAGGTCCCGAACAGGCGGCCAGCTTTTTCG
Source organism: bacterium (assembly GCA_046727435.1). Classification (GTDB taxonomy): domain Bacteria; phylum Tectomicrobia; class Entotheonellia; order J063; family CAVPRW01; genus CAVPRW01. The sequence goes on along the minus strand of JBKPCR010000491.1, from coordinate 7,233 downwards.
CTGAAGAGTGGCTGCCCGATGACGAGAACTCCGGGGCCCGGCAAGTTCTGAATCCACTGTGCCACGGCCTGAAAGTCAGTCTGCTGCATGAAATCCGTTTGGTTAGAGCTGCGGTTCGACCGCGTGTCGGCGATGAGAAACGACAGCGGGTCCACGGTAAACGTCGCGATGGGGGCAGGATTCTGGAACATCTGGTAGAACTGGCGCGCGGTGGTGAACCACTCCTGGCGACCGCTCCTCGACCAGGTATCACGAATGACCGTCGCGGCATCGGGCGCATTATTCCAGTATTCGTGATCGTCGGGGGAAAAATAGTTCGCTCCCTGCGTTAGCAGTTGCCGAAACCCCGGCTCCTGCATCCACGTATCGCGATAATTGCGGAAAAATTCCACCTCCAGGTCCGGGATATCATGCGTATGCCAGAGGTAATGTGCCCACGGATCATCGAGGTACACTTGGTCACCGCACAAAATTTTCACGTCAGGGCGCGAGCCGGCAGGTAGCTGGGCATACGTCCGGCCCACGGCACCCTCGTCGTCCTCCCGTTTGCAAAAACAGGAGCCCAACAGCACAGTAAAAGGTTTCTCCTCAAGCGTCGGCAGTTGTGGCGGCAGCGTGGTGAGCCTAGCATCGGCTTGGGGCTGTCCGTTGACGAGGAGTTGCACCGTCATGGGGGTACGCGGTTGCAGCCCCGTGATAGTCACACGCTGGTAGTCGAGGTGGTGCGTCCCTTCTCGAGCAACCCAATGCTCCCAAGCAGCGGCCAGGGTATGTTCGCCCAGATGCGAGACAAGGCGGACTTGACCCGGGACGAAGCGCTCGTCGATGGCGCCGATCCAGATCGTCGCCGTGCTCGCTGAAACTTCATGAGGGACAACTAGATAGGCCATGCCATGCCTCCAGTGCGCGCGATTATCGCCAGCCTATGCCACCGGTACGCTGTCAGCAGTGCACCTGCCTCAAGAAATAGGAGCAGGCGGGCTGATCCTGGTCCAGAGAAAGGTAACCACGCAGCGCCTGTTGCCCCGGTGTTGTCTGGAGCGATAAGGTCCCAGACAAGGACCCCTTCGAGAATGAATCACCCTAGATGCGACGGTTGGCATCGTCCATCTCCACACCCCGGTGGTTGAGGAGCATCGCCAGGGGGAGCGAGAGGCTCTCGCGCTGGATCGTTTGAAGTTCGACCGTAGGGCGGGTGCTGAAGTCGTCCGCGATGGCGGCACCGCGGGCCACGGCCTAGTGCAGAAACAAGGGACCTTGTTGGCCGTGGGCTCGCCCCTATTCCCCCGTTACGAAGGGGGAGCATGGAAGACACTCGATGCCCAAAGAGGTCTCCCGAGCATGCACGAGTGAGTATATGCTTTCTCATCAATGGTCGCAGTAGCATTTCGCGCTCTGATGTGTGCTTCCACTTTAGGACTCTGAAGAATCTTTAGTGAGAAGGAGCGCCATGGTCAAATCGACGGGAGCGCATAGAGCCCGAGGCGCGCGACGCGGCTTGGCATGTCGGATGGGGGTGTGGTATGATTCAGGCGGGCTCATGGGAGCCATTATGATCTCTGGGCTTCACCTGGAAGAGACTGGGGAGCAGACCTGGCCCCTTTTCTGCTGTGATATTGAGCAGCTTCATGGTTGCCACGCTCCTCGCTTGCATCACTGTGCACCTCAGAGCAGAAACAGCAAACTCGGTGTGGTAATCGCCCCTCACCCCCATCCGTTTCTCGCTGCAGTACGAGCCAGTGCGAGAGAAAGCCTTGTCACCGACGACGAAATATGCTAAGAGTGGAAAAACATAAGCGGAGGGACACGCCGTGCGCTCGGTAACTATCCAACGTCAGTCATGAAAGGCAGACTCCCATGAACAATGATGTATTGCTTGACCTGCGTGACCTCAGGACCTCCTTCTTTACTTCTGATGGGGTCGCCAAGGCCGTTGATGGGGTGAGCTATCAACTACGTCGCGGCGAGACGCTGGGGGTTGTCGGTGAATCCGGCTGTGGGAAAAGCGTGACGGCGCTCTCCATTCTGCGCCTGGTCCCTGATCCCCCGGGGCGTACCGTGGGTGGCGAGATCATCTTCGAGGGCACCAATCTTCTCAAACTCACGCGCGCTGAGATGCGGCGCATCCGCGGCAATGAAATCTCGATGATCTTCCAAGAGCCGATGACATCCTTGAACCCTGTCTTCACCATCGGCAATCAGATTTCCGAAGCCATCATCCTGCATCAGGGCCTCAGCAAACGTGATGCGCTCGCGAAATCCATCGAGATGCTGCAGAAGGTGGGCATTCCGGCCCCTGAACGCCGTGTGCACGAGTATCCCCACCAGCTCAGCGGCGGCATGCGCCAGCGCGCCATGATCGCCATGGCGCTGTCGTGTAATCCCAAGATCCTGCTGGCCGACGAGCCGACCACGGCCCTCGACGTCACTATTCAGGCCCAGATTCTCGATCTCATGTTCGGCCTGAAAGAACAGCTCGGCATGGCCATCATCCTCATCACCCACAACCTCGGGGTGGTGGCCGAATCGGCCCGGCGCGTCGTCGTCATGTACTGCGGCAAAGTGGTGGAGGAAGGACCCGTTCTGGAGATCTTCAAACAACCGCAGCATCCGTATACCCAAGGCCTGCTGCAATCGTTGCCGCGCCTCGAGGAGAAGGCCACCGGCCAGAAGCAGCGGCTGATGGAGATCCCGGGTATAGTGCCAAGCCCATACAACTTGCCGAGCGGGTGCATGTTCCACCCGCGCTGTCCAAAAGCCCAACAGATCTGTCAGGAACAGGAGCCTCCTCTGGAGAAGGTGCCAGGTGGCCATGACAGCGCCTGCTTTTTCCCGGGCTAATCGGGGTGAACACCTTGACTGGATAGGGAATGAACCATGGCCCAACCATTACTGCAAGTCAAGAACCTGAAAAAGCATTTTCCCATTAAAGGGGGGATCCTCTCCAAAACCGTCGGATACGTACAGGCGGTAGACGGCATCAGCTTTGATCTGTACCCTGGCGAAACGGTGGGATTGGTGGGCGAGAGCGGCTGCGGCAAATCGACAGCGGCCCGGACGATCCTACGTCTGATCGAACCGACCGGTGGCGAGGTGTTTTTCGAGGGGCAAGATATCCTCAAGCTCGGCAAAAAGCCGATGCGTGCCCTTAGACGCCAGATGCAAATCATCTTCCAGGATCCGTATGCCTCCCTCAACCCCCGCATGACTGTGGCCAGCATCGTCGGTGAGCCGCTGGAAATCCATAAGATCGCCAAGGGCCGGGCGAAGGAGGAGACGGTGGCCAATATCCTGGAGAAAGTGGGGCTCCGTCCAGAGCATATGCGGCGCTATCCCCACGAATTTAGCGGTGGACAGCGCCAGCGCATCGGCATCGCCCGTGCGCTGGCGCTGAACCCCAAGCTGATCATTGGGGATGAGCCCGTATCAGCGCTCGACGTGTCAATCCAAGCCCAGGTGATCAACCTGCTCGAGGATCTCCAACACGAGTTCAACCTGACCTATCTGATTATCGCCCATGACCTGAGCGTGGTGGAGCATATCAGCGATCGTGTGGCGGTGATGTATCTCGGCAAGATCGTCGAGCTCGCCACCGACCGGGAGCTGTATGAAAATCCCTCCCATCCCTATACGGAGGCGCTGCTCTCGGCTGTGCCACGTCCAGACCCGTCCATCAAGAAACAGCGGATCATCCTCCCAGGCGACGTGCCCAGTCCGATCAATCCCCCCAGCGGCTGCCGCTTTCATACCCGCTGTCTCTATGCCAAGGCCGATTGTAAAACGGTTGAGCCGGCGCTGCAGGACATCGGGGGCGGCCACTACGTGGCCTGCCATTACTGGAAGGAAGTGCAGGCCAAGCGCTTGGGGACACCCGCATAGCCGACGATATGCTGGGATGGGCAGCCCACGGCTGACCGTATGCTGGTAAGCCGTGCACATGATCATCGACGCGGCACGAGGACGCCGCCTGTGGCCTCATGATCCAAATGTTGCATGTCTTCAAGAGCTTTGCGGCCCATTCCCCTGCTCTTGAAGATATCACCTTTCGGGTAGAAGCCGGGGAGTTCGCCGTTCTCACGGGGCCTAGTGGTGCCGGGAAGACGACGCTGCTACGGCTTCTGTACGCGGCGGAGCGGCCGGATCGTGGGAATATCATCGTCAATCGTCGCAATGTCACACGCCTAGCTCGGCGCCGAATTCCAGAGTTCCGACGCTCAATTGGCATTGTCTTTCAAGATTTTAAGTTGCTTCCCACCAAAACTGCCTTTGAAAATGTTGCCTTCGCCCAGCGAGTCCTGGCGGTTCCCGAACGGGAGGTCCGTCGGCGGGTCGGAGACGTCCTCAAGCGCGTCGGCATCCCCCATCGCAAGGATGCGCTGCCGCCACAGCTTTCAGGCGGCGAGCAACAGCGCGTGGCGCTGGCACGAGCCTTGGTCAACGAACCGGCGGTCATCCTGGCCGATGAGCCGACGGGCAACCTCGACGACGTCCTGGCGCAGGAAATCATGGCCCTGCTCTACGAAGTGAACGCCGATGGCACGACCGTTTTTCTCGCCACGCATGACCGTCAACTGGTCGCCTCGGCTCCTGGGCGTGTCTTGACCCTCGATCAAGGGCGCCTGCTTTCTACCTAGTCAAGGGTTGTGCTAAATTTCCATGTATTTTCTCCGGGAAGCGCTGCGGAACTTTTATCGCCATCGCCGTGTTAACGTGGTGGCGATCTTTGTGATTGCCACGGGCATGCTACTGGTTAGCGGCGTGGCGCTCCTCTACGTGAATTTTCGTAACTTTGCCGCGCATTGGGGGAGCCAGGTCCATATGGTGATTTACCTGCGCGATGCTCTCACCCCCGAACGCCTCGAGGCCTTACGAATCGCCCTGAGTCATGCCCCAGAGACGGCAGCGCTAGAATACACCTCCAAGGAGCAGGCCATGCAGCAGCTGCGCGCGCGCCTGGGGGAGGGGGCGAGGATTCTTGAAGGTTTGCAGACTAACCCGCTGCCGGCATCATTCACTGTCACTATACGCGACGAGTTTCGACAGCCCGAGCTCCTGCGCGAGAGCGTCGAACGCTACAAACAATTACCGGAGATCGAAGAGATCGACTATGGCGAGCGCTGGCTGGAGCGCTTTCATACCCTCGTCTGGACATTGGAATTCGGCGTGATCGGTATCGGGGGGATCATGGGTATAGCAGTGATGTTCATCATCGCTACAACCGTCCGCCTGGCTCTGCATACCCGTGCCGAAGAGATCGAGATCATGCAATTGGTGGGGGCCACGCGGTGGTTTATCAAATTCCCCTTTTTTCTCGAAGGCATTCTCCAGGGGATGCTGGGGACGAGCCTCGCCGTCGGCCTCTGCTATGCTCTGTTTGCCGTGCTGATGAGCTGGGTTAAGCCGATGGGGGAGCTGTTCTTCGACTTCTCCCTTCTCCAGTTCCTCCCTCTGCCGATGATCGCCAGCATATTGCTGGGAGGGGCAGTGTTGGGAGGGCTGGGGAGTTTGTTCTCCCTTAGACGTACGACCTCACCCACATGCACATGACAATGACCCGATATCGCCATTGTCCACAACGGTTCCGACGCCTGATCAGATGTGGCACTGGCTTGCGGCTCGCCATTGGGCTGGTCGCCATCACGCCGATGTGGTGCCTGGTGGGGACGCTACAAAGCGTTGCAGCACCGGGTGAACTCGATCAACGACTGAAAGAGGAACGCCAGGAACTGAAGGAGGTCAAGGATCAGCTTAAAGGGTATCAATCCCGTTTGGACAAGACCAAGCGTCACGAGCGCAACGTGGTGCAGGCCCTTGAAGAGAGCGACCGCTTGCTCCAACAAAAGCAGCGCGAACTTCAGGCCAATGAACGCAACCTCAAGCTCCAGGCAGAAAAGCATGCCGCAGTCGTCAAGCAGATGGACGAGCTAACCCAACAATTGCAGGCGCGCCAGGGGTACCTACATACCCGCCTGCGTGCCCTCTATAAGCAAGGACGCGTCGCCTATCTGCCTTTTCTGCTCTCAGCTTCCGATATGACTGATTTCTTCAGGCGAGTCCGCTACTCGGTCAAGCTCGTGGAGTACGACGCCGACTTGCTGCAACAGCACCGTCATAACCTCGATGCCCTCGAACGCACACGGCGATCCGTGAAAGGGCGCGCCGACCAGTTGCAAAAGGCGCACGCACAGGTGACCGCTAAACAGGGGGAAATCGAGCAAGAGCAGTTGAAAAAAAATCAGCTCCTCACGAAAATCCGTGACGAGCAGGGAACATACGCCAGCGCCATGCAGGAGCTCGAAGAATCGTCGAAGCGCCTCATCGCCCTCATCGCCAAACTCGAGCGCGAGCGCAAACGCGTTCTGGCGCAACAAGCCCAAGCAGAACGTCGCCGACAACAGCAGGCGCGGGCGACCCCAACACGGGGAACCCCCGTCCCTCCCGCCGAGCGCTATTTGGACGGCGATAGTAAGTTTGCGAAGCTCAGAGGACAGCTGGCATGGCCGATAGCGGGAAAGCTGGTGTCGACCTACGGGAAGATCAAGCATCCCACCTTCAATACTTATACCTTCAACAAGGGCATCAGCATCGGTGCCTCGCCTGGAAGTCACTTTCGCGTCATCGAAGCGGGGCAGGTACTCTACGCTGACCGGTTGAAGGGCTATGGTACCCTCTTGATTGTCGACCACGGAGATAGTTATTATAGCCTATACGCCCATACCTCGGAGTTGATGGTGCAGGTGGGCGACCGGGTCACACGGAATCAAGTCGTAGGGAAAACTGGCGAGGGCGCAGCGCTCAATGGACCCGCGCTCTATTTCGAAATTCGGCATCAAGGAAAACCGGAAAACCCGCTCGAATGGCTTGCCAATAATCGACCATAGCCTGAGCCCCGAAGGACTCTGCGCACGCGTGGCGGAAGCGGCGAAGACGAGAGAGTGGATAGCCGGCAGAGGATCGATTAGCGGCAAGAACCAGGGAGGAGAGGGGTATGCCAAGGTTCTTCGGGGGTAAGCGAGTTCTGCTCGTTGTGCTGGTGCTGGTGTCAGCCAGCTTCCTCATCGGGGCGGGTATGGCCAGGCGTGTTCTGGCACGTGGGGACGATTATGAGAATCTACGGGTGTTCACCGAGGTGCTCTCCCTCGTGCAATCGAATTATGTCGAGGACATGGAGAACAAGAAGCTCGTTGAAGGCGCTATCAAGGGGATGTTGAAGACACTCGATCCGCATACCTC
>JBKPCR010000490.1:0-9047 GCA_046727435.1 bacterium | reverse complement strand
CGCTACGGTAGAGAATCCGATCGGTCCACGCGCGCGTGCGAGTCCGCATCTTCTTCCTCTAATGTCCTGGACTCTTGGATCAGCTGTTGGTACAACCGCGTAATCGAGGTCGGCGACAATGGCCCTGGATTCTCTTGCTGTACGCGCGTGATGATCTGTTCTTCACGGCTTGGAACGTGGATCGGCAGGCCCAGGTCTTTTTTCACCCGACCAATTTCGAGCGCCAGCTTGGCGCGCTCGTTGAAAAGCCTCAAAAGCTCGTCGTCGATCGCGTCCATCCGTTCACGGAGGTCGTCGATGTTGTCCATAGGGTTCAGTACTCCTTCTACCCGCATCCGCCCCGCTCCGGTTGGGCGGGTCTGCAAGTACTTACTCGCTGCCGATACGGCGGCATGTTAGTAGCATAAATACTAACTGGATGTCAAGTCGAGGTGCTCTCCAGAGTGGTACGACGACGCCTGCGAGTCGATTTCCTCGCCCGATGCGAGGGGGAGTAACAAACGTGCCTTGAGACGACTGCGCAGAACGTTGACGCGTACACCATTCCTGACGACGCAGCATCGGCTTATGGTATAGTAGAGAGACAGAGGCGACCAGGTGGGCGGAAACGGATGGAGAGCAGGCGAGCCTCGGTATCGGGTGCGCTCGTAGCAGGAGAAACAGCGATGGGCCAGAGTCAGAAAGCGGCACGGCAACAGGCGAGGGCTCGACGGCACAGCCGTAAGCGCCGATGGATCATGTTGCTCATCGCCGCTCCGGTGGTGATTGCCGCCATCGTGGCCGTCATGGCGCTGACCAGCCAACCAGGGTATAGTGGCTTCGACGTCCTCGGCAAGCGACCGGCGATTGTGCAGGTATTTTTGCCAGGCTGACCGAACTGCGCTCAGCTCAAGCGCGTCGTCGATGCGCTCCGGTTCGAGTTTCGCGGGCAAGTCGCTTTTGTCCTGGCCGACCTCAATACTCCCGAGGGGCTGGCATTTGCCAACCGTCACGGAGTGGGCAATACAACATTAGTGTTGTTAGATGCGGACGGGAAACGTCTCGAGACGCTGGTCGGTATCCAAGAAGAAGGTGCCTTGCGCGAGCGCATTCGTGCCAGCTTTGGCCTGTGATCGGCGTGGTGGATGCATCATGGGCAGCGGGAGCGTGTGCTGTCCCCGGCCAGGTAGGTTGGCCAGCGGGAGCGGTGGCGACGTGGCATGACCCTTGATCTCCCCGGTGGATTCTGCTATGATGGCGCTGTTTTGGCTGTGGTAGATTAAGGGATGCTGCCCCACGTTTGCATCGCCTGCCTCATCAGCCTGCAGGCAACGCAGGTCCTATGGATGAAACGATCTACGGATCTCTCCGAACATATCTTAGCCTCACTCAGCGATGGCGTCGTCGTTACGGATCCTGCCCGTCGCGTCTTGCTGTTCAATCCAGCCATGGAAGAGATGACCGGCACCTCGTCGCGTCGTGCCACCGGTGCGGCATTAGCGACGCTGCTGCCAAAGGAATCCCCGATCCCGGCGCGTGTCATCGCCACCCTGGAGACCGGCCACCCCTTTTTCATCCCGGACGCCGAGTGGCCGCGCTGGGATGGGGAACTGCTGCCGACCAGCCTGACGATCTCGGCGATTCTGGATAAGGTGGGGGAGACGTTGGGGGCAGTGCTCGTGGTCAGAGACCTGCGGCGGTTTAAAGCGTTACAAGAGAGTCAGCAGCCAGCGGAGCGGCTGACAGCATTCGGCGTTCTGGCCGCGGCGATGGCTCATGAGATCAAAAACCCGCTGCTCGGCATTCGGGGTGCGGCACAGCTCCTGCGTGAGGAATTGACCACGGCTGATGCGCGTGAGTACACCGATGTCATCATTCGTGAAGCCGATCGTCTGAACGTATTAATGGAGGAGATGCTGGATTTTGCCAGGCCCCATCCCTTATTGCGGACGCGGGTCAATGTGCACGAAGTCCTCGATAGCGTCATCGCCCTCGAACGACCGGCCTGCACCGTGCGCGGCGTCCAGATTCGGCAGCAATACGATCCCAGTCTCCCCGATCTCTGGGCCGACCGCAATCATCTGACGCAGACATTCTTGAATCTCATCCGCAATGGCTGGGAAGCCATGCCCCACGGGGGTGCGCTGACCCTGACGACGAGACGATCGAGTGAGCCGGTCCGTCTCGGACCGGGTGGCGGGCTGATGCTCGTGGTGGAACTTGCTGACGAGGGCGTAGGGATTCCGCCAGAGGTCCAGCGTAAGCTGTTTACGCCGTTTTTTACGACGAAGGCCAAGGGGTCTGGCCTGGGGCTCGCTATTGCGCATAGGATTGTCGAAGAGCATGGCGGACATTTCATCATCAAGAGTCTCCCTGGTCAGGGGACCACCGTACGGATCTATCTCCCGGTCAACCCAGGAACGTCAGAGGGGCCCTTGGAAGGATGAGGAAGTATGGCGGACGAACGCATTTTAGTGGTGGATGACGAAGAGAGTATCCGCTGGGTTTTGAGCCGTGGATTGATGCGTCGGGGATGGAAGGTGGAAAGTGCGGAAAACGCCTACCTCGCCCTCCGCCAACTCACTGAGCGGAGCTATGCACTGGTCTTCCTTGACATCCGTCTCCCCGACATCGACGGCCTCAGTCTCCTAGAGCAAATCCGCACCCTACCCGATCCTCCCATGGTCGTGATCATGACCGCTCAAGGAACCGTTGACACGGCGATCAATGCCATGAAGAAGGGGGCCTACGAGTATATCATCAAGCCGTTCGACCTGGAGGATGTGGTCACTCTGGCGCACCAGGCCTTGCGGGCCCGTGCCGCGGCGGCGGATGCGACGATACCCGTGCCCCTCGACCTGCGCGATAGTCTCCACGCCAGCGGCATCATCGGCCGGACGGAGCAGATGCAGCAAGTCTATAAAATGATCGGCATGGTGGCCGACCGTGACGTGACTGTCCTGATCGAGGGCGAGAGCGGCACCGGCAAGGAGTTGATTGCGCGGGCCATCCATCGCCATAGCAAGCGCGCCAAACGGCCGTTTGTGACAGTGAACTGCGCCGCCATCCCACACGAACTCCTAGAGAGTGAACTGTTCGGGCATGAGAAAGGGTCATTTACCGGTGCCACCGCCACCACCATCGGCAAGTTTCAGCAAGCCGACGGCGGCACGATGTTCCTGGACGAGGTTGGAGACATGGACCTCAACCTCCAGGCCAAGCTGCTGCGCGTCCTGCAGGAGAAGGAGTTTTACCGCGTCGGCGGCCGTGACCCCATTCGCGTCGATGTCCGCATCATCGCGGCCACGCATCAGAATCTGGAACTTGCGGTGACGCAGAGGCGCTTTCGTGAGGACCTGTACTATCGACTGAACGTCGTCCCCCTGTATATCCCGCCATTGCGCGAACGGCGTGAGGACATCCCCCTATTGATCGATTACTTCTTGCAGCGGTACGAGGACGAGCTGGGGACCGGACGGAAGTTCCTGTCGAATGATGCCCGTGAGATTCTGCTGTCCTATCATTGGGGAGGGAATATTCGCGAGTTGGAGAACGTGATGAAGCGCGCCATGGTGCTTACCACTAGCAGCGTGATCCTCCCGCAACACCTTCCCGAATCCCTCCGCGGCGGCCCCAAAGAAGCAGACGATGCTGACATTCTACGCCGGCTGGTGGAGCGCAAGGCGCGCGCACTCTTCCTGAATGCGCAATCGGCGGGCAGTGGTGAGATCTATCACGTCATCCTCAGTGAGATCGAACGCTTCTTGCTGCAGGTGATTCTGGACGAAACCGATGGAAACCAATTGCGCACCGCGGACCTGCTGGGCATTAACCGCAATACCCTCCGCAAGAAGATCCGCACGCTTGGCGTCGAGGTCCGGCGGTCTTCCACGTCTGATCCCACGACAGAAGTATCATTGCATCACTAATGGCAGGAGAAAGGATCCGCCGCTGTGCCCATCACGCAGAGGACAGGATGCTGGGAGCGCGGTGGCGAGTTCCCCCCACAATGAAGGAGATGGCCATGAGCTCATTGGCAGCCGTCGTTCTGGCCGCGGGTAGAGGCACCCGTATGCGGTGCAAAACCCCCAAGGTGATCCAACCGGTGGCCGGGCGGCCTATGATCTTGTATACGTTTGAGTTAGCCGCGTCCCTCCAAGCTGCCCCGGCCGTGGTTGTGGTGGGGCAGCAGGCAGAGCCGATCACGCAGATGCTGCCTGCCGTCGGCTGGCGCGCGGTCGAACAAACGGAACAACTGGGGACCGGGCACGCGATGCGGCAGACCGAGGAGATCTTGAAAGATTTCCCTGGCGATGTGCTGGTCTTGCACGCCGACGTGCCGTTGCTACGTGCCGAGACACTGCAGCGCCTGGTGGACGCGCACCGCCGCTCTGGAGCGGTGGCGACGTTGTTGACCGCGGAGATGGAGCAGCCAGGGCGCTTGGGACGGGTGGTACGTGAGCATAATGGGCAGGTGGCGCGCATCGTCGAAGCTCTCGACGCCAGCGATGCGGAGCGTGCCATTCGCGAGATCAACACGGGCATCTATTGCTTCCAGGCGAGCTTCGTTTATCCTGCCCTGCATGACCTCACCTCCGATAACGTCAAAGGGGAGTATTATCTGACCGATGTCATCGGCGCCGCCTGCCGGTCGGGACTCCTGGTCCAGGCGGTACTATGCGACGATTGGCGTGAAGCGATCGGGGTGGATTCCAAAGCCGACTTGGCGAGGGCTGAAGCGCTCCTCCACCAACAGGTGCTCGAGCGCCTGATGGCGAGCGGCGTGACCATCATCGACCCGCACACCACCTATGTGCATCCCGAGGTTCAGATCGGCTGCGATACTGTGCTCCACCCCAACACCCACATCCTCGGCCAGACAGTGATCGGCGAAGACTGTGAGATCTGGCCTAATACCGTCATCCGCGACAGTACCATCGAGGATGGTGTGATCATCTTCCCATCCTGTGTCATCACCGGCAGCACGATCGCTGCCGGCTCGCATGTGGGCCCTTTCGCCCATTTGCGACCGGAATCGGTGTTGGGCAAGCGGGTGCGGGTCGGCAATTTCGTCGAGGTCAAAAAATCGATCATAGGCGATGAGTCCAAAGCCGCACACCTGAGCTATATCGGTGACGTCGTCATGGGGAAGGACGTGAACGTGGGTGCTGGGTTCATCGCCTGTAACTACGACGGTGATAAGAAAAACGAAACCGTTATCGAGGACGAGGTGTTTATCGGTAGCGATAGCCAGATCATCGCGCCGTTGCGAATCGGGCATGGGGCGTACATCGCCACTGGCACAACGGTGCGCAAGGAGGTGCCCCCCGACGCGCTGGTCTTTAACACCAAAGACCAGGTGCATCGCGAGGGCTGGGCCTTGCAGCGCAAGCCCAAGGCTCACGGCACCCAAGACAAGGAGTAGGACCGTGTCCGGGTTGTACACGGGGAGCTCACCCGCGTCTGGGGTTGGAGGAATCAAGGATGTGTGGGATTATCGGCTATATCGGCGGAGACAATGCAGTCCCGATTCTGATCGAGGGGCTGAAACGTTTGGAATATCGCGGCTATGATTCGGCGGGCATCGCCGTCATCAACGACGCGCAATTGGCGATCCGTAAAGCCGTGGGCAAGCTGAAGAACCTAGAGGAGGTGGTCGGAAACGACCCGCCCACCGGCACGATCGGCATCGGCCATACCCGCTGGGCGACCCATGGTCGCGTCACCGAGCTGAACGCACATCCGCATGAAGCCGCAGGATTTGTCCTCGTGCATAACGGCATCATCGAGAATTATCTAGCCCTGAAGGAGAAGCTCAGCGCCGAGGGGCATGAATTCCGCACCGAGACCGATACCGAGGTCATCGTCCACCTGATCGCCAAGTACTTCACTGGCGATCTCACAGCCGCCGTGCTTCAAGCTTTACAGGAGGTGGTGGGGGCCTATGCCATCGCCGTCTTGAGTACGGACGATCCCAATACCGTGGTCGGTGCGCGCTCCGGCTGCCCACTCGTGGTGGGTCTCGGCCAGGGGGCTTATTTCCTGGCCTCGGATGTGCCCGCGGTGCTGAATCACACGCGGGAGGTCATCTTCCTGGACGATGGCGAGGTGGCTACCTTAACGCGCGAAGGGGTACGCGTCAGCAGCCTCGACGGCCACGTGGTGGGGAAGGATATCCGCCACGTGACGTGGGACCCCATCATGGCCGAGAAGGGGGGCTATAAGCATTTCATGCTGAAGGAGATCTTCGAACAGCCGCGCGCTGTGCTCGATACCTTCCGCGGCCGAGTGCTTCCAGAGACGGGTGATGCCGCGCTCGAGCTCGGCCACGCATCGCGCTTCCTGGCGCAGGTGCAACGTGTCCTGCTGGTGGCCTGCGGCACCTCATGGCATGCCGCCCTCATCGGCAAGTATATGATCGAAGATATGGCCCGTATTCCGGTTGAAGTCGATTACGGTTCAGAGTTCCGCTATCGCCAGCCGGTGCTCGATCAGCACACGTTGTTCGTGGGCATCTCACAGTCGGGTGAAACGGCCGATACCATCGCTGCCGGCCGCGAGGCCAAGCGCCATGGCGCCACAGCCGTGGCCATTAGCAACGTCATGGATAGCACGCTGGCCCGTGAGTCGGATGGCGTCTTCTATACGCACGCGGGGCCGGAAATCGGCGTGGCCGCGAGCAAGACCTTCACGACCCAGTTGGTGTCCTTATATCTGCTGGGGTTGGCGCTCGGGCGCCAACAGGGCACACTCGCCGAGGCACGAGGCAAGAAGTTGGCGCAAGACCTCTTGCAGATGCCACGCCTGATGGAGGGAGTGCTGGAACACGAGGAAGCCATCACGGAGTTGGCGCGACAGTTTGCCACTAAGCGGGACTTCCTGTTCCTCGGCCGTGGTCTGTCGTTCCCGATTGCCCTGGAGGGGGCGCTGAAGCTGAAGGAATTATCCTACATCCACGCTGAGGGCTATGCTGGGGGCGAGATGAAACACGGCCCGATCGCGCTCATCGATCCGCAGATGCCGGTGGTCATCCTGGCACCCCGAAGTCGCGTGCATGATAAAATCGTCTCCAACCTGGAGGAGATCAAGGCGCGAGACGGCATCATCATCGCTGTTGGCACGGAGGGCGATGAGGACCTGAAGCGGCATGCCCAGCACGTCCTGTATGTGCCCGACGTCCCGGATTTGTTGCAGCCGTTGGTCCTGGTGCTGCCCTTGCAACTGCTGGCCTACCACATCGCGGTCCGGCGTGGGTGTGATGTCGATCAACCACGCAATCTGGCCAAAAGCGTGACCGTCGAATGAGCCCACATCCAGCATCCGACGACCCACCCGCGGCCACGGGGGATGTCTTAGCAGGACTCAATCCCTCGCAGTGCCAGGCGGTGTTACATGCGGATGGCCCCCTGCTGATCCTGGCGGGGGCCGGCTCCGGCAAAACCCGCGTCATTACCCATCGTATCGCCCGCCTCATCGGCGCACATGGCGTTGCCCCGTGGCAGATCCTGGCGCTCACCTTCACCAATAAGGCAGCGGAGGAGATGCGCCGTCGCGTCGAGAGGCTCCTCGGGGCCTCCAGTCAGGAGATCTGGGTGAGCACCTTTCACGCTGCCTGCGCTCGCCTGTTGCGGCGTGAAATCGAACATCTCGGGCGCCATACCCGGAATTTTGTCATCCTCGATACCGCCGATCAGTCCGCCCTCATCAAAGAGTGCCTGCGCGAGCTGAACATTAGTCCTGATCGGTATGCCCCCCAGGCCATCGGCGGGCGCATCAGTCGGTTAAAGAATCAACTGATCACGGCGGAGCAGTTCGCCCGCGGGGGTGGGCAAAATTTTGGGCTTGAAGAGGCGGTGCGACGGGTGTATCAGCTCTATCAGAAAAAGCTGGTGGACCAAAACGCCCTCGACTTCGATGATCTGCTCATGCAGACGGGGCAGCTCTTTGAGGAGGTCCCCGAGGTCTTAAGCTATTACCAGCAAAAATTCCGCTACATTCTGGTCGATGAGTACCAGGATACCAATCACGCCCAGTACCGCATCATCCGCCTGCTGGCCGCCGAACACCGTAATCTCTGCGTCGTTGGCGACGATGATCAATCGATTTACGCGTGGAGGGGAGCGGATATCAGCAACATTCTCTCCTTCGAACGGGATTATCCGGAGTGTGCGGTGGTCAAGCTGGAGGAGAATTATCGTTCGACCAAGAGCATTCTGGAAGCCGCAGGCAAGGTCATCGATAAGAACACCGAACGCAAGGGCAAGAGCCTATGGACACAGCGGGAGGCTGGCGAAAAGCTGACGTACATCGAGGCGGTCGATGAAACGCAGGAGGCAGCGCTCATCTGCCAAATGATCCGCCGCTTACGCCTGTCGGCGGGGTGGGATTATCGCGACGTGGCCATTTTTTATCGTACCAACGCCCAGTCACGAGCCATCGAAGATGCGTTGCGAAAGGAAAGCATCCCCTACCAGATCGTCGGCGGGCTGAAATTCTACGAGCGTAAGGAGGTCAAGGACCTCCTGGCCTACCTGCGCATGATGGCCAACCCGCGAGACTCGGTGAGCCTGCGGCGCGTCATCAACGTCCCACCGCGTGGGATCGGCAAGGTGACCGTCGATAAGATCGCCGCGCACGCAGAGATGCGTGGCATCCCGCTCTATGATGCCGTGGGCGAGGTGCTGGCCACAGGGCTCTTAAGCGGAGCTGCAGGCAGCAAGGTAAAACAATTTTTCGCGTTGGCGGAAGATTTGCGCGGACTGGCGGCGACCTCGTCCGTCGCCGAGCTCATTCGCGAGCTGATTCGCCGCACCAACTTCCTCGAACAATACAGTACCGCAGGCGAGGATGAAATGCGCCGGCAAAATATCCAGGAAGTCATCACCGCAGCGGACGATTTCGAAGAACGCGCCCAAGATACATCACTAATGAGCTTCCTCGATCAGACGGCACTCATGGCCGATCAAGACACCCTCATCGATGATGCTGGTCGGGTGGTGCTGATGACCCTGCACACTTCCAAGGGCCTGGAATTTCCAGTAGTCTTCGTCTCAGGTATGGAAGATGGG
>JBKPCR010000489.1:0-9401 GCA_046727435.1 bacterium | reverse complement strand
CTCCTGACCTTGAGCCAGGTGTGAGGCCAGACTGCGGTCTTGCCTCTTTGGCCTTGCCTCTGGTCATTTGTCCATGGTAAAAGACGCACAAAACTGGCCAATTGTCACTGCTCACCCAGGAGGAGAGAGAACCATGCAAAGCAACTCCATGAAGCAGGCATTGGCGCGCGGCGAGACACAGGTCGGCGTCTGGATCAATATGGTGCGTAACCCCGCTATTCTCCGACTGATGAAGTCCGCTGGCCTGGACTTTGCCCGATTTGACATGGAGCACGCCTCACCCTCGATAGAGACGTTGTCCACCATGGCGCTGCTCGCCAGGGCGATGGATTTCACCCTGACGGTGCGTCCGCCGCAGGGCAACCGCGAGTGGATCACGCGGCTCCTTGACGCGGGGGTCTGGAGCTTGCATGTGCCGCAGGTGGACACGCCGGAGATCGCTCAGGAGGTGGTGAACGCCAGTCTGTACGCGCCAGATGGGCTGCGGGGCATGGCCGGCATCGGCAATCATACCGACTATGAGACTGGCCCTGTGGGTGAGACCCAGCGCTTCCTCAACGCCCAGATTCATCTGGCGATTATGTTCGAGTCGCAACAGGCCTTCGACAACATCGATGCGATCATGGGAGTGCCAGGGATAGACGCCGTGACGCTGGGCCCGTCCGACCTAGCCCAGGAACTCGGGGTGTTTGGCACGCCGGACCAGGGCAAGGTGATTGATGACTACCGCACGCGGTTGATCGAGGCGGCCAGGCGACACAGTAAGGATGTGTCAATGCTGGTGGGTTCGATCGAGCAGGGCGAGCAGTGGATCCGCGCCGGGGCGAAGATCATCTGCTACTCCAGCGAAGTGGAGATCCTGCGCCGAGGGATCATGGAGGCTGCGACGAGGCTACACGCCGTGAAGTAGAAGCGCCCAGTAAGAGGATCACCTACGAACATAAGCGAAGCGAAAGTGGTTCCGCCGGTCAGAGGTCGCACGGAGCACAATTCACACGGCCGTTGCCGTTACTCGTGTGCGCACCCTCCATGCCCCCAGCCGTCATCTCACGGGGTCCCGTGCCTGGGGTCGGTCCGCAAGCCCCTCGCCAGCCGCGCCAGCACTCAGCGGCTTGGCCCTGTGGGCATGCGTGGTGCATCGAATTGCTTTACGATCGTTCCTCCCTTTCTACGTGGGTTCTTGAGAAGCGAAGAGCGTACTTACTTTCATGGTCTGCCTCACTGGCCTTGTACCCTGATCAGTCATTTCAGTCAGGGTCAGGATACGACGTCGTATCTCCTGTGAGAGCCACATACCACTGTCAGCAAGTCGATCGACGAACGGAGTAATGCGTGCGGTCAAACCTTGCGCTTTGGCTTCAAGTAGCACTTTGAGTGTCCCCCAAACCGTGAGGCCGGCCGCCTGGGCAACACGGCGTGCTAGAGCGTCATCGAGGAGCACAACATGCGCCGGATTTTCCAACGCTAAGGCCATGGCAGCTAGTTCGCCTAGTCCTAAATCCAGAGAGAGCCATTCTGAAGGAAGTGCCCGTGGTTCCATACGACGCAACCAGTGGTAGGTGTCCGGATCAGGCACATTGTAGCCTTGTCGTCGGCCCTCTGCCAACTCATGGGCCACGGCGTTTGTCATCCATACTTCGCCGAAGAGGGCATCCAGCCACATTAGTGCCTCGATCCGGTATAGGTAGAGAAGCGGTGAGGTATTGCTAATGGCATCAGGCATGGCCGCGATCTAGGTCATCCAGCTCTGCTGCCAGGGGAAGAACCTTGTAGCGCTGCAGAGCCAGCAAGAACTCCATGCGGGGTATGCCAGCGAGTTCGGCCGCCCGGCCAGATGACAAACGGCCGAGCTCATACAGCTTGATGGCTGCGAGCATCGCCACCTCACGCGCAAAGGTGGCCTCATCACTTTTGGTAGCTAGTAGCACCTTATCTGGGACGTTGATCACGATCTGCCGGGTTCCCATTGTGTGTTCCTCATAGTGACGCACGAGCACAGCCTGGGTTGTACATCCATCTACCCCGGGGTGAGCCCCCAGGGAAGAGTATAGGAAATTCACCCAGCCTTTGCCACTACCCGCGTGCGCACCCCCGTGCCCCTCAGCCATCCTCCCGCGGGGGTCCGCGCCCGGGGTCGGTCCGCACGCTCAGCGCCGCCCGTCGGCTCGACCTTCCTCCTACAATACGTGTCGGCCTCGGCGCGGATGAACGTGTCGAATGGGTGTGCAGGACGCGAGAAGCGACGTACAGGAAGAATGGTTTCTTGCCGTCGTATTACTCAATGAGCCTTACCGCTTCATCGCCGCTCAACGTGGTGCAGTAGCCGGCTTCCTTCAACACCTGCGGCAAGGGGTGCTCGTACGGCAGGCAGGCCGTACGTGTGGCTTGGGAAGATGACCAGCGTCTGCAAGCCATGGCGCATCGGGTAGCGTCGGGTCATCAGCGCCGCGTGGGAGAGGAGATCACCGAAAATGCACCACGCGTATTGGGCTGACCGGCACCCCTTCACTGCCGCAAGTGAACAGAGACCCTAGGCAAGCCGTCCTCCTGGGATGAAACGCGTGCTATACTCATGCCTGAGCAGTAATCGTCAGGTCTTTCCCCATGGGCGTTTGCAGGCCATGTCACGCTTGTCACCGAGAACTACCGATCAGCGCCGGCCAGAGGCGACGCCATAGGGTGTCGATCCGGCGGGGGATGGGCGCTGCTGGAAAGCTGATGGAGGACCATGTGGCCCAATTCTTACATCGCTTCTTCCTTGCAGGACGACGCGTGGTACTATGGAAGTTATGGACCTGGCTGGACGCGAATATCATCGACCTCGGCCGACAAATGCGTATCAGCTATTTGCCCCCGCTGATGGTCTACATGGCGGCAGGCATTTCCGGGTTGACGGCTATCGTCGGCACCTTCTTCGTGAAGGACTACCTCGGACTCTCGGCAGAATTTCTTGCCATGCTCGGCTTCTGGGCCGGCATCCCCTGGGCATTGAAAATGCCCCTCGGCCACGTCGTCGATCTGGCGTGGCGCTGGAAGTCCCTGCTGGTCTTTCTGGGCGCGGCGCTCATCGCCGCGAGCCTGGGAAT
Organism: bacterium; assembly: GCA_046727435.1. Classification (GTDB taxonomy): domain Bacteria; phylum Tectomicrobia; class Entotheonellia; order J063; family CAVPRW01; genus CAVPRW01. The sequence goes on along the minus strand of JBKPCR010000489.1, from coordinate 6,315 downwards.
TATGCTGGGTTTGCTGAGTGCCCCATTGTCCATGGCGCAATACATGAGCGTCGAGGCCTGGTTCGTGCTGAGCGCCCTATTATCGCCGCTCGGTTATGTGATCCAGGACGTCGTGGCCGATGCCATGACGGTGGAGGCCGTGCCGGTGGTTGACGAGTCCGGCCGTCCCTACGACGAGCATGCCATCAAGCTCATGCATACCACCATGCAAACCCTCGGTCGTGTGGCGATCGTTGGGGGTGGCATCGCCGTATCGCTGGTGAATATTCTGATGTTCCGCGACGCTGGTGAGTTGACAGAAACCATGAAAGCTGCGGTCTACATCGATATCTATAAACTAGCCATGCTCATTCCGGCGATCTCCGTGCTCGGGGTGGTCTTCGCCACGATACTGAAACGGCTGCGCGCCCATACGCTGCGTCGCGCCGGGGTGCCAGTCGAGGAGGTCACGCGCCTCCTCAATCCACATGAGGAGCCACCCCCCGCCAACTGGTGGCTCCTCGGCGGTAGTCTCGTCTTTGCAGTATTCACGCTCACGATGGGGCTGCTTGAGATACCCTATAATCAAGAAATCATTTTCGCCGGCTCGATGGGCATCGTGCTGTTCCTGATGGCAAAACTCTTGAAGGATCTCAGCCCGGCCGCACGCCATGCGCTCCTCGGCACCGCCATCATCATCTTCGTGTTCCGCGCCCTACCAGCACCTGGGGCCGGTGCGACCTGGTGGGAGATCGATGTTCTGGGCTTCGACGAGCAATTCCTCGCCAAGCTGGCTTTAATCAGCCAATGCCTGGCGTTGCTGGGAATGTTCATGTTCCGCCGCTTCATGGCTGAGCGTTCGATCGCCTATGTCGTCGGCTTTCTGACCATCGTTGGAACGGTGCTGACCCTGCCGATCATCGGTATGTACTACGGTCTCGCCGACTGGACCTCCGCCCTGACCGGCGGCATCGTCGATGCCCGGTTCATCGCGGTGATCGATACGGCGTTGGAATCGCCCTTGGGACAGGTGGCGATGATCCCGATGTTGGCCTGGATCGCCAACAGCGCGCCGGCCCAATTAAAAGCCACATTCTTCGCCGTGATGGCATCCTTCACCAACCTGGCGCTGTCCCTCAGCACCCTCGGCACCAAATACCTGAACCAGATCTTCCTCGTCACCCGTGAGGTGCAGGATCAGGCGACCGGTGCCCTCGCGGTGCCGGCGGATTACAGCGACCTGGGCATCCTGCTGATCACCGTGACCATGCTCAGTTTGCTGCTGCCCTTGGCGACGATTTTCATCATCGAGCAATCGCCCTGGTACACACAATAATCGCCATCATATCCTGGCGTGCGTGCCGGCAAATATGCGTGTACAATACCAACTTATGGGCGCAGGCAGTTGCCTGCGGCGGGGGGTAGATAATGCCCATATGGGCGATGGCTGGCGCGTACACCATGCTGTGGCGTGCCATAGCTCAGGAGGCACTCGGATGCAACTTGCAATATCGCAACATGTGCCATTGACGCAATGGGACGGCCTGACGATGACATCATGGTGTGTATGAACAATAGGAGATCGACATTATGGCCCGGGTTGTTGAAGCGATTTATGAAAACGGAACGCTGAAACCCCTTGAGACGCTCGACCTCCCCGAGCATCAGTGTGTGCGAATCACGATCCACGAGCCCATCGTAGAATGCCCTGACGAGACGCTAGAGGCGTGGCATCAGGTGTACGAAGGCTGTGCGGAAGAGGAAATTGCACAGATTGAGGCGATCGCCCTGGATCGTAGCCGTTTCATGCGGCAGGAGCCCTAAGCCGCCATGGAGTCAGCCCTCCTCGACACCGATACGCTGTCAGAAATCATGAAAGGGGTTGATCCACGTGTTCAGGACAACGCACGCCGTTACCTGACCGTCTTCCGCCACTTCACCTTCTCGATCATCACGCGCTATGAGATTTTGCGAGGACTGAAGGCTCGTCGTGCGACCCGCCAGATGGCTCGCTTCGAACAGCGCTGTCAGCACAGCCAGGTGCTGCCATTGACGGATGACATCATTGTCCAAGCGGCTGAGTTATACGCCTTGCTCTACCAAGAGGGCCAACTCATCAGTGATGCCGACATCCTCATAGCCGCCACAGCCCTGAAGCATAACCTGGTCATGGTGACCGAAAACGTGAACCATTTTCGTCGGATTCCAGGTTTATCGATCGAGAGCTGGCGGGTCTGAGGTTGGGAATGACCCAGCATTAAAGGCCATGATTGAGGAAGAAATCATTCATGCTCAGGTGGCCCGCATGATCTACGAGGCAAGAGCCAGGGCAGGGTTAACCCAACAGCAACTGGCTGACCTGATTGGCACGAAACAGTCGGTGATCGCTCGCCTCGAAGATGCGGACTACGAGGGGCACTCGTTGAGCATGCTGCAGCGCATCGCGACGGCTCTTCACCAGAGGCTAGAGATTCATTTTGTACCAGCCCGAGAGAAAGCATCGTAACCCCGAGATATTGTAGGCTGCAACGCAGTCGTGGCTGAAAGTTGGTGTGAGTCAAGTGATCCTATCCCAAAGCCTGGCCAAAGCCTGCCTCTAACGCCATTACGGGCGCCGAAACCCCTGGTGCCTTTCTCTGAACAGCGGTGTTACGCCAGTATGGTCATAATGTTTGTCCCTACCCGGAATGCCATTATCCAGGCTAAGAAGAGTACCTCCGGAGAGGGCGGTTATATACCTCCCAAGAGCCCTGAACTATGACGCGTAGCCCGACTAGAAACCGGCGGGGACTCGCCACTGTCCTCCATTACCCCATTACAACGCCCAGTCATCCGGCAGCTCCGGCGTGCGCATCGGCTTGATCATGACCTCAACGAGCGCCGCCTGGCCGTCTTCAGTGGCGCGGATGGCACGCCGATAGGCGAGGATCAGGTCACCTGGCTGCTCGACGCGTTCGCTGTAGGCTCCCAATCCCTGTGCCACCAGGCTAAAATTGCCCCCCAATTTGGCGACCTCCGGAGGGGTCCCGGCGGGCCGATTCATCCCCATGACACCGCCGCCGATGCCACCGTTATTGATCAGGATCGTCAGGGTGGGAAGGCCCATACGGATTGCTGTCTCCACTTCCATGCCAGTCATCCCAAACGACGCATCGCCGATCAGATGCACCACCAGATGATCCGGTCGGCCCAGTTTGGCGCCGATGGCACCGCCCATGGACCAACCCATGGCTGCCATGCCGCCCATACCAACATACGTGTTGGGCTTGGTGGCCACCCAAAACGGCGACAGATAGCCCCGGCTGCCGCCGGCGTCATGCAGGGCGACGGTCCTGTCGCGGTCGACCACCTGCATCAAGTCGTAGATGACGCGATAACCGTTGGTTGGCACGGAATCATCGGTGAACACCGGCATCCATTCCCCTAACCACTTGTTCCGCGCCTGCTGAATCTCGGACACGACCTCCGGCTTGAACCCCCCTTCCCGCACTCCGATGCGATCGCGCACGGCGGTGATGAGCGCCTGCAGGGCCAGTTTGGCGTCGGCCAACATAGCGACATCAGCGCGATACGTCTTGTTCAGGTCGGCGGGGTCAGCGTTGATGTGGATCAGCTTGACGCCTGAGGGAATAGGCCGGCCATCGGTGCCGTTTGGCATACGGTAGGAGTTGCCCACCGCCAGCACCACGTCGGCCTTGCGATTGATCTGCAGCGCCGGCCCCGTGGCATAGCGACTGCGCGGATAGACCCCCAGGCCGAGCGCCAGCGGGTGGTCTTCGGGAAATACACTCTTGCCCACCAGAGTGGTGGCGACCGGCATGGACAGCAGTTCGGCCAACTCTCTGACCTCGGGCGCCGCGCCCGCCGACAGGGCTCCACCACCCACGTTCAGGATGGGATAGCGGGCCTGCACCAGGAGGTCGGCAGCTGTGTCGATATCCTGGGGGTCAGGAGCGGCTTTTCGCCCCGGTCCAACCGGGTCATACTGCAGGGCTGCATCGGGGCCTTCAGCCCGCAGGACGTCCTGTGGCATTTCCAGAACCACCGGGCCGGGCGAGCCGGAGCGCAGGGCGGTGAACGCCCGTCGGATGATGCCGGGAATGTCATCGACTCGTGTAAAGGTGCCCCGCCATTTGACCAGGCCGTCGAAAATACTCGCTGACACCTCCTGTTGGTACTCTTTCCCGAGGTTGCGCAAGGGATGTTGGCCCATGAGCAAGAGTACGGGGACGTTGTCGGCATAGCAATCGGCGATGCCGGTCAGCGTGTTGGTGGCCCCCGGTCCCGTGCCGGTCATGGCCACCCCTACCTGGCCGGTAGCCCGAGCATATCCGTCAGCGATCTCTACTCCCAGGCGTTCGTGACGGGAGGAAAACGCCCGGATGGTGGCTGAGTTCCGCAGCGGCTCCCAGAGCGGGGCCAGGCCTCCTCCAGAAAAACCCGTGATATATCTGACCCCTTCCTTCTCCAGGGCTCGGATCACTGCCTCGGCGCCATTCATGATATTCCCCTCCAGTTCCGCAATCTGTGATGGTGGCGATGCACGTGGGCATCACTAGTTCCAGTAGAGACGTCTCCCCAGGCGGGGATTAATCAAACTTGAACGTCGAGGTGGCTCCTTCCTCACTAATCATCACCTCCAGGACCGCTGGTTGTCCGGAGCGTGTCACCTCGATGGCCCGTCGGATAGCCGGCACGATCTCATGAGGCTTATGAATCCGCTCCCCATGAGCCCCGAGTGCCTGCGCCACTTCGGCGAAATTGCCTGATAACTTCTTGAGCTGATAGCGTGCGGTGGCCATGGGGAAGCGGCTATCTGGATAGATGGCCATGGTCGCATTGTTCGAGATGATGGTGAGAATGGGAATGCGGGCCCGTACAGCCGTCTCGACATCCATCCCGACCATGCCGAAGGCGGCGTCGCCCATCATATGGATGACGTCCTTCTCAGGTGCCGCCAGCTTGGCGCCCATCGCCAGTCCCAAGCTATAGCCCAACTGCGTCGATTTTCCCCAACCGATGAAGCTCCTTGGATGGCGCGCTTCCCAGAACGGCACCAGCTGCTCGCGGATGCTCCCCGATTCGTGGGTGACAATGACGTTATCGAGGTCTACCGTGTGCATCAGATCCCAGACCACCCGATATGGGTTAATCGGGTCCTCATCGGCGGTTAGCTTGGGCAGCCACTTCGCCAGCCAGGCCTGTTTGACTGAGGCAATCTCCTCCGCCAGCGCCTGGTTGACGGGACGCCCTGAGGCTCCGGCCTGCTGGCGCAGTTCATCCAAGAGCTGAGCGAGCACTAACTTGGCGTCGCCGACCAGCGGGTATCGGCATGGATGGTCTTTGTTGATGTCATCGGGATCGTTGGTGGCGTGGATGAGAGTTTTCCCGGCTGGGATGGGGACGGCGAAGCCGCTGATGGCGAAGCTACAGCCGAGGCCCAGCACCACGTCGGCACGGCGCAGAAAGTGGTAGACGCCACCGGTGGTGGCGCGTGATCCGGTGCCGACGGAGAGAGGGTGGTGTTCTGGGAAGGCGCTTTTGCCTGGCAGGGTTGTCATCACAGGAATCTGCAGGAACTCGGCCAGGCGCACTAATTCGTCGGTGGCCTCAGCATAGAGCACCCCCTGACCGGCATGAATGATCGGGCGTTCGGCGGCCAGCAGGGCCTGAGCGGCTCGACGCACGGCTTCGGGATCGGCGGCACAGCGCACAATCGGAGGCGGCTCATAGACAAGATCTCCGTGAATCTCCTCCCCGGCTACGTCCGAGGGGATTTCCAACAAGACAGGACCTGGGTGCCCCGAGCGCAGTTTGGTGAAGGCGCGCCGCATCAATTCCGGGATGCGCGAGGCGGAATTGATCTGAGCCGACCATTTGGTGATGGTCTCATAGCTCCGGGTGGGGCTGAACGTCGGCGGCACCCCCAGGCGGTCGCGATTGGCACCTGCGGGTAGGAGCAGAATAGGGACGGAATCGGCAAACGCCTGCGCGACGCCGCCGAAGGCATTCTCCGCCCCAGGTCCAGCTTGCATCAGGAAAACGCCGAGACGCTTGCCGTTGTTGATACGAGAGAAGCCATCGGCCATATGCACACCGGTGCGTTCCTGCCGGCAGACGATGGGCCGGATGCCGGCCGCGGCAGCCGCTTCGATGAGAGAATTGGAGGGCATACAGCCGATCCATTCAACACCCTCCTGCTTCAGAATACTGGCAATAGCGGTGACACCGTTCATACGAGGTCTCCTTGGCGAGTAGAGACAGCACGAATTCGAGGTCCTGGTTCGGGGGTACTTTACACCACACGAGTCCTTCCTGGGAACAGAATCGTGATGG
>JBKPCR010000488.1:0-7442 GCA_046727435.1 bacterium | reverse complement strand
GGGCCAGACCCGGGTGGGCGAATTATCCATGTGGAAGGGCATGGCCGGTCCTCATGGGACCAAAGCCGGTATCTTTGCCGCCCAACTGGCCGAGTGTGGCGTCACTGGCCCCTTTGAGCCCTTTGATGGCTCAGAAGGGCTATGGGCCAAAATGTTGGGCCATCCCGTCCAGTGGGAGGAGGAGGGCTGGGACGAACCCTATAGTATCAACGCTACCAGGTTCAAGTTTTTTCCGTCCCAGGGAGGCACCCAGGGGCCCACTGGTCTTGCGGTGGAGTTGCACTCCCAGGTGTCTCCAGAAGACATAGCGGCCATCCATCTGGAACTCCCTGACGGGCTCTTCCTCAGGGCGGTCCATGAGCCGGAGAAATGGAACCCCCAGACCCGGGAAACCGCAGACCATAGTATCCCCTACCTGGTGGCAGTGGCACTGCATGATGGAGTCGTGACTCCTGCCAGTTTTAACCCGCAACGGATTCACGACCCGGCGTTACGTGCCCTGATCAGCAAAATGACCATCGATCCGAACCCGGAATTCTCCCGTCGTTACCCTGACGAGATGAACTGCCGACTAGAAGTCACGACCGGGTCTGGGAGAACACACGTCGCCCAATGCGTCTATCCGAAGGGGTTCCCGCAAAACCCCATGAGCGACGCTGACGTCGAGGCCAAGTTCCGGAGCTGCTGCGCGGAATTACTGACTGCGCAACAATGCGACCGGGCGCTGGAACTGCTCTGGTCTCTGGAGGCCCAGCCCAACCTGAAGGAACTGTTCGACAACCTGGTCGTCTAGGGGTTCGGCAGGACCTCTAGGTCGCCGGCTCCAGGGCTAAGGCTACTTCCTCTCAGACACCCATCCAGGATAGCAGGTCCACAGCTCTGAAACACCTTCGAGCTGCGCATCGCCGGCCGCGTGCGCCTTGTCGCGGAGGTCCTCCCACAGCTGCGTATGAATCGAGCCGGGTCCCAGGGCATTGACCTGAATGTTGGCCCCTTCCAGCTCCAGCGCCAAGGTTTCCGTCAGCCGCACCACCGCGACCTTGCTCGTGCCATAGGCCGATAAATGGCGCCACGCATTCGTCGCCCCGGCGCCGGACAGATTGATGATTTTGCCACGGTTTTGACTGTACATGACTGGTAACACTGTCCGGCAGTACAGATACGTCCCGATGAGGTTCACCTGGACAGTGCGTATCCACGCCGCCACGTCGGTCTCCTGCAGGGGACCCACGGGCCCAGTCATCCCGGCGTTATTGACCAGAATGTCGATGGTCCCAAAGCGCGCTACTGTCTGGCGCACCAGGTCCTCCACCTGGGCCGGGTCGGAGATATCTACGGGCACGATGCAGGTCGTGGCCCCCAGAACCTGGGCCTCCTGGGCTGTCTGCTCCAGGTCGCGGCGGGTGCGGCCTGCCAGGGCCAGGCTGGCCCCCTCCTGAGCGTAGGCCAGGGCGATCGCCCGTCCAATCCCACGCCCGGCTCCGGTGATGAGCGCCACTCGATTGTGCAATTGGCCCATCGCGTGTCCCCCTCCCTACGCGTGCGTCCTCTCGTGCCAGGTGGCCAGCGCCGCGGCCGCGTCGGCGCCTGACGGAGAAGCGCCCCGTGGCTCCCAGCCGCTCGGCTGGGGGAACGGTTCAGATCCTTATCCGGCCCTACGACGGCTTGGGCGTCTGTCTAGCGCCTGGCGCGCAGCTGTTGCAGGACTGCGATAGTCTGGGCCGGCTCCGCGCGGTTGCGATAGTCCACGTGGACATCGGCGCTCCGGATGATGCCGTGCTGATCAATCACAAAGGTCGCGGGCAGCGGCAGGGTCCAGGAGTCGTCCTCGTTGTGCGCCGCGAGGTCGATGCCGAACTGCCGGTACAGCGCCCGCAATTCCGGGGGAAAGCCGTGCACGAGTCGGTATTGTCGGGCGACGGTGTTGCCTCGATCGATCAGGACGGCAAACGAACGCGCTGTCAAGCCAGCCTGATCAAAGACGGCGTCAAAGGGATGCCCTGGAGGCAGCGTGCGGATCCCGCCACGGACCTCGGGAGTCACAGCGACCACGGACGCCCCGAGCGCCTCCATCTCTGCTACAGAGTTTTGCAGAGCAGCCTGCTCCGTGTGACAGTAGGGTCACCACATGCCGCGGTAGAAGACCAGCACTAACGGCCCCTTGGCCAGGAGCTCCTGTGAATCGACGAGTCGACCTTCCTGATCCGGCAGGGTAAAGCGGGGGGCGGCGTCGCCGGCCTTCAGAGCCATCTCCTGAACACCGGTCTGGGCGAGGTCTGCGAGCGTCTGGTTCACGAGGGCGAAGGCGTCTGGAGGCCACTGCCGCGCACAGGCGGCTTTGAACGCGTCGAGCGCGGCATTGAGCGAGCCGCCCGGAATCGGCGATGGTCTCGTGGTCATCAGATCCTCCTTGGTGGCTGGATAAGGACACGCCGGCCACTCGTCCTCATGCTGGGAAGGCCCGTGAGTGCGTGAGACAGTGACCAGGAGCGGTTCGACACGTGGCGAGCGACAGCCCAGCGGCTCAGTCGTTCGGCCGTACCAGCGACCGGGAGCGGGCCGGGAGGGCGAGCAAGGCCGAATGGTCACGCGGGGATTCGACTGGTGGATGGCTTGGGCATGGCGCCCCTCCTCTGTGACAATCGTGGGACGCAACGAAGGTCCAGCGCGCGCAGGCACGTGTGGGAGCCCGAATGTAGTCTGGGGAAGGTGCCGTGTCAACGAAAAAGATCCCGAACCCATGGCGCCGATACGGGTGCCGCACAACCCACTCACGATGCTCGACGACGCCTCAGGCCGTGCTGACGTGAGCTGATGGAGCTGGACCGATGAGCACCACGACCGCGAACGTATGGGAAGACGTGGGCCTCTGATCCAGCTCTCCCGCGGCTGCTTGTATCAGTCTTCTGATCCGGCCAGTTGGGGCCCGATGTCCCGTCTCATATCAAATCCGGATGATCGACACAGGTTTAGGCGGTTTGTGGCCACCAATGAACGTTGGTGTGGGCACGGATCACCTCCGGCATTGCAAGCTGAGACAGCGGTGGGCTTGCGCGGTTTGCAGGGCCTCGACGTCCTGGCAATGGCGATTGGCGAGTGCTTCTTGAGTCAATGGCCACGAGCGCTCCGCCTGCTGCAGCCCCGGCAAATACGGCGGCAAACAATGGCGATGCACCCCCTCTAGCACCTGTAGCTGCGGGCTCACATGCCAACCCGCACCATCGAGCCCCGGAAGGATCGGCTTGCTGCGTCCCGTTCCTACGGCGTGGACACATGCGGCGAGTGCCACAGTGAAGGCCATCATGGCAACGGTGGGCAGCAGCAGCCAACATGTCCGGCCCGACGGGGGATGGACAACGGCGTACAGAGAAGACCATGGATACCGATGCTGGACCACGGCGGGGGGCGCTGCCCCGGCGGCACCACACGCGCCGCAGGATCGGTGTGAGGCCGAAACGGTGTTGGTCGACCGTCCACAACTCAATCACATCGCGGGGGTGGGTATCCCGTTTGCGCTGCACGAGGCTGGGAAGCTTTTTTGAACGGCCGCTTGGGCGGCCGGGGCTGCCTTGGCGTGCCGTAGCCGTGGCATTTGGGGCGCAAGCCGAGTTGTCGGAGGACGTCCCCGCCCCGCTGCGGGTGCACGGGGGGCCGAGCACGGTGGCCATCCAGGCGGCGACCTTCGACCCCGTCCAACGCCCCCTATCGGGTGGCGGCTGGTCGAGCACGCCTGCCAAGGCCGTATACGGCGCGCCTGAGAGGAATCCAGGGCTACCGGGGTAGCGATGATGCCGATCGCCGACACCTGTGGGGCCGTCTTCATCGTGATGCTGGGCGATGGTGTGCACCCCGTTGGCCGTGTCGCCAGTGACGGCCGCCACCTGTTCGGAGGGCAGTCCTTGGCCAAGCCGCCACACGATTGGCCAGTGGCGACGCGCCACGGGATCGTTGGCCGCACGATACCGCTCCTCCAGTGCGTCCGGGGAGAGGGGTGGTTGGATGACAAGTCGCGTTGGCCTATACACATGAGCCACTCGGAGGAGGTCTGAGATCTGACAGAACCGGCATGACGGCATGCGTCCATGCCATGATTTAGGCGCCCACCGATGGGATTCGAACCCGGAGCGCTTCCCCGAGAGGGACGAAGCGCTCCACCCAGGCGTGCGCCTCTTCATCCCCCTGGTCGGCCTTGTCCAGGAACTCGGGATAGACCCCTCTGAGCAGTTCATAATAGACATTCTGCGCTCTCCACAGGTCCACTTCGAAGGGGAGTGTATGCGCGAGCGCAGCGGCCGCCTGTAATTGCTTGAGGACCGTGAGCTCGCTCGGATTGACAGCCAGCCGCCCGATGATGTGCTGGAGGGTCTGCTCGAGGGCATACCCCAGATCGGCCGTGTCGAGTGTGATCTTCCCTCTGGCGGCCTCATCCAGAAGGGTCATAATGCGGTTCAGGTCAAGCTCCTCCTGCTCCAGGGCCCTCCGGAGATTGGTGTTGAGGAAGAAGTCGGCGGCCATACTAAACGCCTTGGGGAGGGGCATGGCAAGATCGGTCAGCAAGCGCATCAGGGGGACCTGTTGCTCATAGAGCTGCCGATAGACGGTTTCCGCCTCCGCCAGACTCGATTCCAGCATGCGATGTAATACCTTCCGCTGCTCGTCGCGGAAGAGGGATTTGAGGGAATATGTCGACTCCCCGAAATGCCTGTCCAGCAGTCGAATCGCCTCGGAGAAATCCGCTTTGGTGAAGGCCTCAGTGAGTTCCTGCACCAGAACCCGATAGCCCTCCTCTCCCCGGAACAGTTGGACCCCTCCGTTGATGTGATGGTCACCGATGTGGAGGACGCCAAAGCTCAACCTGGCCGCCTCGCGGGTCATGTCGGAGGTGGCGAGCGCCCGGCCGACAATGAGCTTCGCCTTCCCCGCTTCAACGCGCTGGTCGTCCTCGCGGTCGAACGTATAGCCATAAATGCGTGTCCGCTCGGGATACTCCTCGAACAAGGAGCTCACGGCGTAATGGGCGCCGACCCTCTCCCAATCGACCATGGCCGGCTTCACGAACGTCTGGTAGATGTGGGCACCGTCACGGTATTCAGCAATGTTGCTCTGCGCCTGCATCAGCCGTTCGAGCCAGGACGCCTCGATGGGCTCGCAGAAGAGCGCCTCCGCCAATTCCACGGCGCGCCCGGCATATTGGATGTCCTGCACCGTTTCAATCCCTGATAGCTCATCGAAGAACCAGCCACAGCTGGTGTACATGAGCATCAGATGGCGCTGCAACTCTAAGAGCTTGAGGACCGTGATCGTGTCAGCCTCGGGGAGTTTGCGGACGGCATGCTGGGCCAAGAACCGCTCCACGCTTTCCCACGAGCGATTGAGGATGACGTTGATGTAGTCGTTCCGAGCCTCCCAGGGATCCCTCAGGAGCTGGCCCAGGCGCGACTCGTAGTGGGGGGCCAGGGTGTCTCTGAGCCAATCAAAAGCCTCCCGGAGTGGGGTCCGCCAGGTCTGATGCCACGCCGGGTGCCCGCCCGAATGGCATCCACAGTCACTCCGCCACCGCTCGATCCCGTGGGTACAGCTCCAGGAAGTATTCTCGATGATCTCGACGAGGTGCGTAGGGCGGTGCTTTTCGAGATATTCCCCATAGTTCGTGAGGCGCGCGAGATAATTGGTGTCGATGTAATCGAGGGCATACGCCAAGGCCATGTCGCCATGCCGGTGGTGGTGGCCGTAGGTCTCGCCGTCAGTGGCGATATGGACGAGCTGAGGCCACGTGCGCTCTGTCGAGAGGGCGCTTACGAGCCGGTCGGCGAAGTGTTCTCCCGTCGTGAGCAGGCCTTCGAAGGCCACCGCCCGGGCGATGGGGCCGTCATAGAAGAAGAGGGTGATCCGCCGTCCCGAGGGGAGGCGCAGCAGGTAGGGTCTGGTGGAGTCGATCCGTCCTCCGCTGACGTCGTTCCAGGTGGGGTCGCCGATGATCCGCACCCGGCTGGCCTGATGGGGGGCGAGAATGGTGAAGCGGATCCCGAGCTCTGCCAGGATGTCAAGGGTCTCCAGATTCACCGCGGTTTCGGGGAGCCACATTCCCTCCGGCGTTCGGCCGAAGCGCTGCTCGAAATCCCGAATCCCCCACAGCACCTGCGTATACTGGTCGCTCCGATTCGCTAAGGGCAGGATCATATGGTTGTACGCTTGAGCCAACGCCGAGCCGTGTCCCGAAAAGATCTTCTGGCTCTCGCGGTCCGCCGCAAGGATGGCCCGATAGGTCTCCGGTGTGGTGTGTTCAAGCCAGGAGAGCAGCGTCGGGCCCACGTCGAAGCTGATCCTGGCATAGTTGTTGATGATCTTGACGATGCGACCCTCGCCGTCCAATATCCTGGAGGCGGCGTTGGGCGCGTAGCATTCGGCGGCGATCCGCTCGTTCCAGTCGTGATAGGGATAGGCCGAATCCTGCAGTTGGATGGCCTCCAGCCAAGGATTCTCCCGAGGGGGCTGGTAGAAGTGGCCATGAATGCACACGTAGCGTTCCATAAGGTTCCTCCGTTCGGGTGAAGAGGACAAAGGCCCTGGGAGGTCGACGACGCGTGACCTCGCTGGTTGCGCGGAGGGCATCCACGACTGTACACCTCGGGCTGTTCCACCGCTGCGCGGCCGAATCCGGCCAGGTAGACCAGCCCCCGGCTGGGATGGGCCATGCCATGGCATTGTTGGTGTCGCGGCGGTGAAGAGCCAGGTAGATATTCATACGATCGCGGAGCTCCGCTTCCCGGACACCCTTCCCCTCTTATGTTCCCGTCACTGATGTCGGGCAGGCGGCCCGAACAAGACCGGTGTGAACACACACCGCAGGGCATGTCTCCCTCGTGTGGAGGCTGATGGCCCTAGCGGCCTCCAGGTTTAACGATTTTCCTTTGCCCTGACCCCATTGCCCAAGTCCACGTCGATAATAGTATGGTCGTCACGAAGGTCTCTTCGTGAGGCGCTGTCCGCTGAGCTCCTAGACAGATTGAGGCGTGTGCATCGGCACAACGCCTCTGGGCGTGGGGACATCGAGCCTCACTTGTGTCATTGGATCACCTCTGTCGCCTGGAAGAGCAGCGATGGGGGAATCATGAGGCCCACATCCTTCGCCGTCTTGAGGTTAATGACGAACGCAAACGTGGTGGCCTGCTCCACCGGTAAATCGTCGGGCTTGGTCCCTTTGAGGATCTTGTCCACGGACGTGACGGCGCGCCGCCAGAGGTCAGCATGGCTCAGCCCATAGGACATAAGCCCGCCCGCGTCCGCGTGTACTCGGAAGGGGTCGATGGCCGGCAACCGGTGCTTGGCCGCAAAGTCGACGATGTGGCGGTGGTGCGTGTCGAAGACGGACCTACAGCACTGCACGTGCGATCGCACGCCATACGCGCGATCGCGTTGCGGGGATAGGATTGACCGCCTTC
>JBKPCR010000487.1:0-7772 GCA_046727435.1 bacterium | reverse complement strand
CTGTTGTTGCACCCCCCACCACCGGGGAAGGCGTGGATCGACTATGCTACCTGGGACGACCGGGTGGAGCGGTTTCGCCTCCCAGCCCTGCATTATCGTCGCGTGGTCGAAACGCTCCATGCCGAGGGCACGCGGCTCGTGGATCACGCGCCGGCATTCGGTCCGCTCCCTCTCGTGCCGGCGCTTGAGATGACACCGTACCCGCATCAGCAGGCGGCACTCACGGCCTGGCTCACCGCCGGGCGATTAGGAGTAGTCGTGCTGCCCACGGGCGCGGGGAAGACCTACCTGGCGCAGTTGGCCCTCCAGGCCACCCAGCAAAGCACCCTGATCGTGGTGCCGACGTTGGACCTCCTGCACCAGTGGTATGCGCATCTGCTGGCGGCCTTCCCCGATGCGCCTGTGGGGCTCCTCGGCGGTGGGGCGCACGACCGCACCCCCCTGCTGGTGGCGACCTATGACAGCGCCGCCATCCATGCCGAAGCGCTTGGGAACCAGTACGCCCTGCTGATCTTCGATGAGTGCCATCACCTCCCCAGCGCCTTCACCCGTGTGATCGCTGAATACTCGCTAGCTCTGTATCGCCTCGGCCTGACGGCCACCCCGGAGCGCAGCGACGGCACACACGCCGATCTACAGACTCTGATTGGCCCCGAGGTCTATCGCACCTCGGCCAGTGCGCTCACCGGCACCGTCCTCGCCCCGCATCGCGTGGTGCGCCTCACCGTCCGGCTCTCGCCACGCGAGCGCCAGCGCTACGACGCCCTGCTTGACATGCGCAATCGTTTCTTGCAGTCGTGCGGCATCCACCTCGGCAGCGTGGCCGGGTGGCAGGCCTTCGTTCGCGCCAGTGCGCGCTCTAGGGCTGGACGCCGCGCCATGCTGGCGCATCGCGAGGCACGCAATCTTGCCTTCGGGACAGCCGGTAAGCTGCGGGTGTTGGCCGACCTGCTGGCGGAACACCATCTGGCCCGCACGCTGATCTTCACCGAAGACAATGCCATGGTGTACCGTATCTCACGGGAGTACCTCATTCCGGCTATCACGCATCACACCCCGGTGAAGGAGAGGCACGACATCCTGCAGCGCTTCCGTACCGGGGAGTACTCGGTGCTGGTGACCTCACGCGTACTCAACGAGGGGGTGGATGTGCCTGAAGCCAGCATTGCCATCTTGCTCTCCGGCACGGGCTCGCGGCGCGAATTCGTGCAGCGTCTGGGCCGCATCGTGCGCCGCCGTGAGGGGAAGCGGGCGGTGCTGTATGAGGTCGTGGCTGAGGCCACCAGTGAAGAGCGGGTCTCTCGCCGGCGCCGGCAAGGTACCAGAGTCAGATCCTATCCTCAGTTAGACTCGCTTGAACCCGGCCTGCTCGCCGCCGAAGGGGGCAATGAAACCTTGTACCAATAGCACCGACAACACATACCGGAGGGCGACCAATCTTACCAGCCGAGCTGTTGATCCATCGTTATCTCGGAGAGGAAGTCGTGCCCAAGCGGCTTCAACTCACGGCCGACACCCTGGCACTGGCCACGGAACTGATCAAGCTCTTTCGCGGGGCGCAAGGCCAGACTCGCGGCACGCTCGAAGCCGAGCTCCAGGTCCTGGAGGGAGATCATACCGATTACCGCGTCAAACGGGGACTGGCGCACCTGCTGGCGAGTGCCTTTAGCACCTTCGAGATGCATAGCCCCCTTGAACCAGCTGAGCTGCGCCGGCGCGTCTTCGCGTTATCCGTGCCGTCCGTCCGCGGTCCGCAGCAGAGTCTGGCTACGCTCACGGCGGTGGCGGACACCCTCAGCCGTGAGCTGGCGCGCGACATCGGCCCAGAACAGGTGCGCGCCTGGCTGTATGCCGATTTGCCAGAGGCGCACGTGCTGACCACCTTTGATGCGCCCACGCCAGAAGGTCTCCTTGAGCGCTACAATCTGGCGCAGGCCCAGGGCGTGCTATACCGGGCCAGCCATGTGGTGATCACGGCCCACCGCAACGATCCCGGCGAATACAAGCTCCTGTTTCGCTACCTCAAGCTCTTTGGGCTGATGGCCTACATCGAAGGTGATGCCGATCACGGGTTTACCTTGACCATCGATGGACCCGCCAGTCTGTTCACGCCCAGCCTTCGCTATGGGCTGGCACTCGCCAAACTCCTGCCAGCGCTACTGCACGTCACGCGCTGGCGTTCGTCCGCCACCCTGGTGCCGCGCCAGGGGTCATTGTCCACCCCCCAGGGCACCCGGTTCACCCTGGAGGCCGGCTGTGGGCTGGTCTCGCACTATCCCCCAGGGACGCCGTACGATAGCATCCTAGAGCAGGCTTTTGCGGCGCGCTGGGCCAAGACACCGACGGCCTGGCGGCTGGAGCGAGAGGTGGATCTGATTCCGTTACCCGGCAGTGTCATGGTGCCCGACTTTCGCCTGGTGCATCCAGATGGTCGCAGCGTCTTGCTCGAAATCGTGGGCTACTGGCGCCCTGAGTATCTCCGCAAGAAATTTGCCCAGGTACGCCGGGCAGGGCGGGAGGATGTCATCCTGGCGGTGTCCGAGCGTCTCAACCTGGAGCGCGCCGGGGTCAAGCGTGAGGACCTGCCGGCGCGGGTGGTATGGTTCAAGGATCGCGTGCTCCCCCAGGCGGTGCTGGCCGTGCTGGAGGGCTAAGGAACGCACCCCGCTCCCATCGAGAGCCTCCGCTATGACTCCGCTGGGCCCTGGTCCAGCGGACGGAAAGAGGGCACGGGGAAACTTCGCATGCACCTCGGTGCCCTGCCCTGGCGCGGAGTGGATGTCGAGCGGGCCGCCGACGATCATCGCACGCCCCCGCATGCTTTTTCGTTCAGAGATGAAAGCGAAGCGTGAAGTAGGTCCCGACGGCGAGGAGGCCACACGCCAGCAAACATGGCCAACACATCCTTTACGGTAGTGGGGAATTCCGCCGACTCACCTGAACTGATCCGCAGGCCGTCACCTGCCACAGGCCATAATGCCGAAATTTATGATGTATACGATCCGTCTTTGGGCTATGATGCTGAAAAATTTCCTTTGGTCTACACAAGATCGACGGTCAGTGGACAGTTGTACATGAACATCCTTCCATCCCTGCGATATAACCCAACGGTTGCATTCGGCACACAATCGTGTCCCCCATGCTCCTCTGAAATAGGAGATTCTCATGTTGAAGGTTTTTTTGACCCTGGTCATCGCCCTGGTGGTGGAGGGCTGCGCATCGACCCGCCCGATTCTGTATCCCAACGAGCATTTCAATGCCGTCGGGTCAGAGGCCGCGGAACGTGATATCGCGAGCTGCATGGATCTTGCCGGGTCTGCCGGTGCCGATTCCGACGGCAGCGACGCAGGACAGGCGGCAGCGAGGACCGCTGGAGGCGCTGCCGTCGGCGCTGCATCGGGCGCCGTGGGAGGCGCGGTGGTGGGCGCGGCAGGCTCCGGATCGGCGATCGGAGCGGCCAGTGGCGCGACCGCCGGACTACTGCACTGGATATTCAGTAAGCCGACACGCAGTCCTGCCTTTGAGAACTTCGTCAACAGATGTCTTCAGGAGCGCGGGTATGAGCCCGTGGGCTGGGACTAAACGTTCATCACCTGCGCGATGCAAACCGCGTCACAACAGACTCTGTTGGTTAAGTCGAAAGCGCACAGGGAAGTGGGCTTGCATACAGCGTTTGAAAGCCAAAGATACCGGATCCATTCCTCTGGTGAAACGCACTCCCATGGCAGTGGAGATTGACTGCCGCGCATTAACCAACAGAGTCAATCGTGGCGAGGTTTGGACCTGGAACGGGGCTATGCCCGCTACAAGGCCACTGTGCAAAGCTCGTCAGAGCTTCCTTTACGTTAGTGCGGAATTAACTCGGCTCGCTCTGGGTGCACTCGCTTGAAGAGCTAGGGGTTCCAGGAGCAACTGCCGGAAAATGTACGGTAAGGCTCCTGGATGGGCTCTCTTAGGCTACCTGTAGCGGCTTGATTAACTAATCGGTTCAGCTTGATTACATCGAACTTTTCAGCTGAGAATAATGGGAAACGGAACCGACGTTCAGCTCGAATTATCTGACCACGAGCTAGGATTAAGTGATCACAACTTGCAAACAGCGTCTTTCGGCTCATACAATCTGAGAATATCCCATACGAGCCTACTTTACACATTACGCCGAACATCCTACGGGCCTCATCTGTGACAAGTGCTTAGAACCCTTGGATGGCAAGTGGCTCATTTTGGACAAATCACCCATTTGGTACAAAGTAGACGGCTGGGGGGAATCTATGTGCCGGGGGGCTTCTAGATCCCAGAAAGGTCGTTCAAAGCCCCTAAGACCTTGTGATAGAAGGGAAAAATCTATTCTCAGTGAATCCAAGCCGCGCCGGATGTAATCAAGCTATTCTCATTTAATCCTAGCGTATGTTCAGAGAGTGTTAGCCGGAAGGCCCCGCAATGCTCACGGAATTCCAGCTGAACCCGGGGGATGTAATCAAGCCGACGCCCTGATAGAATCAAGTCGTTACAGCTACGGATCTCGGGGTGAATCGCGAGTCTGAGCGCCCCGAGGCATGTTGGCTAACCATCTAGCTGGTATGCGAACGCGTTTCGGCAGCCTCTTGTTTTCTGCCAGTCAGCACGGTCAACAGGCCACTGAACAGGACCAAAGCCACCCCAATGAACGTCCGAATATCAGGGGTCTCTGACCAGAGCAGCCAGCCAAACACCCCTGCAAACACGATGGTAAAGTAGCTCATCGGGGAGAGCAGCCCGGCATCGATATAGCGTAGGGCTTGCACCAGAAAAAATTGTTGTGAAAACAGAAACAGGCCCACGCTGCAGAGCAGAAACCATGCATGCACAGACATCGTCTGCCAATTGAGCATCATCAAGGGAAAGCAGATGAGGGTTGACACAAGGGAGTAGTAGAACAGTTGCCGTGCCGGTGGCTCCGTGCTTGCCAACACCCGCACGGTGATAAGCGCGATCGCGAGCATGATGCCGGAGACCAGCCCGTACATCGCTCCTCGGTTAAATGTCTGTAGATTGGGGTGAAGAATGAAACCCACCCCGATCAACCCCACCAGAGTGCTCCCCCAGAGTGCTCGCGCGACCACTTGCCTCAGCAATACCAGCAGCAACAAGGGGACCCATATGGGGGCCGCACTCAGGAGAAGATTGGCATCCACCAATGGCACATAGACAATCGCGACATAGAAGAACAGGTGAGCGAATAGTCCGCTGATACTGCGAAGAAGATGCAACGCCAGACGTCGGGTTTTGAGGTTCTGGAGGCCCCCTGGTTGTGCCAACGCTGGCGCCCTTTTCAAGGCCCAAGGACAGGTCAGTAACAGCGCGATGAAAAATTGGAAAAATCCAATCGTCGTGCTCGGAGTATCCGCTGGCAGCCATTTCACCACCACACCAATGCAGGCGGTACTGAGGAAGGTGGCCAGGGCAAAGCAAGTACCGCGGACGGCATTTTGAGGTTGCAAAAAAGAGGGTTGTTGATCCATGGGTCGACTCCATCGTTGTATGGCAGGTGGCGGAAAAGGCCAGCCCGCAGCGCCTGAGGATTGTCGTCATGGACAAACCGCGTCAGAACATTGTTTACGCTGGTGCGGAGTGAAGCCGACTCGCGGGAGAGGTGTAACTCCACAGATGTACACGCTTTCGTTCTTAAATACTGGAAGCTAGCATCCTGTCTCTGCCCGCCATGGTGGCTCTTCAAGCGGGTGCACCCAGGGTGAGCCGGCTTTATTCCGCACTGAGGTAAAGGAAGCTCTGACGAGCTTTGAAGTGTCTGCGGATCGTCTATACGGATTTGAGCGATTTAATCTGCAAAATGCCTCTCATGGTGGAGACACTAGGCATCACAGCTCAGCGGATCACCTCGGTGGCCTGGAGGAGGAGCGACGGCGGGATGGTGAGGCCCAGCGCCTCGGCGGTCTTGAGGTTGATGATCAGCTCGTACTTCATGGGCTGCTCCACCGGCAGGTCCGCTGGCTTGGCACCCTTCAGGATCTTGTCCACATAGACGGCCGCGCGTCGGCGGATGTCGAGCCTGCTTGGCCCGTAGGCCATGAGGCCCCCGGCCTCCACAAATGGCCGTGAGTTGTGCATGGTCGGCAGGCGGCTCGTGGCCTCGAGTTCGACGAACCGTCTGCGGTGCTCAAAGAATCTGTTGTCCCCCATAACAAGCAGCGCACCCACGTGCGCACGGGTCATGGCCGCGAAGGCATGGTCAAACGCCTCGGGACCGGGCGCCTCCACAGGGTGCAGCTGGATGCCCAAGCGCTGGGCCGCCGCGTCCGCCTCCCGTACCGCGAGGGCGTGGGCGGGATTGGCGGGATTCCAGAGGACAGCCACGCGAGAGATGGCGGGGAGCACATCCTTGAGCAACCCCAGCTGTTTCCCAACGAGTTCGGGGTCCAGGGAGGCCAGTCCGGTGACGTTACCCCCGGGCCGGGCGAGGCTGGCGACGAGGCCGGTCCCCACCGGATCGCCCACGCCTATCATCACAATGGGGATGGTTGTGGTCGCGTCCTTGGCGGCCAGCGCCGCTGGCGTCGTCACCACCAGCAGGACGTCCACCGGGAGCCGGACCAATTCGGCCGCGAGGGCAGGGAACCGCTCGTGCTGCCCTGCCGCCGCGCGGACCTCCAGGACGAGGTTCTGGCCTTCGACAGAGCCGAGCGCGCGCATCTCCTCCAGGAACGCTTCCCCAGATGGGCCTAGTGGGGTCGTATCAGCCAGTACACCGATCCGGTGCACGTGCGTGGGCGGCTGCGCCTCGGGTGCGAGCGGCGCCACGAAGAGGCCGAGGGCGAAGATGACAAGGAGCCCGAAGGTTCGGCGCATCACGGGAGTCTCCCGAGCTCATGAATGTGTGGGGGCATTCTACGCGCCGCAGGCCAGAGAGGGAAATTAATTTTTGCAGATTAAATAGCTTGGAGTGTCCGCCGAATCGTGTCCACGGATTTGGACGTGTAATCTTGCAAAATTTGATTCCCTTCCCCAGCCCGTGGCGCGTAGAATGCCCCCACACATTCATGAGCTCGGGAGGCTCCCATGACGCGCCGCACGCTTAGGCTCCTCGTCACATTCGCCCTCTCCCTCCTCATGGCGCCGCTCGCCGCCGAGGCGCAGCCGCCCACGCCTGTGCGCCGGATCGGTGTGCTTCTTGGTACGACCGTAGGAGGAGACCCCTATGTGGGGGCTTTCCTGGAGGGGATGCGCGTGCTCAGCTCTGTCGAAGGCCAGCACTTCATCATGGAATACCGCGGGGCGGCAGGGCAGCACGAGCGGTTCCCTGCCCTCGCGGCCGAATTGGTCCGGCTCCCGGTGGATGTCCTGATAGTGACGAATACGCCGGCGGCGCTGGCCGCCAAGCAGGCGACCACGACGATTCCCATCGTCATGGCAGGCGTGGGCGATCCGGTGAGGAGCGGCCTCGTCGCCAGTCTCGCCCGGCCCGGCGGTAACGTTACTGGACTGACCTCCCTGGCTGCCGACCTTGTCGGGAAAGAGCTGGAGTTCCTCACGGCCGTGCTCCCCACCGTCTCCCGCGTGGCCGTCCTCTGGAATCCTGCCAATCCCGCCCATACCCGCGACGTCAGAACGGCCGAGGTGGCGGCCCAGGCGTCTGCTATGACTTCCAATGTCAAGAGTTGGCAGCAGATTTTTTCAGGTTTGCATGATGTTTTTTCCCCTTCGTGTATCGGAAGAGCCGGAGCCAGTAATATGCGACGGTTGATCCTGCTGCTATCCGTGGGTTTCATACCACC
>JBKPCR010000486.1:0-18717 GCA_046727435.1 bacterium | reverse complement strand
ATCACCAATGCTTCCTTAAAATATCTGGGGCAAACCAATCACTTCTTGAGAAACCCCGACCAGTGGACCGCCTTCGCCCAGCTCACCAGTGGGAACAACACCCCGAATACCCAGGGCATCCGTTTAGGCAATTTCGTGGCGGTGCGCGATGCGATCGAAGACGAGTTGGAGAATATTCTGGCCAGGAAAAAGAGCGTGCAACCAGGATTGGACAATGCGGTCGTTAAAGGTAATAAGATCTTGAAGGAGTTCGCCAGTTCATATAAGTAGGCGATGGCGTACCCGTAGGCTGAGTGCGATCCCTTAGCATCTCCTGGCCGCGATCATGAAGTGCTCGTGCCTTGATGAAGAAAGAATGGTGAATGTATGCAATCGTTAGGGAAAACAGACCCGGCGAATATCGAAGTGCATATCCCCGACCGTGCCATGACCATTCAGTGGGGAGATGAGCATCGCAGTATATACCCCTTCGATCTGCTGCGCAGAGAGTGCCCTTGCGCTGTTTGTCGAGAGGCAGGTCACGTGGATACACACGATCCCTTCAAAGTGGTGACCAGTACGGTCAGACCGGGAGAGGTGACGATAACCGGTGCCGAGCAGGTGGGAAGGTACGCGGTGCGATTCGAATGGAGCGACGCGCACAACACCGGCATATACTCGTATGAGTATCTGCGGGCCATCTGCCCGTGTGAGATATGTCAGAAACCGCTGCCGAGCTAATGGACGCTATAAAACCCATAAAACGGCTACAAAAAACCTGCGAGATGGAGGGGATTTGTAAAGGGTGGTCCGTCCAATCCCCTATGACTGAGTATGCGCCTCAGTAGGAGAGAAGTCGTGAGCTACGAGCAGATTATCTACACGAAAGACGATGGGGTTGCCATCATCACCTTGAACCGTCCGCAAGTCCTCAATGCCTTCACCCCGATCATGATTGATGAGTGGGTGCAGGCCATCGAGGCGACCAAGCGCGACCCTGAGGTGCGTGCCGTTATCGTCACCGGGGCGGGGCGAGGGTTTTGCTCCGGCGCCGATGTGCGGAGCTTTCGCGAACGCGAGCACACGGATGGCAACCCGGTTGTGGACGGGCGGTATTGGCCGCAGCACAGCGTGCATCGGGTACCACTGGCTCTACGTACCCTGGATAAACCCTACATCGCTGCTGTCAATGGTCCTGCTGCCGGGGCTGGGATGGACATGGCCAGTATGGCAGATCTTCGCATTGCGTCTGAAACGGTCGGATTCACCATGAGCTATGTGAATGTCGGCATCGTTCCAGGGGACGGTGGCTGTTACTATTTACCGCGCATCGTCGGCGTAGCGCGGGCCCTCGACCTTATCTGGACCGACCGCACCATGGATGCCCAGGAAGCCCTGCAGATTGGCTATGTGAGCCAAGTGGTCCCCCCGCTCAACTCATGGATACCGTCATCACCTACGCGAAAAAATTGACCAAAGGCCCACAAGTCGCCATTGAGCTGGCAAAACGTTTGGTCTATGAGGGCTTGGAAACCAATAACCTGTTCAAAGAACTGCGCTCGGCTGAACATGCCATGCTTATCGCCCGCGCCACTGAGGATGCTATCGAAGGCCCACGTGCCTGGGCGGAAAAGCGTCCCCCGCAGTTTAAGGGACGATAGCAAGGAAGGACACATGTGGGGTGCGGTAGCGGCGAGATAACCTCGGTTTGACTATGGCGCAGGAGGTCAGCGATGCTTGTTGATACCAAACATCTCACGTACGAAAAGTACCTGGCGATGCCGGAGATGAAGTGTCGGTATGAGATCATCGACGGGGAACTCATAATGGCCGCCAGCCCAATACCTATCCATCAGTGGATCATAGGAAATGTTTACCGAGTGCTTCACGCCTTTGTGAGTCTCCATCGCCTCGGCCTTGTGCTTATAGCACCTCTGGATATCTTGATTTGGCGGGACCCCCTACGCACACGGCAGCCCAATCTACTATTTCTTAGTGCGGCGAGAAGTGGCATCGCAGAAGGGGCTCAGCTCAGGGGGCTGCAGCTATTGCAACAGGTTCCCGATCTGGTCATCGAGATCCTCTCGCCCACCAATACTCGTCGTGACCTCGACGAAAAACTCGAGGACTACCAGTCGATTGGCGTATGTGAATGCTGGATCGTCAGTCCTGAGACACTGACCGTGGAGGTTATGCGGTTATCGGCTGAGGGTATCCATCCCCTCGATATCTTCGGCACAGGGATGACAGTTCGCTCACAGGTCCTGGAAGGGGTTGCCCTCCCCGTGGCAGAAATCTTTGCCTAGCCTCCGCGCAATTTGGGGTCGAGCACGTCGCGTAGTGCATCGCCGAACAAGTTTGCCCCAAACACTGCAGCACTGATGAAGATGCCTGGGAAAATCGCCATCCAAGAGGCTGTCTCGAAAAAGCGCATGCCTTCGACCGACAGCATCCGGCCCCAGGATGGTGCCGGCGGCGGTACCCCCATCCCCAGAAAGCTCAGAGAGGCCTCGACGAGAATGGCTCCAGCAAGACCAGCTGACGAGATGACGATGTATGGCGCCATGACATTCGGCAGGATGTGTCGCAGCATGATGCGCCAGTTGGCGCAGCCAACGGCCTGTGCGGCATCGACGAAGAGACTTTCTTTGACAGATAACACCGCGGAGCGGATGACCCTATTCGTGTCCGGGATGCGCGGGATGGCGATGGCGAGAATAACGTTGAACATCGATGGCCCCAGCATTGTCACAATGGCCATCGCTAGCACCAGTCCGGGAATAGTGAACATTACATCGGCGATCCGTTGCATGAATTGATCGATCCGCCCTCCCAAGAATCCACTCAACAGCCCCGCTGCTGCCCCGATCGACGTCCCCAGCACCGTGGAGAGAATGCCCACATATATGGAAATGCGCGCCCCATAGATTACTCGGCTGTAAATATCCCGTCCGAAGTTGTCGGTCCCGAACCAGTGCTCGGCGGATGGGGGCTGCACCCGGGCCCGATAATTGTTGAGATCGGGGTCATGAGTCGCCAGTTGTGGCGCTAGCACGGCCAACCCGATGAAGGTAAAGAGGAGAACGGCTCCAATGGCTCCTAGGGGCTTTCGCCTCACAAAGCTGGTGATACCGTGCCAGACGCGGGCGATCCCTCGTTTTTCCGGCGCTAGGCCTTCAATCAGGTCGACAGTTTTCTCATCGAATGTATTACTCAATGCGCCGGAGCTCATGCACGGGCCTCACCAACACTCTTAGGCATAACGGATGCGCGGGTCTAACACGCTATAGACGATGTCCACCAGCAGATTGATCACCAGCACGAAGGCGGAGAAGACGAACACTAACGCTTGAATCGATGGGTAATCGCGATGAGTGATCGCATCCACCAGGAACCGGCCGATCCCGGGGATGGTAAACACGGTCTCGACGACGACAAGCCCGCCGAACAAGACCAACAATTCGATGCCGATAATGGTGATCACGGGGAGCAAGGCATTCTTGAGCGCATGCCGAAGCACCACAACGCGTTCCTGCACCCCCTTGGCACGTGCTGTGCGCACATAATCTTCCCGCAACACTTCTAGAATGCTCGATCGCGTCATGCGCGCTCCGATAGCGGACAGGCGGTACCCCGTCGCCAGAGCGGGGAAGACCAGTTGCTTGAAATTCAGCCACGGGTCCACCCAAAACGGTGCATAGTCAAGCGGCGGAAGCCACTTAAAGTAGTGCACCAACCCAAGGATAATCAGGATTGCCAGCCAGAAGCTTGGGACGGACAAGCCTGCGATGCTGAAAATACGCGCCGCATAATCGACCATCGTATCCTGGCGGACGGCAGACAGGACCCCGATCGGAATGGCAATCAATGTTCCCAGAATGAGGCTGAGGAAGGCCAGACTCGCGGTCATGGGATAGCGTCGTCCCAGCTCCTCGATGACCGGTTGGCGCGTCCAGTAAGAGTTGCCAAAGTCAAACCGCAAGGCTTTCCAAACCCATTCGCCATACTGCACGATCAGCGGCTGGTCGAGTCCTAGCTCGCTTCTGATGCGCTGTAACGCTTCTCGGTTCATCTCGCTGCTCTCATCCGAGCCCAAGATGTAGAGCGCCACATCCCCCGGCAACAACCGCATGATCAGGAAGATCAAGGTGACCGCTCCCAGGAGCGTGGGGATCATCAGTAGAATTCGGCGTAGAATGTAGGTTCTCATAGCTCACATACACCGGCCGTCTTGGCACCAGACCTGTTCGAATATGCCGTAATCATACACTGTCATGCCCAAAAGTGGGGGCCAATTCTGCACCCGATTCGAGTAGCCCATGGACGGTTTCCAGTAATGGCGGCGATCGTCGGGGAGGTCTTCGAGCAGGAGACGCTCCATCTTCCGGGTAATTTCCGCTCGCTTCTCGACATCGAACACGCGATTCTGCTCCTCGAAAAGTTTGTCGCACTCGGGATTGTAGTATTTTCCGTTTCACCTCCAGGCGTTTAGCATATCCCGCCTGTGCGAGCAGGCACTTGGCCTCGGCCTCACGCTTCTTCATATCCCCGCCAAATGATGGATGTCGAAGGTCGGCATATTCTCATGTACGGCCCAGACAATGATGCCACCCTGCTGAGGCTGCTCACCCGCATGCGGGCTGCAGAACCGAGAGGCATGAGCCCCAGTCCCAGGATGAGCATACATGCCAAAGCCCAGTGACCTACCCGGCGGAAACCTGGTTGCCTGCCATCATAGTATGAAATTTGGCGTATGGTGCATCTCTCTTCAGGGAAATTCGTACAGAACCACCTAACAGAGCTTACAGAACGATCGCAATCACCGTATTAAGTGTTTCCTCGAACGAGCGCTCATCTGTATCTGCGCCAGAATGTTCGCCCTGAATATTGACCAGGCTTATCTCAGAACCTAATGGCAAGAGGGCCATATGCCAGGTGCCCAAATCAATATTGACGCCATAACTCCCATCATCAATAAAGGCTTTCACCTGTTTAAGGTGTTCCGGACTGTCCAGATCGACCGTGGGTGGGGCCACCACCACCAAACACGCTTTGCCGCCCAATGGGATGAGTGCCTGGGTGCTCTTGATGTGTCGATTTAAACGGGTGATGGGGAGCTGGCATTTAATGTTGATAATACCCATGCGGAACCGGTCGTTGACGATCTTCATCCGCACTGTATCCATCCCTATGACCTGACCAAATGGGTGGAAGGCGTCAGCGGTGAGAGGCTCCGCTTTGATCTGCAGGACTTTCGGCATAGCAGCGTTCCTTTTTTCTCAGCTGTAGTAGATTGTGCTCTTGCCCGGTTTCTACAGAGGTATATGCCTGGCTCCGGTCCGTCAGCTAGCGATCACCCTCACGGTAGCCCAGCACCATCACTTCGCTGGCACCTGGCAAGGTGGCCCGTGTAAGCTTCAGCACGGTCTCGATCATAGTCCGTACCGGCACCGTCTCCTTAAGAAATTGTATGAAGAGCCGCGCATGTTCGGGAAAATCGTAGTGCATGGGGAGCACTAGCGCAGGTTTTAGTTGCGTGATCGTAACAGCGATCTGATCATATGCCAGCGTCCACTGCCCGTCGATCGGGATCATCAGGACATCGGGGCGGCCGAGGCGTTGCCGTTGTGCCTCGTTCAATGGACGCCTGAGATTGCCCAAATGCACGATGCAGAGGCCTTCCGTGCGAAACACGAAAATCGTATTCTGCACTGGGATGTCGATGGCGTTGCCGCCAGAGCTTGGCAAACTCTTGATGGAAAGATCGCCGACGATGACATCGACCTCGATCCAGTCCCCCTCGAGTGTTCGCCCCCGCAACACCCGGGCGCTACCGGGAACTGTCCGCGCTTGATTATGGGTAGGATGCTCATTACTAATGGTAACAATGTCTGGCACCGTGGGGGATGCATGCCGGGGGTGCGGGTCCGTCAGTGCTGCAGTGCCTCCCGGCGTGGTGATCAGAAAGCTGGAGTGTCCAAGCCACTGAATCGTCACCAGACGCGGGGTTGTGTCCAGGTTGCTGGCCGCCACCGGGATGGCTCGCGGGCTTGACCCAGGCCCGCGTACGAATCCAGGCTCGCATAGACTCTCAGCCGCCATGGCGAAGCCGGCGAGGCTGGTGAATGCCAGGATGATCAGCCCGGCTATGCGCAGGGAAGAGATCCTCTGAGCACGAACAACGCTCCCCGGCATAGGTACTTGCCTTGATAACCGATACCCCGCTCCTCTCCTCTTAGACGAAGCAGAAAAACGAATACATGTGGTGAGTTCTCCTCCATTCTCGATGACCGATCCTTGTATATCATCGTATGCCATCCTGTCACCGCCACCTGTTCCTTCTCAATATCGGAGGTACAGGCCGACGTGCCCCCCTCGATCAACACCTATTGGCAATGTATCGTCACTGGCTTAACTAACTTTGTAAGCTTATAATTAAGCCTAGCTTATGTCAAGGCATCAACGACATGTGCATACCCCGCTGCTGACAGGCTTATTCGCAACACCTCGTCGCTCTCATCCACGGGATCTATCCCACCACTTTCTCCTGTGTGTTCAGAGATGGTTGCGCTGCCGTTCATGACTTGTCCGCTTCAGTTTGGTGGACCTGACGAATACGTGCGGCCTTCTCATTCCTCTCCTCTGTCAACTTGCGTTTCTCATCGATGAACTTGTCGCGAAGCTGTTCGATCACCGGCACGACCTCAGCCGGTGGGTACTGCATCAACAGCTGTCGCATTTCGGTTTGGAGCATCACATCCTTTTCGGCGATTTTGGCATTATACTCCCGTTCAATCTCGGCCAATTGCTCACGCTGTGCGTCGGTGAGGGCTAGGCCCTCATCACGAATCGCTTTGCGAACGTGATCGGTGCGTTCGAGCGCTAACTCCAGGGCACTTTTCATGCCTTCGGCCATGATGATATTCTCCTTCTAGGGACGAAAGATTCGGACGCGTCGCTGCGGCTCAGCTCCCCAGCTTTCCGAGCGCAGTCCGTACCTGGCGGCCAGGGCGTGCTGTAAGCGCCGAATGTACCGCCGCTGCGGATACAGTTCAGCAGACTCATCGCCTGCCAGGACGCGATAGACACCCTCCTCGGCTTCTTGCACGGCTTTGACTTCTTCGGAGGGGCGTTGATGTCGTGTCGGGAAGATATCGCGAAGCGTGCTTAAGATCTGGGCGTATGTATTACTTTTCACGACATAGCAGGGGAGGTTTGCGGTCAGCAATTCGCGCATGCGGCCCTCCTGACGGCGCGAGTGGGCCTTAAGATACAGAATCGCATCGGCCTCACGAAAATCCCGCGTTAGGGTGGCCTCCACCCCCAATTCCTGGAGACCCCGTTCAAGGCGACGACGGTCGACACCGTACGGGTACAAGCGCATCGTCTGCGGCGGGGGAGCGGCGGCTGCCTGAGCGACAGCTGGCGGCTGAAGGTCAGCAGGCGCCACGGCCACAGGCTCCGCGCCATCCTGTGCGGGCTGAATGACCTCGATGGTGCCCTCGGGTGTTTGAATGCGGATCTCTGGCTTGGGTGCCATGCCGCGCAAGGTTTGGTCCACTGCCGCAGCGACCTCATGGTGCACGGCCAGCTTCTCGACTTCGAGGATTTCGATCACCACCTCGAAGGTGGGTGGTGCCTTGCGTTCCAGCACGGTCTTCTGCGTCTTGCGGCGGCGGGCCTCTTCATCGCTAAGAGTGACCGCCTGAATACCGCCGATGATATCCGACAGGGTGGGATTCAACAACAGGCGATCAAGCGTATTGCCGTGGGCGGTCGCCACCAGTTGTACGCCACGCTCAGCGATCGTGCGGGCCGCAAAGGCATCCTCCTGGGTGCCGATCTCATCGATGACGATCACCTCTGGCATGTGGTTTTCCACCGCCTCGATCATCAGCGCATGCTGCAGCTCAGGGGCGGGCACTTGCATTCGCCGCGCCCGACCAATGCCTGGATGGGGAATGTCTCCATCGCCTGCGATTTCATTGGACGTATCGACAACGATCACCCGCTTTCCAAACTCTTCGCTCAGGACGCGTGCCACCTCGCGACATTTGGTCGTCTTCCCGACACCCGGCCGACCCAGCAGTAGGACGCTCTTGCCGCTCTCCACCACATCACGAATGATATCAATGGTGCCATACACGGCCCGCCCGACCCGGCACGTCAGCCCGACGATGGCTCCACGGCGATTGCGGATAGCTGAGATGCGATGCAGCGTGCGCTCGATCCCCGCTCGGTTATCCTTGCCAAAGGCTCCCACCCGACGCGTGACATACTCGAGATCCTCCGGTGTAGCCAGACGAGAGGGCATCACCTGGGATTTGGCGGGATAACGTGCCTCAGGAGCACGGCCGAGATCGCAGATGATTTCAAGAAGATTCTCGATCTCGTTCTGGCGCTCTAGCCACTCACGGATATCCGGAGGAAGAATGTCGAGCAATAAATCGATATCATCCGTGATCGATTCATGCTGGCTGGCATGGGGTGTGGTCATGAACCATCTCCAGGTATAGCCGGGCGCCATTCGTCGTCGCCGTCGCTTTTGGCTGGGCCGCGGGAAAAGCCCCTTGGAAACGGGGCGGGTTTTCCGTATACTGAAGCCGCTTTCACGGTTTCTGTTATCCGCCAGACGCCGCCAACCGGTTGCCCCAGCGCGGCGTCGGCATGCATCGCCGCCGAGGTCGCCACAGCTGATCAGCTCTGCTGTGGAACGGCTAGCCGAGGGCATTGGGATCATCATACGCCCCCTTACTTTGACCAGTAGCGGCGCTATGCCACGTCACCGCAACTCATCAATCCCCTGCATCGCAGGACCGGGCACTTCGTATGCTCGATCGAGAAAAGCTGGTCGAGGCTGTCGAAAATCTCCGCACCAAACTCATCCGCCTGGCCATCCTCCTCGGGGCGTTGACTGCCTTGGGCTATTGGCAGGCCCCCCTAATCGCCACTCTCTTACAGCAGCCCAATGAGGTGCCTTTGGTTTACTATGCCCCCGGAGAGGCCTTCCTGACCAACGTGAAGCTGGGATTTTGCGCGGCTGTTTTCATCCTAGCGCCGGTCATCTTCTTCCTCATCTGGGATGCTTTTGCGTTTTATGTCACCCCTTATAGCCGCCGTTATGCCGTACCGGTTGTGGTCGCTGCCTCGTTTTTGTTCATCGGTGGAGCCTATCTCTGCTATGCCTTGGTCCTGCCGTTTGGCTTGACCTTCCTGATGGGCTTTGGTGGCCAGGTGGCCGAGCCGCAACTCTCGGTCGAGCGGTATTTCTCCTTCGTGCTGATGATGTCCTTCGCCTTCGGTGTCTTCTTCGAGATGCCGTTGATCATGCTGCTCTTGGGCAAGGCAGGCATCGTCAACGCGCCAATGCTCAGTCGCTATAGGCGTTATGCCATCCTGGCGATCGTGACCGCTGCGGCGATTATTACACCGACGACTGATGCCTACACGCTTACCCTCCTGGCGGGACCATTGATGATTTTGTATGAAGTGAGCATTCTCCTCGTGCGCTGGTTCGGCAAAGGCAGGCAATCCTAGATCGCCACCTTCGTCCTCGGAGACGCCTGAGCAGGTTAAATGAACAAAGGCGCCATGACCAAGGTAATGGTACTAAGTAATTTGATCAAGACATGCAGCGAAGGCCCAGCGGTGTCCTTGAAGGGATCACCGACGGTATCCCCAACCACGGCGGCTTTATGCGTTTCCGAGCCCTTGCCACCATAGACGCCGCTTTCGATGTATTTCTTGGCATTGTCCCATGCCCCACCACCGTTATTCATCAGCGTTGCCAACAGAATACCGGTAATGGTGCCCACCATCAATAGTGCTGCAACCGCCTCGGCTCGTAGGATCAGACCGACGGCGATCGGCATACCTACTGCTAGCAGCCCGGGCATGACCATCTCGCGCAACGCCCCGGCCGTGACGATATCGACACAACGCGCATAGTCAGGTTTCATCTCGCCACGCATGATGCCAGCGTTTTCATGGAATTGGCGCCGCACCTCATTGATCACGTAATAGGCGGCTCGTCCAACGGCGCGAATCGCCAGAGCGCTGAACAGAAAGACCAGCATCGCCCCTAACAGGCCACCGATGAAGACGTGAATTTTGGCCAGATTCACGACGGCGAACACTTGCCCCGTCAGGTTGGTGACTTCATCCATATAAGCAGAGAACAACAGAAAGGCCGCCAGTGCTGCGCTGCCGATGGCGTACCCCTTGGTCAGCGCCTTCGTGGTGTTACCGACGGCATCCAACCGATCGGTCTTCTTGCGAACCTCCTCATCCGACTGGGACATTTCGATGATGCCGCCAGCGTTGTCGGTGATGGGACCGAACGTATCCATAGCAAGAATATAGCCGCAGGTAGCCAGCATGCCCATGGTCGCTAGCGCCGTGCCGTAGAGGCCACCGATGGGATGTCCCTGCGCATCGGTCACCCCGCTCCAAATGCCACAATAGTAGGAAAACATCAGCGCCATGGAGATGATCAGCGTCGGCAACGCGGTGCATTCGAGACCCACGGCAAAGCCAGTGATAATTGTGGTGGCCGGACCGGTCTGCGAGGATTCGGCGATGGAGCGCACCGGACGGTAGCGAGATTCCGTGTAGTACTCCGTGATGTAGACGAAGAGCAGACTGGTGATGATGCCGGTCAGTCCTGCCAGGAAAAACCAAAACCAGTAGTCCCCAAGCATCTGCCAGGTGGCCAGCAAGAACCCAACGGTTGCCAAGCCGGTGGCGACGTAGTAGCCGCGGTTCAGCGATGCCATGGGGTCTTCATCCTCCGCCCCGCGTACCGTCATGATGCCGATAATGCTAGCGATTAGACCGAGCGCCCGCGCCACCAGAGGGAACATAATCCCCTGGATGCCAAAGGTGGGAAATAACGCCACGCCGAGGATCATGGCACCGATGTTTTCGGCTGCGGTGGATTCAAACAGGTCGGCGCCGCGCCCGGCACAATCGCCGACGTTGTCGCCAACCAGATCGGCGACTACCGCCGGATTGCGGGGATCGTCTTCGGGAATGCCGGCTTCGACTTTGCCCACCAAGTCGGCCCCGACGTCGGCGGCTTTGGTATAAATGCCACCCCCGAGCTGAGCGAATAAGGCGACAAAACTCGCTCCGAAACCGTAGCCGACGATCAGGAAGGGAACTTTTTGTGGATCGCTCATGCCGCCATAGAGGTAATACAATCCTCCGACCCCAAGCAAGCTCAGGGCGACGACTGTCACGCCCGATACTGCCCCGCCGCGCAGGGCGATCACCAGGGCTTGACCAATACTGGTGCGGGCGGCGTGCGCCGTGCGGACATTGGCGCGAATCGAGATGTACATCCCGATATATCCCGAGAGCGCCGAGCATACAGCCCCCAGGACGAAGGCAAACGTCATCTTGACGCTGGTGTCCCAGTCTTTCACGAACCCATAGACGATGAACATCAGCACCGCTAAACCCAAGGTCATCAGACCAATGGTCCGGTATTGCCGCTTCAAGAATGCCTCCGCCCCTTCCCGAATGGCTGCCGCGATCTGTTGCATTTCGACGGTTCCAGTGCCTTGCTGCAACACATATTTGGCCAGATAACCTGCGAAGATGAGGGCGACCACACTGACCAGCCAACTGAACACCATACGATTTCCCCTTTCACTGTGGCTCAGGTTACCGTGGCTCCCGGTGGGATGAGCCATGAGCTTACATCACGCTTATCGTTTGGAATCATCGAGCCACACAGGCATACGGGCGTCAGCTCATGGCTCTCCTTTCGAACCAATCTGTGGCGGCCTTGACCGCTCTCGTCCGACCAACCTCAACGGAGGGCAGTCGAGGACCGCAAGGCCTTGTATGTATGCAAATAGATTGATAAGGAGAGGGGAAGTGCGCGGCATTTTTTAAGGCAAGAACGATGTTGGGTGCTCGAGCGTTGCCCACTCCAGGCCCTTTCTCGTGTCTACGGAGGAGCGTGCCGGCTAGACGGGCATCACACCATGGCGCTTGCGCGGATTGGTGACATGCTTGGACGCATAGACTGCAAAACGGTTGATGAGCTCCTCTCGCAACCGGGATGGTGGGATGATCGCATCGACGATCAGACGCGACGCGAGTTTATAGAGATCAATATCGCGACGATACTCCTGCCGACGCTCACGGATAAAATGCTCGCGCTCCTCGCCTTGTAACTCTGTAATCTTGTTGTAGTAGACGGCGTTCACAGCCGCTTCTGGCCCCATGACGGCGATATACGCTGTGGGCAGGGCCAGGGTCGCATCGGCACCATAAGCTGGCCCACACATGGCGTAGAGACCTGCGCCGTAAACTTTACGGACGATGACGGAGATCTTTGGGACAGTCGCTTCAGAGACGGCGTAAATCATCTTCGCGCCATGGCGAATAATCCCCTGACGTTCCACCTTGCTGCCGATCATAAATCCCGGCACGTCAGCCAAAAAGAGTAGTGGAATATTAAAGGCATCGCATAGGGCAATGAATCGGGCCCCCTTATCCGCTGAGTCGACAAACAACACGCCTCCCTTAACCTTTGGCTGGTTAGCAACAATACCCACCACGCGGCCGCCGAGACGGGCCAGTCCGGTAATCAATTCCTTCGCGAACAAGGCTTTGATTTCCAGGAAGGAATTGGCATCCACCAGGTGTTCGATGAGCTCGAACATGTCGAACGGCGCATTTTGGTTGGTCGGGATGATGTGGGCTAACTCCTCGGGGTTTTTGGCGGCGTCGATCGTCGGGACCACCTCAGGCTGGCTATCGCAGTGATCCGGGAAATATTGCAGGTAGCGCCTCGCTGCGTCGATGGCTTCCTCATCACGTTGCACGAGCATATCCCCGCATCCGGATACTTCGCAGTGCATGCGCGCGCCGCCCATATCCTCCAGGGTGGTTTTCTCCCCGATCACCATTTCAGCCATACGCGGTGAGCCGAGATACATGCTGGCCTGGCCTTCGACCATGACCACAAGATCGCAAAAGGCTGGGATGTATGCCCCACCCGCGGCGGAGGGGCCGAAGAGCAGGCAGACCTGCGGCACCAACCCTGAGAGCATCACCTCATTATAGAAAATCCGGCCGGCGTGGCGGCGGCCTGGAAACATCTCGACTTGGTGGGTAATGCGAGCGCCCGCAGAATCGACTAGGTAGAGCAATGGGACGCGCAGATTCGCGGCAGTTTCTTGAATGCGCAGGATCTTCTCAACTGTCTTCGGTCCCCACGAGCCCGCCTTGACGGTTGGATCATTCGCCATATAGCAGATGGTGCGGCCCCGAATCCTGCCGATACCAGTGATCACGGCATCGGCAGGATTCCCCTCGTCCGCAGCATCGGCGAAGATCCCATCCTCTACCTCACAGCCTGGATCCAGAAGACGTGCCAGGCGCTCACGGACCAAGAGTCGACTTTCAGCTTTGACGCGCTGCCGGTAGCGTTCGGGGCCCCCCTGCTTGATCTGCTCGATTTTCGCCAGTACCTCCTCGTCAGCATTCATGGTCGGCTCCCTTGTGGCCTGAGCGTCACTCCAGATCGAGCAGGATGGTATCCTCGTCGACAAATGCCCCTTCGCTCACCTTCACTGCCTTCACCCTGCCGCTCACTTCTGCTTGGACGGCGATTTCCATCTTCATCGATTCCAGGATTACAACATCTTGTCCTGACATCACTGCGTCCCCAGCCTGCACTAGCACCCGAGAGACGGTTCCCGCCATCGGTGCTATAATCACGGGCATGCATGCCATCCTCTCTTGCCCTGGCTCACTCCTTGGGCAGCATGGTGTCCTGCCTCGACTATGAGGTCTGCCAGGGGCCTGAGCCCCCAATGATGTCCGTGTGACGAATTCTCGTTCCCCGTTGACAGGACTGCATGCTTTGGGTAATAAAGAGTACTGTTGTCGGGGAGGCAAGATCTGAGAGGTGCATAGGAAGCGCCACTATCAGTCTATTAGTGTTAAGTGCCTCAATTATAGTGGTCCACTTCCTACAATTCAAGAGTGTGGCGACTTGACGCTGTCCCATCAGAGGTACCTGGCAGGGGGACCAAAACCTGAATGCATTCGTCATCCGTAGTTCGAGGCCTGGCACTCTTTGGCAGCGCATGGCTGAGCCTGGTGTTTGCCGGCTGTGGTGGTCCGCAGATGCAACAGACAGATGCTAATGGGGCGTGGGCGCCCTCACAACTACCGACGAGCATCGGAGAGAGGCAGCTTGACTCCTTGCTCGTCAAGGTTTCTCAACTACAAATGGTTTCACAGGAATCGTTAGATGCCGCCAAATTAGTCGGGACTCCTGATCATGAGCTGACGGCGGCGCGGCAGGACTATGCGTCGGCTGAACAGTTGCTACACGATGGCCAAGCTGCCTATATGGCGAAACAGTATGAGCTCAGTTGGAACAGATTGCGAGCTGCCGATGCGGCCTTTCGGCGCGCTGAAGAGGCTGCCGTACGCGCCGGTCTCGGACACCTTGAACACGAACTAGCAGCCGATTACGGGCGCCTCCTGAACCCGGAGGCTCGCAGTGCGCGTCGTATCGTTGGCGCTGCGCGCGTCAGTCAAGGAAGTATCAACCTACGAGATGGAGCTGGAACACACTCCCAGGTGATCGGCAAGGCACAAGCCGGTGACACGCTGACGATCCTTGCGGAGTTGGGAGAGTGGTATCGGGTCAGGACGGGAACAGGATTGGTTGGTTGGGTGTCAAAGATGTTGGTGACACGAGTGCAGAGTCCTTAAACATGGAGATGGCGATCTAGGGAAATGGCCCTGTATAACCCTTGACAGAAATATCGCTTAGGTATATATATACTTTGTTAAACAGGAGAAGACCCCCGGCCCTCGAGGGCAAAGTAGTGCAATCGAAGCGACATCATCATTCAACACTGCCTCAATGCATACATGCCTTATAGCCCAATGCGTTCTTTCTCGCCGGCTAGTGGCTAACCGCACGCTCCTATCCTAAGGATCTTATCAATACGGCTAGCAATGGCATGCCAAGGCAGGCAAGGGTCATGACGATAAGTCTCCCCGGAGGTCATGCGACACGACATGACAATTAATAAAAGGGAAGTGAGAACATCCATGAGACAAAGTAAAACCAAAGTGACGCGGCGGAAACGCCTCGCACCTCGCCTCAACGCGAAGGCTGTGGCTCCTCCACCTCCAGAGGAGCCACAGGAACTGCCGCTCGATCTTTTCCTGGAAGATGATGATCTCGGGCCTCCCGTGGACGAAGCTGTTGAAGCAGATACTCGGTGGGACAATCTGGACGTCCCAGGGGAGGAAATTGATGATCTCATGCCCGATACTCCGGCGCTCCAGGAGCTTCGGGAAGGCGAGGGTGACCTGGAGGACGAGAACACCGCCAGTGGGGTGGATAATCCGGTTCTCTTGTATCTTCAGGAAGCTGGTACTGTTCCCCTCCTGAAACCAGAAGATGAAGTGCGCATCGCGAAGCAGATTGTGGCATTGAAGGCCCGACTGCGAGAGGTTGTGCAGGAATATGGCCCCGAGTTGCCCGAAGCCCTTTCGGCCGAGACAACCACCCCCACCGAGGCTGAAGATTGGGTGACTGAAGTGGTCCGCGAGGTTCGAAGCTGGGTCAGTCGAATTGAGCATGGGGAAGAAGCTGGAGTGCAATGTGACGTACGGTTACCTCCCAAGAAAGTCCTGCAGTTATGGACCGCGATGCAGTACGTGCTGGCTGAGCTGGATGAGACTAAGGGCTCGATGGTCAATGCTAACCTGCGATTGGTTGTGGCGATCGCGAAGAAATATATCAATCGTGGTCTTCCGTTGCTCGACCTCATCCAGGAAGGCAATATCGGGCTCATGCGTGCGGTCGAAAAATTCGATCACCGGCTTGGGTTCCGCTTCAGCACCTATGCCAGTTGGTGGATTCGGCAGGCGATCGCCAGGGCGATCGCCGAGCAGGCGCGTACCGTGCGGATGCCTGTGCACGTGAGTGAGAGCATGGGGCGTCTGAAACGAATGGCCAACAATCTCCGCAAGGACCTGGAGCGCGAACCAACGGCGCAGGAGCTGGCCGATGCATTGCAGCTCTCGATCGAGAAGATTCGTACCATGCAAGCGAGCGCGAAGCCGATGCTGTCATTGGAAACCCCTATTGCTGATGGGCAAAGCCGCTTAGGCGATTTCATTCCCGACCGCACGTTCATCAGCCCGGTTGCTGCGGCCATCGAGGAGGAATTGAACGAATATCTGAATAGCTGCTTGCAGGCCCTCTCGCCCAGGGAAGAGTTCATTCTGCGTGCACGGTTTGGTCTTGGAAACGTGGAGGTCCGCACCCTCGAGGAAATCGGAAAAGAGCTGAAGCTCAGCCGCGAGCGAGTGCGGCAGATCGAAGCTCGGGCTCTCGAGAAGCTCCGTCATCCCTCGAGGAATCGACGCTTGCGCGGCTTTCTCGAAAACTGAGGTTGATTGCCCTGGGTGCCCCTCGTTAGGCTTCGCAAGGCTTCGCACCTCACACGGTCCCTTCTCCTCTGCACGGGCGGGACCGTGGTTTCCTCCCGATTACCTCGACCCCGCGGATCGACATTGCTGCACTTAACCCACCTTTGCATGTCAGTTGCCGACGGTCCGACATGGCTGTGGGTGGCTGATCGCCCTACAAAGTGACCCAGTTGAATGCTGCTGGGCGATAGACCCGAGATTCGGGGACCGGTCGCCAGCCCATGACCGGCAAGCCACTGCGGCACCGGCGCTTGCCGGTCATGGGCTCACGGCTCTGGGGGCGTGAGGAGTGCGGAAGGATTATGCTTCCTGAAGCGCCGCAGCCTGATGGCCCGGCACGATGGAACGAATCGTCAGGCTTGGGGCGATAGCTACTCCTGCATCGTAGTCGTACATGGCGATCGTTTCCCAGGGGCAGTACTGCACACAGAGGGTGCAGCCAATGCACCGATCCAAATCCACCTCGACGACTTTCAGCAGATCAGGATGCTCCGGGCCCGGTACGATTTCGATACAATCTGGAGGGCAGACAATGATACACGCTTCACACCCCGTACATCCCTGTTGATCGATCACCGCGAGTTGCCGCGGTTTGCGCTTGCGAACCGGCTTACTCGGCATACCCATAATCTAGGACACCTCCTGTGGGATATGACCAGCAGCTGCATACACTTAGCCGTTGCGCTCCGCACCGATTTTGGAGAAGATCTTATGTCGAACCTGCTGATCGTAGACTTGCCACTTTAACTTTGTAAACTCATCCTCGCTCGATCCGGAGAGAAACCCAATCGGAATCTCAAACCCACCTGCATGCTGGCGACCGCCGCCGAAGAAAATCCCACGCTCATCCTTCCCAAACGTCTCTTTGAGAAACTCATCTGGGTCAACCGTCAGCTTCAAGGTCCGCATCGAGCCATTCAGCACCTCGCGTGAGCCATCAATGATAATGCCGAAGACAATGGCTGTGTGGACATTCTCCTCGGTCAAGAGGAAGTCGGCCCCCTGGGGAATAGCATCGCGGTCTTCAGCACGCAGATAGCCGATTCCCGAGACGCTGACGTTGCTGAGCACGGTGCGATTTTCGAGCGCTTTCTTAATCACATCCATCACGCGCGACGAGCGCTGTTGGCGCAGGATCTCGGAGAGCAGTGCCGGATCGTAGAAAAAACTCAGGAATGCCGCAGCCAGGAACTCGTCCTCTTTGGCGCGAATCAACTCATTGGTCTCGCTACGGATGCCATGCATCAGCGCCGTGGCACACTTGATGTGATCTGGGTGAGACCGATCCAGAGTCAGCAACCCCTCCTGGATGTACTCGGTGTAGATGGTGGCAGTCGCACCGATGCGCCGAATGTCGGTGAATTCCGCATGCAGACGTTCTTGTCGCTCATGATGGTCGATGATCATCAGGGTTGGCACATGCGCCTTTGCCAGCGGCTCCAGGAGACCCGTAGTCGTGCCCTGGTTGTCGATAAACACCGCCCCTGTATATCGAGACAAGTCAAACCCCTCGCTGTAGCGGATCAGATCGAGATCGAGAAGGCGCACCAAGGCGATGTTCTGGGGGTGACTAATGCGTCTCTCATAGACGATATCCACAGCGATATCAAACTGCGCTGAGATCAACTGATGAGCGAACGCCGCTGAAATCGCATCGGGGTCGGGGAAGTCTTGCAGGATCACGACGTGCCGTTGCCCCCGATGGTCAGATAGAAATTGCTCAAGCTCTTTCGCATTCATACGCGAGCGGGAACGCTCTCCCGCTTCGATAGTTGTGACCTCGTCCATATTACCCCTCCGCCCCGTCGTCGGGGTCGGCGGTTTGTGTGGCGTCATTATCGGTCGATATCGCACAGTACGATATCAACCGAGCCGACGATCGCCACAATGTCGGCGATCATTGTCCTACTATCCAGCATCGCTTCAATGGCGCTGATGTTCGAAAAGGAGGGAGCCCGACACTTTAGGCGAAAAGGCCTATCCGTGCCATCACTGATGAGATAAAACCCCATCTCGCCGCGGGGAGTCTCCGTCCGGACATAGACCTCTCCCTTGGGCACCCGTATCCGCTTGGGGATCGCCTCCTGGACATCACCGGCGGGCAACTCCGCAAGTGCTTTGCGCAGGATCTTCACCGACTGCTCGATCTCCCACACACGGACCATGTAGCGGTTCCAGCAAGACCCCAGCGGACCGTGGTTCTCCACGCCGACAGGAATGTCAAAATCGAAGCGATCATAGATGGAATAGGGATCG
>JBKPCR010000485.1:0-35256 GCA_046727435.1 bacterium | reverse complement strand
AGCGCGGTTGTTCGACATTCAAGTTCTCCAACACCATCTCTTATCCGGTCTGGCCGAACGCCAACATCAGAAAAGCGCTGAACTGCACGGCAAGCGTGGCACGATATACGACCGACGGCTGCGCGAGCTTGCTCTCAGCGTTGATCGCGAGTCGATCTACATCAACCCCGGTGAATTTTCGGCTAGTCCCGAGGTGGTAACCCAACTGGCCCGCCCCTTGGGGCTCAAGGACACGACGATTCAGGAAAAGGTGCAAGGTGATCGCCAATTTGCCTGGCTCAAACGCAAGATCCCTCCTGACGAATCCGCCGCCCTGCGGGCGCTGGGGCTCAAGGGCGTCGGCTTCGTGAGCGAAAGCCAACGTTTCTATCCCAAGCGCGCCCTGGCCGGGCAGGTGATCGGGTTTGTGGGAACCGATGAGGCAGGATTAGAGGGCATTGAACACGGCTACGAGAGTACACTGGCTGGCGAAACGGTGCGCGTCAATTTGGACCGCGATGCGCGTGGACGTCCGATCGTACTACGCTCCGCCGCGCTACGGAGGCTCCCCCAGGGACACGACCTGGTGTTGACGCTCGATGAACGCATTCAATTTGTCGCCGAGCGTGAACTCCGAGCGCAGATCACCCGCCTGGGTGCCCGCGGCGGAACAGCCGTGGTGATGCACCCATTCACCGGGGAAATTCTGGCGCTAGCCAATGAGGCAGCCTTCGATCCCAACATTTTTCGCGAGGCGACAGCAAAGGCCTGGCGCGAACGCAACATCACGGATACATTTGAACCGGGTTCCACCATCAAAGCGCTGGTGGCTGCAGGCGCACTTGAAGAGCGGTTGGTGCGCCCAGATGACCTGTTCTTCGGCGAGCAAGGCAGCATTCAGGTGGGGACTCTTACCATTCGGGATCATGAGAAATTCAGCTGGCTCACGTTTCGCGAGCTAATTGAGAAATCAAGCAACGTCGGAGCCATTAAAGTCGGGCAGCGCTTGGGAAATGAGCGGCTGTACGACTACTTGACCCGCTTCGGTCTCGGCAGCCGGACCGGCATTGATTTCCCAGGTGAGGCCTCCGGTTTGTTGCGGCCACCGCAACAGTGGTCTGAGGTTTCGCTAGCTTCGCTGTCGATCGGTCAGGAATTGGCAGTGACGGCATTGCAGCTTGCGACCGCCTTTTCCGCTCTGGCCAACGGTGGGATACTCATGCGGCCACACCTAATCAAGGCTGTCATCAAGGACGGCGAAGTCATCCGTGAAACTGCACCAGTACAGGGGCGTCGCGTCATCTCGGAGCCAACTGCGCGTCAGGTTACCAACATCTTGCAGGGGGTGGTCACACGGGGGAGCGGTAGAGCGGCGGCGGTGGATGGCTATCTGGTGGCAGGCAAGACCGGAACAGCACAGAAGTTTGATGCGGCGCTGGGCAAATACTCTTCGCAGAAATCCATAGCCTCGTTTGTCGGCTATCTTCCGGCCGAACAGCCGCGAGCCACCATTCTGGTCAGTATCGATGAACCACAGG
This sequence comes from bacterium, assembly GCA_046727435.1. Taxonomy (GTDB): domain Bacteria; phylum Tectomicrobia; class Entotheonellia; order J063; family CAVPRW01; genus CAVPRW01. The sequence continues at coordinate 33,739 of JBKPCR010000485.1, read as the reverse complement.
CGGGGGTAGCCTGGGGGGGTGTCGCTGCTGCCCCGGTATTTAGCGCGATTGCTCAACAGACGATGCGCTATCTGCGTGTGCCCCCTGAAGGGAGCCGTACACGTTCCCTGGAAGGGCTGCTCGCGAGGCGTGAGAGGCCATCCGCAGGCAGCACGGCAATCACACTGAGCGTCGGAAATTTTGTGGAGAATCTACGAGGTATGCTGCGTGAGATGATAGACCAACTGCGCTCATACGTGTGGGGCCACTTCTTGAGCATCGATGCCAAGGACGCCCGGAAACCTCGCAAGAAGACCGAGAAATCGGACCGATGACGCCATGATTTAGGGGGTCTCGCGGGATGGCGACGTTGAACGAGCTCATCACAGGGCTGCGGTACGAAGTCCTCAAAGGTTCTACCAGCTGTGTGCTCGCGGGAATCACTGCGGATTCCCGCGAAGTGCAACCTGGGTGGGCATTTGTCGCGATTCCAGGCGTGAAAGTCGATGGGCATGCCTTTATCGCGCAGGCGTTGGCGCAAGGTGCCTGCGTCCTGGTGGTCGACCGACCGCTCGACCTGACTACCACGACATTGGCCTGCTGCCTACGCGTGCCTGACACCCGTCATGCCTTAGCCCACATGGCGGCGGCCTTCTTCGGCCATCCTTCGCGACAGCTTCGCCTCATCGGTGTGACAGGTACGAACGGCAAAACGACTTCAACATACCTGCTGGAAGCAGTATTACGCGCCCATGGTTTGACCCCAGGAGTGATCGGTACGGTGACGTATCGTTACGCTGGCCACGAGCGGCCTGCCGATCAGACCACGCCGGCGGCCGAGAATATCCAGCGCATGCTGCGGCAGATGGTTGGCGCCGGCGTGTCCGACTGTGTCATGGAGGTCTCGTCGCATGCCTTAGCTCAGCATCGGGTATGGGGCTGTCAGTTCGCAGCGGCTCTGTTCACCAACTTGACTCAAGACCACCTCGATTATCATGCCGATATGGCGGCATACTTTGCTGCCAAAGCGCAGCTATTTACGACGTATCAACCCGGAGTCGCGGTGCTGAATTACGATGATCCTGCTGGGGAGAAACTGATTCACGAAACGCCCGCTGCGGTCATCACGTACGGGTTTTCGCCGGCGTCCGACGTCGGCGTCGAGCATCTGGCGATGGATGCTAGCGGGATCGACCTCACGGTGCGTATGGCGCCACAACCCGTCACCGTGCGTTCGCAACTCATCGGTCGCCATAATGTTTATAATATCTTGGGGATATTGGCAACGGCGAAGGGGCTTGGCTTGGGGATCGAACAAACAGTCCAGGGCATTGCCCGTCTACACACGGTGCCGGGCCGGTTTGAGCGCGTTGATGGGGGCCAACCGTTCAGTGTGTTGGTGGATTATGCGCACACCGATGACGCCCTGCGCAATGTCCTCCAGGCTGCCCGTGGCATCGCGACCGGTCGAGTTCTTGTTGTTTTCGGTGCGGGAGGCGACCGCGATCGCAACAAACGGGCGCGCATGGGCCGGGTGGCAGCTCAGTACGCCGACATGGCTGTGATCACCTCCGATAATCCACGCACGGAGGCGCCGATGGCAATCATTCGCGCCATCGAGGTAGGATTTCGCGAAATCGGTTGCGCGTCTCAGTATCGCCTCATTGAGGACCGTGCTCGTGCCATTCATGAAACCATTGGGCTGGCACAGGCTGGTGATGTGGTGCTCATCGCCGGTAAGGGACACGAGACTTATCAAATCGTTGGTGACGCGCGCTTCTCGTTCGACGATCGGCAGATTGTCACGCAAGCCTTACGGGACTTTGGCTATACGCCGACGTCGCCGGCTCCGCATTGAGTTGAGAGAGCAAGACCTCTATTTTACAGCTCACGATGACTGAACAGCATGGCGGGTTTCGCCACGGCCGGGAAGGACGACATATGTTCTATCACCTCCTGTATCCTCTGCACTCGATCGTCCCTGGCTTTAATGTCTTCCGATATCTTACCTTCCGTACCGCCTACGCCATTCTCACCGGATTGATCATCAGTCTCATCCTCGGGCCATGGGTCATCCGGCAATTACGTCGCTATCAAATTGGCGAGACAATTCGAGGGGATGGACCTAAATCGCACCAACTGAAGGCCGGTACCCCCACCATGGGGGGGGTGTTGATTCTGATGGCGCTGAGCCTTCCAACGGTCCTCTGGAGCGATTTGACCAATCGCTTTGTCTGGCTCTTGTTGAGTGCAACCTTCGCGTTTGCGGCCATTGGATTTGTCGATGATTGGCTGAAGTTGGCAGGGGTGCGGCGTCAAGGGATGCGGATTGGGGAAAAACTGCTGGCCCAGACAGTGGTCGCTGGTGGCCTGGCATCCTTTATGTACTTCTATTCTGAGGATCCGTCTGTGGCGACGCAGATCACTGTGCCCTTCTTCAAGGAAGTGACGCCGGATATCGGCATCTGGTATATCCCGTTGATTGTCTTCATTATGGTGGGGACCTGCAACGCAGTCAACCTGACAGACGGTCTCGACGGTCTCGCTACCGGACCGCTGATTATCGCCACCTTCGCCTTTACAGTTATCGCCTATGTGGCCGGGCATGCTCAGTTCGCCAATTACCTCCTGATCCCCTATGTCAAAGGTGGAGGCGAGATCGCCATTTTTGGAGGGGCACTGATCGGGGCCAGTTTGGGGTTCTTGTGGTTCAATGCCTACCCCGCAGATGTTTTTATGGGCAATATCGGCAGCCTGGCGCTCGGCGGTGCTCTTGGCACAATGGCGGTGCTGGTCAAACATGAGTTATTACTGCCTCTGGTGGGTGGCATCTTTTTCATCGAAGCCCTATCGGTGTTGCTGCAAATCGGCTCATTTCAATTAACAGGTAAGCGCATCTTTCGGATGGCCCCGTTGCATCATCACTTTGAAGAGAAAGGTTGGAAAGAATCGAAAGTTATTGTGCGCTTCTGGATCGTTGCTATTGTCCTGGCCCTCCTCAGTTTGAGCACGTTGAAGCTGCGCTAGAGCTCGTTGGCGGGCACGGCTCCGTAGCCACGGCTTGAAGCACGACTGAAGCCCGGTGAATTCAGAATTTAGAGGTCGTCTATGGTCCGGTTGCAACGTTGCAACCCGTTCATTCTGCTGGCATCCCTCTTGCTTACGGGGTTCGGCGTTGTTTCCGTTTATAGCGCCAGTGCAATTGTAGCGATGGACCGCTATCAAGACCCTTATTTCTTTCTCAGACGCCAGATGCTCTTTGCGATCTTCGGAGTGTTGGCTATGTTGGTGGCGGTGCAAATCGATTATCGCCAGCTCCAGCGCTGGGTCCCTCTGAATCTCGTGATAACGCTGATTCTTCTGGGATCGGTCTTCGTGCCAGCGCTTGGCAAAGAGGCAGGAGGAGCGAGACGGTGGCTACAGGTTGGGCGCTTCAGCTTTCAGCCAGCTGAACTCGGCAAGCTCAGCTTAGTTCTCTACCTAGCGGATCGACTCGCAGCGCAGCAGTCTTGGCGTGGCCAATTTAACCGCCATGATCTCTTCCTGGCTGGGATTATCGGCATGCTCTTTCTGGGTACACTTTTACAACCTGATCTCGGGACGGCGGTACTCCTGCTGGAAATTGCCGTGATCGTATTATTCATCGGTGGGGTGCCACTGCGTCATATAGTCAGCTTGCTGGTCGTAACCCTGCCATTCCTCTATTTGGCACTCGTCCATGTTGGGTTTCGCTGGCGGCGTTTGCTGGCGTTCTGGGACCCCTGGGCAACCCGTCTGGATGCGGGGTTCCAAATCGTGCAATCGCTGTTGGCTTTCGGAAATGGCGGGGTCGTGGGTGTAGGTCCCGGAGCGAGCAAGCAGAAGCTGTTCTTCTTACCCGAGGCACACACGGATTTCGTTTTCGCCGTCATCGGTGAGGAATTTGGGTTTATTGGCTGCATCGCCATCCTCGGTTGCTTCGGCATCCTGCTCTGGCATGGCATGGCGGTGGCTGGGCGTTCACAAGACCTGTTTGCGCGTTACCTTGCTGCCGGAATTACCAGCATGGTCGTCCTGCAAGCGGTGATGAACGTGGCGGTGGTTGTGGGCTTTCTTCCCACGAAAGGATTGCCGCTCCCATTTGTGAGCTATGGAGGCTCCTCACTGGTGGTCACGCACATAGCAGTGGGAATTCTGCTGGGCATTTCAGCCCGGCTCCCGACACTGAAGCGCCCTTCAGAAGCGATCCATCCTCAGCGTCCCGAGATAGCGAGGCAGACCACCACATAAAGGCTTGCGAGGAGACCATGCGCATCGTCATCGTCGGAGGTGGAACAGGTGGACACCTCTATCCCGGCATTGCCGTGGCCCAGGAACTAAAGCGATGGGACCCACGGGCCAGGATTATGTTCATCGGGTCGCGTGGAGGGTTAGAACGCGACATTGTAGCGCGTGAAGGCTATCGTCACTTTGAAATCACCTCCTCTGGGCTGGCACGTCGGCAATGGCGAGAGCAGCTGGTAGCCATGGGGCATCTTCTGCAGGGGTTCGGCGAGGCCGTTCGAGTACTACGTCGCGTGCAGCCACAGGTGATCTTGGGCCTGGGGAGCTACGTGTCCGGTTCTGTGCTGCTGGCGGCGGGCGCCCTCGGGATTCCGCGTCTCATCCATGAGCAAAATGTTCTCCCAGGCTTGACGAATCGGCTGCTGGGCCGTGTCGTCAACCGCGTCGCGGTGTCATTTGAGGCCTCGGTGGCCCATTTCCCTCAAGGCAAGGCTGTGGTGACGGGCAACCCGGTCAGACCGGCGATCTGTCAGGTGCGTGGCCGCGGACACAAGCCCAACGGACGCTTTCACCTCCTCGTGTTTGGCGGCAGCCAAGGAGCCCATCATCTCAATGTCGCGGTACTGGAGGCGCTGCCGCAACTGGCCGACATTCGGGAGCACCTGTGGATTGTGCATCAGACCGGGTCAAGCGATTTTGCCATCGCCCAGGCCACCTACGCCAAGGAGTCATACCCTGGGGTGGTCCACGCCTACATTCAGGATATGGCGCAGGAGTACGGCGCCGCCGATTTGGTGATCTGTCGGGCTGGTGCCACGACCATCGCCGAATTAACGGTGACCGGCAAGGCTGCCATGTTGGTGCCGTTCCCCTATGCCACCCATCACCACCAGGAGCATAATGCACGCACCTTGGCGGCCGTTGGGGCCGCCGAGTTGATTCAGGATCAGACAATGAGTGGCAGCCTCCTGGCCGAACGGATTCGGCACTACTTATCGCATCCCGAGGCAATTGCCGTCATGGCGGCACGCTGTCTGGCGTTGGGAAAGCCCGATGCCGCCACGCAAGTGGCCCACCTCTGTCTCCAACTCTGCCGCACATAAGGAGTGACGATGTTTCGCAAAGTCGAGCGCATCCACTTCGTCGGCATCGGCGGCATTGGGATGAGTGGTATCGCCGAGGTGTTACACAATCTGGGCTATGCCATAAGCGGTTCCGACCTCGCCGACTCGGAGATCACCCGTCGACTGGCGCGCCTTGGAGTGCACTACTGCACAGGGCACCAGGCGGAGAATGTGGCACAGGCCGATGTAGTCGTGGTGTCGTCGGCGGTGACCGCAACGAACGTTGAGGTGGTGACAGCCAAAGCCTGCAAGATCCCTGTCATCCCACGTGCCGAGATGCTTGCCGAGCTGATGCGCATGAAATATGGTGTGGCGGTCGCCGGGAGTCATGGCAAGACGACCACAACCTCACTGATCGCGACGGTGCTGGCCAAGGGGGGGCTTGACCCCACGCTCGTCATCGGTGGTCGCCTCAATAGCCTGGGGGGCAATGCGAAGCTCGGCCAAGGCGAATTCATGGTGGCGGAGGCGGATGAAAGCGACGGCTCGTTTCTCAAATTGAATCCGATGGTGGCGGTTGTGACCACTATCGACCGCGAGCACCTCGATTTTTACCAGAATCTGGCGGAGATTCAGACGGCTTTCGGTCAATTCTTGAACAAAGTGCCGTTCTATGGGTTCTGTGTTGTCTGCGCTGACGAACCGAATATCCGTGCCATCCTCCCTTGTCTGGCCAAAAAGGTGTTCACCTACGGCCTACACGGTGACGTTGATTACTCGGCGCGCGAGGTCCGAATGCAGGGACTCGGCAGTGTGTTTGTTGCCATGCGGCATGGCAAAGACCTGGGCTCGGTCGTGCTGAATATTCCTGGCCTGCACAACATTCGCAATGCCCTGGCTGCGATCGCTACAGGGGTGGAATTGGATATTCCCTTTGTCTGTATTCGAGAGGCGCTGCACGACTTCAGTGGCATCCACCGCCGGTTCGAGGTGAAGGGTGAAGCGCGTGGGATTACCGTTGTCGATGATTACGGTCATCATCCGACCGAAATCGACGCTACCTTGCGCACAGCCCGCCTGGTGTGGCCCGACCGCCGGCTGGTGGCTCTCTTCCAGCCGCATCGCTATACCCGCACGCAAGCACTCTGGCAGGAATTCTGCCCACCGCTGCTGGCCGCGGATGTGCTGCTGTTGACTGAAGTGTATGGCGCAGGAGAACCGCCCATTCCGGGTGTGAGTGCTACCCTGATCTGGGAAGGGGTCCAGGCGCTTGGGCATCCACAGGCTCTGTTCCTGCCACACAGAGAAGAGCTGATTGCCGAGATGCTGCGGCACGCTCGCGCCGGCGATGTGGTGTTGACCCTGGGCGCGGGAGATATCTGGAAGATAGGCGAACAGGTCCTGAAGGCCCTGCAGGAAGGGGAAGCCGCGTGAGCGTTGGGGCCAGTACTTGGTCTCCACAATCCCTGCGCCGCGCCTTCGCCTGGATGCGTGGCCGGCGCTATGAGGGTGCCCCGATGGCGCGTTATACTTCGTTGCGCATTGGCGGGCCAGCGGACCTCTTGCTCATGCCAGCTGATGTTGACGAGGTGAGAGCGGTCATGGCCTGCGCCACCGCCCATGGAGTGCCGTTGACCTGGTTGGGCAATGGTTCAAATCTGATCGTACGCGTGGGTGGAATTCGCGGTCTCGTGGTGTCGTTGCATGATGCCTTAAGCCAGGTGTCCACGCGGGCTCCATTTCAGGAGCAGGAGATGCACCCTGGGGATCTTGTCCATGTACGGGTCGGCGCCGGAGTTCCCCTCACCCGTGTCCTGCATCGCGCGATTCGCGACGGTCTCAGAGGGCTATCATTTGCTGTGGGTATCCCTGGAACCCTGGGAGGCGCCGTCGTGATGAATGCCGGGACTGAGGTCGGAGCCATCTGGGATGTTGTCGAGTGTGTGAGACTCTTGCTGTCAACAGGTGAGATGGTCAGTGTCAGACCGGAGGAGGTGGTGGTAGGCTATCGTTTCGCCGCATTGCCTGAGCACAGCGTCGTTCTGGGGGCCACTCTGCGGGCAGAGCGCGCCAACCCGTTGGAGGTGCGGGAGGAGGTGCGCCAACTGTATCGCCGTCGCCGAGACAGGCAACCACTGTCCTACCCGAACGCGGGTTCGATCTTCAAGAATCCTCCTGGAGAACGTGCCGGGCATCTCATTGACCAACTGGGGCTGAAGGGCTATCGCATCGGAGATGCCCAGGTCTCCGTTAAGCATGCAAACTTCATCGTCAACTGCGGTAAGGCGTCGGTGGTGGACGTCTTGGCGCTGATCGATTATGTGAAATGCCACGTGTTGGTGCACACAGGCATACTCCTTGAGGAGGAGGTGCGCATTGTGGGGGAGTAAAAGGGTGATTCCGCAGGTCAGACCCCGTATCCCCTGGCCGATGCGCCTGATCAGCTGGCTGGCGCCGAGTCTGGGGCTGGCGATGTTACTTGGGGGGGGCTTCTTCTGGTTCATCCGCGATCATGCCGCCTTCCATGTCGTCGCGGTTCGTGTCTATGGCGCCGAGCATGTGCCCCAAGCAGAGCTTATCCAACTGGCTCAGATCGCCGGCGGGACAAGTCTGTTTCGCATTAACGTCGAGCGCGTCCGCACGCAGATCATGCAACACCCGTGGATTCGGGAGGCGTTGGTGCGGCGCGTCTACCCCAATGAGCTGGAGGTTATCGTTTACGAAAGGCGTCCGATGGCCATTCTCGAGAGCGGGAACGGGTTTTTGATCGATGGTGAGGGGTATCTCCTGAGCCAAGCCACTCCTGCTGAGGCGGCCAATCTCCCGCGACTCGTGGCCAGATTGTCCCACCCAGCAGCGCTGGGGGAACGGTTGACAGACCCGGCCATTCATGCTGGCCTTCGTCTGCTCCACCAAGCCCATAACAGCCCATTCTTTCGCGATACCGTCATTTCGCACATCGACATTATCAACGCGGAGCGTTTCCTGGTCCGGACGCCACGGGGGAAGTTGATCGTGGGCCACAATCTGGTCGGGATTGACCAAAAGTTGGCCTTTTTCCCAGTTCTTGATGAGGCGCTGCGGAGCAGGGCGCGACGCGCCGAGTATGTAGATGTCTCCGTTGACAATCAAATCATCGTCAAGACGACTGCACGGACGACCCAAGGTGCCGGCCGACTACAGAGGAGGGGAGGGGACAGTGGGCAAGTACAATAATCAAGTGGTCGGGCTGGATCTCGGTTCAACCAAGGTCAGCGCTGTCGTTGGCGAGGTCACCCTAGAGGGCGATCTGGAGATCATCGGCATCGGCAGCCGGCCCTCGAAAGGCTTGCGGAAGGGAACCATCGTCGACATCAACAGCACGGTCGAGACCATTCTCAAGGTTGTTGAAGATGCAGAAATGATGGCCGGAGCACGCTTCGACGCGGTGTACGTCGGTATCGGGGGCGGTCAGGTAGACGGCCTCACAACAGAGGTGTCCATGGAGTTAGCAGCAAAGGAGGTGACGCCCAGAGACATGCAGCAAGTGATCGAGATGGCGCGGTCACAGACGCTGTCGGATCAGCAGGAAACCTTACACGTCATGCCCATCCAATATCGATTGGATGAGGAGACCGGGCTCGCTAATCCAATTGGGAGAATGGGAACGAAGCTCGGTGTGTCGGCACAGGTGATCACCGCCTCGAGGCCTGCCATTGAGATGCTCAGAAAGGTGTTGGATCAGGCCAAGCTTGGGGTTCAGGCGATCGTTGCGCAGCCGTTGGCGTCGGCAAGGGCGGTACTTACACCGGATGAACGCGACATGGGGGTCGCGCTCCTCGACATCGGTGGCGGGACGACTGAGATTGCCGTGTATGGAGCGGGAACCATGCGGCACGTTTCCAGCCTAGTGGTGGGGGGCAACCATGTTACGCATGATCTGGCGGTGGGCCTGCGCACGCCTGTGACGGAGGCCGAGCGCATCAAACGGCAGTATGGGCGTGCCTTACAGTCACTCATCGACACTGGTGACATGATTGCCGTGCAGGGCCTAGGGGCTAAGGCGATCCAGCCGATCCCGCACAAACTCATCGGGGAGATCATCGAGTGCCGTGTTGAGGAAATCTTCGCTCTTGCCTGGCAGCATATCCAAGAACAAGGGTTACACGCGAGTTTGTCCGCTGGAGTGGTGATCACGGGCGGAGCCGCGGTCATGCCGGGTATGACGCAGGCTGCCGAAGCGGTTTTCGAGATGCCTGTCCGTCTGGGGCTGCCCGCCCAGATCAGTGGCTTGACCGATCTTGTCAACACTCCGATGTACGCAACCGGCGTAGGTCTTGCCCTATTCGGCAGGGACCGGCTGCTGGCAGGTGAGACGTACTATGCCAATCACCGAGGGCTCAGCGGGGCATTCCATCGCATGACAGCATGGGTTCAGCGATACTTCGAGTAGGCAGCTACGCGTCGGCACCCGAGTAAGACAAGGCTACCACGGGAAGAAGGATGCTTGCCACACGTGGCCACAACCTCAATCTCTTAGAACAGCTTGATGGGAAACAAGGCTGGAGAGTGCGCGAACTTCTGGTGATCTTCTCTGTGGCCAAGGCGGTTTCGTGCATCTCATGAGCAGAAAGGGGTAGGGATCGTATCATGTGATTGAACTGCAATCATCCAATGGCTATCGAAGGAGGGAACTTTATGTTCGAGTTAAACGAAGAGGCTAATGCTCCTGCAAAAATTAAAGTGGTCGGTATCGGTGGTGGTGGGACGAATGCCATCAATTCGATGATTCAAGCGCATGTTGACGGGGTCGAGTTCATCGTCGCCAATACCGATCTGCAGGCGCTCAGCTCGAGCCTGGCGCCGACCAAAATCCAGTTGGGTAGCCAGCTGACCAAGGGGTTGGGGGCCGGAGCTAACCCCGAAATCGGTAAACGTGCCGCGTTAGAGGATCTCGATCGGATCTCGGGGATTCTCGATGGAGCAGACATGGTCTTCGTCACTGCCGGCATGGGGGGCGGGACAGGGACGGGCGCGGCCCCAGTGATGACGAGTATAGCCAAGGACAAGGGCTGCCTGACAGTGGCAGTGGTGACCAAACCCTTTCTGTTTGAGGGCAAACGACGCCTCGTACAGGCGGAGGCGGGCTTACGTGAACTCCGGAGCACCTGCGATACGATCATCACCATTCCTAACCAACGATTACTCAACGTCGTGGGCAAGCAGACCTCGCTGCGCGATGCCTTCCGTATCTGCGACGATGTCCTACGCCAAGCGGTGCAGGGGATTTCCGACTTGATCACCATCCCCGGCCTCATCAACTTGGATTTCGCCGATGTCCAAACCATCATGTCAGAAATGGGTATGGCGCTGCTTGGGACAGGCGTCGCTCGTGGCGAGAACCGAGCCGTCGAGGCGGCGCAGAAAGCCATCTCCAGCCCATTATTGGAAGAATCGTCGATCGAAGGGGCGCGGGGAGTGCTGATCAACATCACCGGGGGACCTGATTTGACACTGTTCGAAGTCAATGAAGCCTCTTCAATCATCAAGGAAGTGGCGCACGAAGACGCGCAGATTATCTTCGGATCGGTGATCGATGAGAACATGCAGGCCGAGATTCGGGTGACCGTGATCGCCACCGGCTTTGGCTATCCCAAGGAGGCTACTGCGACGATCCCACTGGTGCTGCCCACGAAAAAGACAAAGCTCGCCCAGCCGCAACCCGACCCACAATTGGTAGGCAATGGTGCAGCTGCCCCGGTAATCCGCCGTACAGGCGCAAATGAGCGCTTCCGGGAGCGGGTTACCGCGCCAGTGTCGGATGATAAAAGCTTGGAGATCCCGACTTTCCTGCGTAAGCGCTCGCAGGCCTCCTAAGCGGCGAAGCCGCACGATTACTGAGTCAGGCAGACAGATGCAACGGAGGGGGCTCGGTGGGGCTCCCTCCGCGCCGATCGCTTCTTAGCCCCATTTCTCCCTGAACCGCTGCCTTAGGGGGGCTGCATCGACCACAGGGATGACTTCGCTGCGAGCACAACGACAGAGCTGCCGACCCTTCGTGTTATGCCGCTTTGAGACAGGTCCTCAATACCTTTCCTGGACATGTGCGTGAGGCCTGCTGCTAAGATGACCGCTTTCCCGCTCGATACCATGCATGAAGTACCCTTTCTTGCCTGTGGGCCCATGTGTCAGCCTGGAGTCATCATGCATGCCTTTAGCACCCGCCTTGGGGGGGGTAGTAAGTCGCCCTATGCCTCCCTTAATCTAGGGTTTGGGACCGGCGACAGCCGCGCATGCGTCCTCCAAAATCGTGCCCGATTTGGTCAAGCAGTCGGCTTCGATCTCGACGATCTCCTGACACTCCGGCAAGTACATGGCAATCGGGTCATTGTCCTAACCGAGGCGAGTGACTTACCGCTCGTGCGGGGCACACCAGGGGATGGCTTGATCACCAATCGCTCTCATCTCCCCGTGGCCGTCATCACCGCGGATTGCTTCCCCGTTGTCCTTACTGTCCCGAGTCTGCCGGCTGTGGGCATTGTGCACACGGGCCGAAAGGGGACAGCGGCACGAGTTGTACCTGCCGCCATCGCTATCATGTGTAACGAGTTCGATGTGTCGGCTCAGGCTGTGTTCGCCGCCATTGGGCCGGGGATCGGCCGATGTTGTTACGAAGTCGACGCTGCCAGTGCCGAACCGTTCCTAGCCCAGTTTGCCGCTGACGTCGCGGTCTATCGACCCAGCCGTCCGGGACACCTGTATCTTGATCTCCAACAGGCGATTCTTCTGCAACTCTGCGCCGCCGGCGTTCCATCTATGCAGGTATGGTCGGCCAACCTCTGCACGGCCAGCCATCCAGAATGGTTCTATTCCTACCGTCGGGAAGGACCCCGTTCGGGACGCATGTTAAACGTCGTCATGATTCAGGCCAACATGCCTCCAGCCTCCCACTAACTCCTCAGCGTTATCCATCCCAAAGTGCCTGGTGGCGGCCCAGTACGAGGGAGCCTAGCTTGAATAATCCCATGAATGCCGGTAGTATCGGTAGGCCGGTCAGGGAGCGAAAGGCCGCAAGCGGCGCAATCAACGTGTTGGGACAGGGGAGGCAAGGAGATGTATCAGAACTTCTTGGTGGACAGAGACGATAAGATCGCGGTAGTCACGTTGAATCGGCCGGAAAAGCGCAACCCGATTAATGAAGAGATGCTGAGCGAGTTCGAGCAAATTGTTCTGTCATTGCGTGACGACGCCGGCTCTCGTGCAGTCATACTGACGGGCACCGGCAACAGTTTCTGCGCCGGTGCCGATTTGAGTATGGTGAAGGGCGTCACCGATCCCGCCGAACGTCAGCGCCTATTCGCTCTGGCGCGCAACCGTCGGGCCCGGCTCATCGGGCGCACATTTCCATTATTCGAGAACCTAGAACAGGTCAGCATTGCCGCCATCAACGGCTACGCCATCGGAGGTGGATGGGGGTTAGCGCTGTCGTGTGATTTTCGCCTGGCGGTTCCGGGGGCACAATTCTGGCTGCCAGAGGTCGATCTCGGGGTGCCGTTGGGCATTGGCACGACCAGTCGTTTGGTGAGTATGATTGGGATCGCACGGGCCAAGGAGGTTATCATCACCGGCGACCGATACACCGCCGAGGATTTGCACTCGTGGGGCATGATCAATCGTCTCGTGGTCCCGGAGATGCTTATGGAGACGGCCCACGACCTTGCCAAACGGCTGATCGCCAAGAACCCACGTGCCGTAGCTGGATCGAAGCTCTCTGTCAATGCCATCGCCGCCGTTGCTGCACGCGAGGTGACCACTGTGCAGCCTGATTTGTTCATCCACACCGAAGAGGGCTGAGACATCGATCGTTGGTCTCAGGAGACCAATCAACCATTCGTACCGCAGGCATTTTTCTAACCGAGAGCGCCAGAGAGATTTTTTCGCTGTCGTCGATTATGTCCTGTCGCCTCCCTACAGTCAGGAAGACGAGACGCAGAGAGAGGAGGTGACCGTTGAGGTGTGGCCGCTAGTCAAAACTGAGGTCCGAAGAGACAACCATCTCTGCTCCTGCCTGGCGCAATTCCACTATGGCACGCTGGCAATCTCCCTGATGCACTTCAACACCGCGAATCGCATCTTCGAGCACCAACACCTCAAAACCTTCGTGAAGGGCGTCATGGGCCGTGGCTCGCACGCAATAGTCTGTCGCAATCCCGCACACTACTACCCGGTGTACTCCCTTGTCCCGGAGGATTTTCGCCAGATTGGTACCCTGGAAACCCGAATAGGCCTCTTGATCGGGGTGAGACCCCTTGGTGATGACAAGCTGCACCTTGGGGGCATCTAACTCGGGGTGCAACTCCGCTCCTGCTGTTTGCTGTATGCAATGTGGAGGCCATGGGCCTCCTCGGGACTCAAAGGAACAATGATCGGCGGGATGCCAATCCATGGTTGCCACCGACAGCCAGCGATGCTCTAAGAGCCGGTTGATGACTGGAACTACTTCATCGCCGTGTGGGACCGCAAGGGCGCCGCCCGGACAGAAATCGTTTTGCACATCGACGATGATCAACGCGTCTGTTTCGGAGTCGACCGAAATCGTACTCATGGCGTCCCCTCCTCCATAGCAAGCCGAGAGATTCTATGGGCGTTAGAGATAGCCTACTCTCGGTAATCTGTCAAGCAGAGTATGACGCCGGATCGCTAGACCCGTTTATATGCCCTTGTATGATCGTTGGACAGAGCCTGATGCAAGCACGTTGGTTGCCAATGTGCTCGGAGCACGAGGATGGACCCGTTTCAAACCCATTTCAGTCCATCAAGGCAGGTTCGGCGGTATCGATGGCGCACCCGCTAGGTTGACGAACGCCTATGAAACACTCCAGACGCATCATTGTTAGCGCCGTCTCTGTATGTACCTTGACAACGCTTAGTCGTAGTATCACATTACCAACAAGCTCAGTTATCGTTAGTCACACACCTCACCTCGCTATAGTTGGAGACTTGCGCCTCTGCGCGGCCGCCCCTCGCGATCAGTAGTGCAGGTACACTAGCGACTCTGCGTATAATGAAGCCACGACGGTTGACGGTGAACGATGGAACACCACTGACGTCTTGGGTGTCAATATAGATGAGGATGAACCGCACCCTTCCCATGTTGCGCAAACGAGTCTGTTGCGGTCTCGGTGTGCCGGGTCCAAGAGGCGTAGTGAGCTTCAGTGCTGAGAAGGTGGCGCGTTACTAAGATTCTATCAAGTGACCTCTATTTTCATTTTCATGACAAAAATAGCTGTAGCTTCGGGCGTCAGCGCATGTTAAGATTATAGAAGGATATCCCGGAACGAGGTCTCTCCAGAGGGGAAGGGCAATGATGAAGGACTTGGTGACGACGATTGTGAAGGCTATTGTCGACTATCCGAATGCAGTGGAGGTGAAGGAGGTGGATGGAGAGCGGACGACCGTGGTTGAGCTGCGAGTAGCCAAGGAAGATGTTGGGAAGGTGATTGGCAAGCAGGGGCGGATTGCGGAGGCCATCCGTGTTATTCTCGGAGCGTCTGGCGCCAAGATCAAGCGTAAAATCGAGCTCGAAATTCTGGAGTGGTAAGGTGCCGTAAGGCATGGCATTCAGTATAGCCGTGCAGAATGTCAGGACGCATTGAGCACGCGAAGGGAAGACGGTGCCAATTTTCGAGTACGAGTGTCAAGGGTGTGGACATATTTTTGAAAAGCTGTTGCTGGCCCGGAACGGGGGCAAGGTGCTGCCATGCCCAAGGTGTCAGGCCGTCCAAACACGTCAGTTGATCTCTCGTTTCAGCTCTCCCTCATCTGAAACGGGCGGTTTCGCCTGTGCCCCCTCGGCTCTTTCCTGAGGTCGGCCCTCATAGGCTCGTCGGTGACGAACCGTAAACCCTGAACGCTTCAGGGATCTTGTCCCAGCGGACAGGATATCCCTGAAGCGAAAATTCCTTGCGGACGCATGCTCCTTCGTCAGAGGTACCCCCTTCCTTCCCGCCCAGTGCTCCTTTCCACTGAAGGTAAGCATCCTTTCAGGTCCATTTAAGGTGTTCCTATTGCTGTTGTAGCTTTTTTCACGCAGGATCCGACCGCTCCGCCTCCTGGAAGAGTGGGGCTAACTGATCATAGGTTCGCAACAGATGCTGTGGAATGACCTTGGTCTCGGCAATGATCGGCATAAAATTATAATCCCCATCCCAACGCGGCACGACATGATAGTGCACATGTCCGGGTATGCCCGCGCCAGCCGTGCGACCGAGGTTGATGCCGACGTTGTAGCCATCAGGATTCATCCCCCGCCGGAGATAGCCAACCGCCCGGCGCAACTCGAGCATGAGATCGGTTAGTTCGTCAGGCACGAGGTCGTCGAGTTCGGCCGTATGGGTATAGGGCACCAGCAGCAGATGGCCCGGGTTATAAGGAAACTTGTTGAGGATGACGAAGACCCGCCGACCACGCCGCAAGATGAGGTTGTCACGGTCGGCTTGGGCACGGGGGAGCAAGCAAAAAATACATCCGTCTGGGGAGTGCTCGTCGGCCTCCAAAATATACTCCATGCGCCAGGGGGCCCAGAGATGCTGCATGACAAAGCTCCATGTTCAAGTACAATGAACTCATTTTCAGCGATCAGCCAGAGATCATCTTCCAGTGGTCGTAACGGAGAGGCAGGAGCAGCGTTTTCCCCTAGCAGAAGGATGGTAGCCGGTTTACATCAGGCACAAGAACTCGAACAGTAGGTTGGCCGCTAGTAAGGACGTGATCTCAGCGCTATCATACGGGGGCGAAACTTCGACGAGGTCTGCCCCGATGAAGTCGAGGCCCCGTAAACCCCGGATGAGGGCGATAATTTCTCGACTGGTAGGCCCTCCGACCTGCGGCGTGCCAGTCCCCGGCGCGAACGCTGGGTCGACGACATCGATGTCGAAGGTTAGATAACAAGGGGTTCCCTCGAAGCGCCGAAAGCGCTCGATCACCCACGGCACTCCATGCTCGAAGATGTCCTCGGTGGAGATCCATTCGATACCCTTGCTGCGAGCGAAGTCAAAGTCCTCCTCGCCGTACACCTGACCTCGCAAACCCACCTGCAGCATTCGCGTGGGATCGATCAATCCCTCCTCAATGGCGCGGCGGAAGGGGGTTCCATGCGAATACTTCGAGCCGAAATATTCATCCCAGGTATCAGAATGTGAGTCAAAATGAATGACGCTCAGGGCCGGATGATGTTTAGCCATGGCGCGTAAAATCGGCAGGGCGACGGAATGGTCACCACCGACAGAGATCGGTCGCACACTGTGGACCAGCAACTCCTCAATCGCGACCTCAACGCGCCGGAAGGTGTCTTCGATCGACAGTGGATTGACGGAGATATCTCCGTAGTCGGCGATGCGATGACGTTCGAAAGGGTTGATTTTCAAGTTCGGATGATAGGGCCGAATCAGCGCCGATTGCACCCTGATATGCCGAGGTCCAAGGCGGGCACCAGCCCGGTAGGTCGTGCCCCCGTCAAAAGGCACCCCAACCAGAGCGATGTCCAACTCTTGAGGATCTGGGATATGCGGCAGACGCATAAAGGTTGGAATGGCGGCGAAACGTGGGTGCACCAAGGCATCTAGCGGTTGAAATCGAGTTCGTTCCATACCTAGCTGCTCCTCTGGCGCCTCGTACACGAGGGATTACCCTATTATCAAGGCACCCTATGGGGCTATTATAATTGAACATCCGAGGTTTGACAAACGTGAAATGGCGTGTTAGAGTTTTTTCCCTTTATACGAAGAAGGTCGCTTTCATACAGCTTTGTGCCGCCCAGTCTTGGGCATTACTGTCTGCACTGTAGTATACGGGATTGGGAAACGCAGCGCATCGGCCGTTCTTCTGAAGGGTGAGCGATCGCCCTCCCCTTCCAGCCCGGGTCAGGGCTGGTGTTGGAAAGGAGGCTAGGAGAATTAGGAAGCATGATAGAACGAGAGCCTCAGGATAGACCCATCAGGAGAAACAAGGGGTTCATCTTTCAAAATGCCGATAAACGGCGCGCCCTTGACTTCACCGAGGGACGTGATCCGAAAAAATTCCTGCATCGACAGATGCAAGACTTCTCTGAGGGTGAACTGCAAGAGTTGCAACACAAAATCGAGGCCTGGGTGAAATCTCCCCGGGTGATGCCAACTTACCCAGAAACGGTCGTTGAGGAATATTAAGGGGGGGCCCTGAAAACGTTTCGCACGGTTTACTAAACTCACGGTACCAATGCGCCATCGGCGCGGCATGAGGGGGAGACATTGGCTGGTCGTTTCCCCCATCCGCGTCAGTCCTCTGAGATAGCCATTGGGGTTTTTTTCGCGGTGCTTTCCTGGAATGCGACTGCATGGACCGAAAGGTTGTTGCTCCTGAGTGACAATCGGCAGGGGATGTGGTCCCTCTTAGTGACGCTTGTGCCACTGAAAGGGCCGTGGGCATGCGTTGGATTGCCTCGATCATCTGGGCTCTGGTCGCGAGCTTGACCACCAACGGCCTCATAGCCTTTGTGATAGGCGGCCTCGACGACGCCTGGGTTATTATTGTGGTCACCCTCCTATGGCTAACGATTTTTCTGCGTGCCTGCCCGACGATCTACGACATCTCGAGCCGTCCCACTCCTGCTGGCTAGCTCTTTTCGTAGACGCGCTTAATTTCCCCCTCAGCCCAGGCGATAGCATTTTGGGTGGGCGTTCCCGTGACCGCCTTGGCGTATCTATTGGCGATGATGTAGTTATCGATGACGGCCTGCGCCTTCGGGTCGGGGAGGGCTGGCCAGGTGCACAGATGAGAATATTGCCCGATCGTTTTGAGCGGTTCGTGTTTCGGATCGATATTCCAGATTGGATGAGTCTCGAATAGCATAGCCTCCGGGAGAACGATGCATGGAACACCGTCTCCTCCCCCCAGTCTCGCTGGACGAATCCACTTTTGAGCGACTCGTCCGCCAGCTCGACAGCCCTGCGCGACTTGCTGCTGGGCAAATGATCATTGATTTAGAACAAGTGCGCTTCGTCGATCCCTATGGCATGGTGGGGTTGCTGGTGCTGGCCCGTTTCCTCCGGCAGCGCAGCTGTGAGCCCGTGCTCATGTTGCCGCGCTCGGATGAAGTGATGAAATACCTCGATCGCATGGACTTCTCCCGCCATGCCGAGCGCTTATGCGCCATTGATCTGACGACGCTCTGGCCGGATGGCGAGTACTCCCGAAGCGCCCACTCGGATGTGCTGCTGGAAATCACCCCCATCGCCCGCTCGGAGGACATTCACTACATTGTCGATCGCCTACGCGAGCGGGCCCAGACGATTCTGTCCCAGAACCTGCATTATGAGCAGGCTGCCATCGATGGTTTTGTCGTGGCGCTGTCCGAGGTATGTCAGAACATCCCTGAGCATAGCGAGGATGTCGGCTATGTGGCGATCCAAAAATATTTTTATGGGCGGCGTCTCGGCAAAAGTCTGGTCAAAATCGCTGTGATGGACCTTGGCGTCGGCTTTCGCACCTCCCTGGCCCTGAAATACGCGGCCCAATCTGGCGAGTGGTCGGATCTAACCGCCTTGCGACTGGCGATATTCGAAGGCGCCTCGCGCTATGACGATCCCGGGCGGGGCCAGGGTTTGAGCGCCGTGCGGCGTTTTGTCGAACGCTGGCATGGCAAGCTGATGATTCGCTCCGGTTCGGCGCGGGTGGGCGTCAGTCCTCCCTGGGATCGTAATGCTACGCGCCAGAGCAGACTAACCCTCTTCCCTGGGACCCAGGTGAGCATCGTGCTTCCGGAGCTCTAGCCCTCTCTCACTTCACCGCCTAGGGCTACGCGTCCTGAGCCGGTTAAACCGCCTGACGGCCGCCATACCGCAGTCGATGCGGCACGCCTCATGTTCGCAGATCGCCTCCCCTCTCGCCAACGCGCGTTAAATGGTTTATACTGAAAATCAGCGGGGATAGACCGCGCCCTATTTTACAGGATTTTTTTGCTTGACATCTTTGACACGGTGAGTAGAATTATGCCTGTTCAATTGAACACGACTAAAAGGAATTGGGACTATGGAAACGATCACCACGCGGGCGAATTATGATTTGCGGGATCTTATGGACGAACATCTCGTCACAAGCAACCTAGTGACGCGCGAAACCGGACGCTCGATGCGCGAGTTGATCGAACTGCGGCTCGAGCGCGAACCCGAGGGTACGGTCGTGGCGTTGGACTTCTCGCACGTGGGGATCATCGACTTTTCCTGCGCTGACGAGATCATCAGCAAGCTGGTCGCACGCTTGCAGGGATTGGAGTACGGCGATAAATATGTCGTCCTCTATGGCCTGACGCCGACCCACGAAGAGAACATCGCCGTAGCTCTGGAGCGCAAGAAGCTTGCCGTGTTGGTGAGTCGGCCCAATGGTTCCTGGCGCTTATTGGGAAGTTTGAATCCGTACCTCAATGAGGCGCTCCAGTTCGTCATGAATCAG
The DNA here is from genome assembly GCA_046727435.1 of bacterium. Classification (GTDB taxonomy): domain Bacteria; phylum Tectomicrobia; class Entotheonellia; order J063; family CAVPRW01; genus CAVPRW01. The sequence goes on along the minus strand of JBKPCR010000485.1, from coordinate 13,967 downwards.
AAAGAGATTACCGCTCGCGACCTGGCGGATGACACGCAAGTCGAGATCAGCCTGGCGAGCACGAAGCTGCTCAATTTATTTAAGGCGCGGCTGGTGCAACGCTCCAGCGAACGATTGCCAGATGGAGGGCGGCAATTCATCTACCGCTCGTTGCTCGTTGAACGGTGAGGTGTGCCGGTGAATTGCTCCCGCACGACTGGCCAGGCCGTTGAGCTTCATACACCCATGTCTGTAGGGAGGAGTATCTCATGAGTAAGACGTCGCGACCCATACACGCAGGCCAATGGACAGAATCTGCCATGAAAGTCATGAAGGAGCGCTATTTAGCCCGCGATAGCCAGGGGCGACAGGAGACTCCTGAGGACATGTGCTGGCGGGTCGCGACCGCGGTCGCAGCCGCGGAGGAACAGTGGGGTCGAAGCTCAGAAGAAATTGAGGCCATCGCTGAGGAGTTTTACAACGTCATGGTCGAGAACCTCTTCCTACCGAATTCACCCACGCTCATGAACGCTGGCACTAACAACGGCCTGGGCTACTCCGCCTGTTTTGTGTTGCCCATCGAAGACTCCATCGAGGGTATCTTCGATGCTATCAAGTACGCTGCGCTGATTCATAAGTCGGGCGGCGGAACGGGCTTTGCCTTCAGTCGCCTGCGTCCCAAAGGTAGTCAGGTGCGGACGACCGCTGGCGTGGCCTCGGGGCCAGTGTCGTTTATGCGCGTCTTCGATGCTGCCACTGAGCAAGTCAAACAGGGAGGACGACGACGCGGCGCCAATATGGGTATCCTGCGGGTGGACCACCCGGATATTTTGGAGTTTATCAACGCCAAGTTGCAGGGAGGCATTACCAACTTTAACATCTCTGTGGCTGCGACCGACCGCTTCATGGAGGCCCTGGCTAAAAACCACAGCTACGAGCTCATCGATCCCCGTACCAAACAGGTGACCGGTAGCCTACCAGCCCGTCAGGTGTTTGAACAGATCATTCAAGCGGCCTGGCAGACGGGTGATCCGGGCATGGTGTTTGTCGACCGTATTAATACTAGTCGCGCCAACCCTGTCCCGGACATCGAGCAGATCGAGGCGACTAATCCGTGCGGCGAGCAGCCGCTTGGCCCGAACGATGCCTGCAACCTGGGGTCCATCAATCTGGTGAAGTTTGCGAAGTCGAGTGATCATGCCTTTCAGAATGGCCACGGGCGCAGTGATCGGATTGATTGGGCGGAGCTGGAGCGCGTCGTGCGCGTGGCGGTGCAGTTCCTCGACGACGTGATCGAGGTCAACCCCTACCCATTGCCGGCGATCGATGCAGAGGTCAAGCGCAATCGGCGCATTGGCCTCGGGGTGATGGGATGGGCCGATCTCTTGCTGGAGTTGGAAATTCCCTATGACAGCGAGGAGGCGCTTGCCCTGGCCGATCAGTTGATGGCTTTCATCGAGCGCGTCGGGCATGAGGAATCAGCCCGTCTGGCGACGGAGCGCGAGCCGTTCCTGCACTGGTCGCAAAGCATCTACCGCCACGAGAAGCCGCTCCGGAATTCTACCGTGACGACGGTTGCGCCGACCGGAACCATCAGCATTATTTCGGGGTGTTCATCCGGCATTGAGCCGCTGTTTGCCGTCGCCTATAGCCATATCGTAGGGGATCGCCACCTCACATTCGTCAATCCCCAGTTCGAACGCCTAGCCAAAATCCGCGGCTTTTATAGTGAAGCACTGATGGACAAAGTCGCCGCTCACGGCACCGTGCGGGGGTTATCAGAGGTGCCAGTCGATGTCCAACAGGTGTTTGTGACCGCCCATCAAATTGCCCCCGAGTGGCATGTGCGAATGCAGGCGGCCTTTCAGCGTCATCTCGACAATGGCTGTTCGAAGACCATCAATCTGCCGCATGCTGCCACCGTCGAAGATGTCGGTCAGGCATACTTGCTGGCTTATGAATCAGGCTGCCTAGGTATCACGGTGTTTCGCGATGGTTCGAAGACAGATCAAGTCCTGCACGTTGGCACGGCGGGCAAAGCCGCGCAGGCGGTCGATCGGCCCGTGGTGCAAGGAGGCAAAGGGATGGCTGAGCCTCCAGCGCCCGAGAGCGAGCGCCAGGTGGTCAAGCCCAGGCCACGTAAAGTGCAAGGGGTGACCTATCGCGTGGCGACGCCACTGGGCACGGCTTTCATCACGGTGAATATCAACGGTAACGAGGAGCCCTTTGAGGTCTTCGCCAACGTCGGTAAGGCCGGCAGTGATACCGCCTCGGTCTCTGAGGCCGTGGGACGCCTGATCTCCATGATTCTACGCTTACCCTCGCCCTCGACGCCAACGGAGCGTCTGCGCGAGGTCGTAGGACAGCTCAAGGGTATCGGTGGTGGGCGACATCTGGGATACGGTCGCGCCCGTATTCGCTCCTTGCCGGATGCCATTGCGCAGGTCCTGGCTGAGCATTTGGGGATAGCCGAGGTCGAGGAAGTGGCGCCCTCGCAGCCCATGTCCGAAAGCGTCGGCGATCTCTGCCCCGAATGTGGCCAGGCCACCTTGGTCTTCGAGGAAGGCTGCCAGAAGTGCTACTCGTGTGGTTACACGGAGTGCTGAAGTTTGAGTCCACATCAGCCTGATGACCCGTTTATGTTAATCCCACCTCCTTTCTAGGCGTCCCCAACGACGGGACGCCTAGCTTCCCTACAACCAACTGAACGTTGCTAATGAAAGTGTTGGTAGGCATCCCACACGGGCGGCTTCTAAGGCAGAGGTTGATAATCCGGAGGAGGGCAGCATGGAAGGGCAAGACTTGGGTGATACGCTGATAGACCTGGCCGAGGCGGCGGCGATTCAGGATGAACTCGTCCAGCATCGGCTAGGGATCGAGTGGGCCAAAACGCTGCTTGATCGACTGCTGCGCAACTGGATGCAACTAGAGACCTACGAAGGGATCGCATACGAAGATAAGGTGAGATCTCAGGTCACCCTAGTGAATGAAGCCATGACGAGCCTCTCGGACCTTCACAAAACGCTGGGACGCTTTAGCCATCAGTTAAAAAGCCATCAGCGGCACTTAACCTAGATAGAAGGTCCGCTGAGCAGCAAGACACAGATGACCCAAGATTGGCCTCACATGGACCGGATTCAGTCGTCACGACGACGCTAAAGAAACCAATTACTTTCGAGACTACCTTCGGAGTCTATGTTGTCGACGAGCTGCTCGGCGACGGTGGGGCTGGTAGCGCCTATGGCGGTATGGGCCCAAACGGAACACCAGTCGCGCTGAAGATTCTTGCAGAAGAACGCCCTTCGGCCGACAAGAGGTGTCGATTTAATAACGAGCTCTCTTTCCGTATGCGCAACAAGCATTGCAATATATAGTGACTATAATCGACCACGGTGTGGCGCGTGGTGGTGCGATCGAGGGGCCGTGCTACGTCATGCGGAGGTATCAGGAGTTGATGAAAGGGCGGATCTCATCAGACGGTGGATTAACGCTGTTCAGCGAAATCCTCAACGGGGTAGAAGCAGCCCATTTTGGCCCAAACCCATCAAGCGTGTCGCCGGGGGCGATAAGGGATCATTAGGCGCTAAGAGCTGAGGAATGAAAACGTTCTCCGACCTCATCTTTTATCTGTTGGGATCGTAAAGGCGCCGGCGGAGGCCCTGTGCGACTGAGGCACACAGCTCTGGTGTGCAAAACTGAAAGAGAATTACTGATTCGCTTTCATAGGCCAGAGAAAGAGAGACTTCACATTATGATTCGCGTTGTACCTTCCCCAAATTGCGCAGCACTGATGCATGAACTGAGCATCTCTCAGGAACTGCTCACACGCACCATGAACGAGCGGCACCTTGGCTTGGTCAGTGACGGGCTCGATCGTATCATCAGTGTGCGCTGGATAGATTCGGAGAACGCTATCCTCATGGACGGTATTATCACCAAGCGTACGGACGACCCTGAACTCCACCGCACAAGAATTCATGAGGTTGAAGCTCAGCTTGCGATTCGAATCTCAAACGCGCTTCCTGCTGGGCGACTCGGCCGTCAAATATCACTTCCCGAACTGCTGCAGGTAGTTGCGGCGAGTTTTGGTCTCAAGGTTTCATGTCACACAAGCCAGAACGCTGCATATCTTTATGAGGGTCCCTGGGACGGCAGCGCACCGCGGTTCTATGGAGACACTCCTGCTTCTTTCGTGTACGTCGCAGGTTCCTTTTACCCAAACCTTAAGCGCTGTGAACTCGTCTGGTCACTCGACCGCCACCAGTATATTGCATAGTTCAACGAGCATCTCGCGCGCTCTGTACAAACTTCAACACCAATTGTAACATCGGTCGACTTGATTCAGGCTCAGAAGAGACTGCTTGAGGCTTTGTTTCCCGCCGGGTGGTTTTCTACAAAGGGCAAGCAGCACTGGCAACATCCTGCCTATATCCGGTGGCGGCTCTGTGAAGAGTTGCTTGCTCGAGAGGGCCGCATCCGTATCCCAGACGATTTGGAAGTCATTCAGACGTTATTATCAGCATGGCTCGACAGTATGACCCTGATCGAGTCCACCCGCGGAAGTGTTGATGCCTTGGAGCTGGGCGATCTTGCTAATTATGGAGATGAGGCCGTCTGTCGGCGGCTTCGGGCAGTGATTCAGGAGCCTAACCAATTCCTGCACGCTTTAGTTGAGGTCTCTTGCGCTGCCTGGCATGTTTCACGTGGTCATGACGTCACGGCTACTGAGGACAAAGGCATGCCGGATCTCGCTCTGGAAATTCCGGGCTGGCGACTACCGATCAAAGCAGAGTGCAAGCATGTTGAGAAGAATACGAGTTACTCGCGTTTTCAGAAAGATATTGAAGATGCCAACAGAAAAATCAAGCGCACAAATCAGCATTGCTATGGCCTACTCTATCTCGACGTTTCCGACCGTGTGGCTAAGGCCAGCTTTGAAGACTCACTTCCAGATGAAATTGTGAAGATTCAGGAAACAGTTCAGCGCTGTCTCCGCCAGCACTATACTTCTGTAGGGGGTGTGGTCCTACTCTGGAAGGATTACATCACCCAGCCTATGAAGGATGGCAGTGAGGGAGTCGGCTGCATCCTCCGCTACAGAAGTCATTTGATTCATCATAAGAAGCCAAACAACCCGATGCCTGAAGACCCTGAATCGATCATTTTCGGGTATACCGTAGGGTTACAGGTTCTACCAAGAGGAAGGTGAAAGAGAATTGCTCGTTCCCTTTCACCCGAACGGGGGCAGCTGTGCTTATTGCCCCTGGTAACACGCGTGTTGGGGTGGGGCCACCTTATTAAGTCTATTGATGCCTATTCTGAAAAATTGAGTTTTCAGACAGTCTGGCCCTACCGCTGACCGGGGTAGCGATACCAGTTTTACCGAGTGCAAGCTCATCGCACACCGCCCGACGGTTGAGTTCTGCCATCAGATCTAGCTGGGGAAGCCAAGTGTTGCAGGGGAAAGCAAAGCAGGATATGTTAGTCTATAGGGCGTAGCAAAGAGGAGCCAGAAAATGCGCATTATGCTTGACCTGCCAAAAGAACTCGAGCGCGAACTTTCTCTCGAAGCCGCACAGCTTGGCCTGCCTCTCGCTGAGTATGCTCTACGTATACTCACCACTGGGCGGATCGTAGGAAACATACCCAAGACAGGTGTGGACCTGATGGCTTATTGGCAAAACGAAGGCTTGATTGGCACCCGACCTGACATTGCCGATAGCCAGAAACATGCCCGTGAGATACGCGCTGCCGCCGAGAGGCGGACACGAACCTGAGCCGATGTACTTGTTGGACACTGACGTGTTGATAGACGTTCAGCGAGGGTACACACCTGCCCTTACGTGGTTCGCCACCCTCAGCGAACTCCCCTCCGTTCCCGGTGTAGTAGTCATGGAATTGGTGCAGGACGCGAAGAATATGCAGCAGGTGCGGCAGGCATTGAGGCTGGTAGCGCCCTTGCCTATCGTCTGGCCGACAGAAACAGACTGTCAACGCGCCCTGTCCGATTTCACCGCATATCATTTGTCACACGGCACAGGGATACTTGATGCCTTGATTGCCGCATGCGCCATCGGTTTATCCTCAACTCTATGCACTTTTAATGTCAAACATTACCGCATGATCTCTGGGCTTGTAACGGCACAACCGTATATCTGGTAAGTAGTCAGGGCGGTGTAGTGGCCAGGCATAGCCACCTGCTGCACCGGACGCCTCACGGCGCTGGTGAGCTTCGGGCGATAGCCGTGCTGGCTGAATTCAGGCGTCTCCCCTCTAGTCAATGACCCCAGGAAAGAAAAGGCCAGGTTGGAGTATGGTCTTTCTACCCCAAGCCTGGCCTGGATAAAGCTCCCAACTACAAAACTCACACCCGCCCGCTGGCCTTCGCCAGGGCGCGCTTCGTATAGACGCGGGCGAGGTGCGCCCGGTACACGGCGGAGGCAAAAATGTCCCCTAATGGGTCGAGGCCATCTGCAGCCTTGGCGGCAGCTTCCTGGATGGACTGCTCATTGAGGCGCTTGCCGATGAGGGCCTGCTCGACGCCCACCGCCGCCACCGGCGTCCCAGTGATACCGTTCAAGCCGACGCTGGCCTTCTGGCACACGCCATTGCCGTCCACAGTGACGACGGCAGCGGCGCCGACGATGGCATAGCGCGACGCCGGATTGGGGAATTTTTCGTAGGCGCTGCCGGTGCGTGGTGCAAAAGCCGGCACCCGGATTTCGGTGAGGATTTCATCGGGCTGCAGTGCGGTGGTCAAAATGTCGACGAAGAACTCCCGCGCGTTGAGAGTACGCTCCCCCCGTGGTCCGACGGCCTTGAGCTGCATATCCAGGGCCACGGCTGCGGCCGGTAGATCACCCGCCGGGTCAGCGTGAGCGATGCTGCCGCCGATGGTCCCGCGGTTGCGTATTTGAACATCACCAATCACGCCGGCTGTTTCGGGGAGAATGGGCACCTTTTGCTTGAGGAGCGATGAGCTTTCCACCAGATAGTGGGTCGTCATGGCGCCGATGACGATGGTGCCATTCTCCTCCCGGATGCCCGACAATCCCGGGATCTTGCCGATGTCGATCAGCGCTTTCGGCTGCGCCAGGCGGAGATTCATGATGGGGAGCAGGCTATGGCCGCCGGCAAGAACCTTCGCCTCCCCGCCATACTGTGTGAGGAGCGAGAGGGCTTCCTGAATCGTGGTCGGAGCATGATACTCGAACGTGGTCGCCGACATGGCCTTTACCTCCTCGCCTGGGCTTGTTGTATCGCCTGCCATACTCGCTCGGGTTTCAGCGGCATGTCGAGATGTTTCACACCCAGTGGCGCCAGAGCATCGACCACGGCGTTGACGATCGCGGCGCTGGACGCGATCGTCCCTGCCTCGCCGATGCCTTTGACGCCGAGGGCATTGACTGGAGATGGGGTCTCAGTGCGGTCCAGCTCGAAATTCACCAGATCATCGGCCTTTGGCACTGCATAATCCATCAGCGAGCCGCTGACGAGCTGACCATTCTCGTCATAGACCGCCTCTTCATACAGCGCCTGAGCGATACCCTGAGCCAGCCCACCATGAATTTGTCCGTCGACCAGGAGGGGATTGATGACTCGCCCACAGTCATCCACCGCCACATACCGCCGTAGCTTGATCACTCCGGTTTCGGGATCGACCTCTACCACGGCCACATGGGTACCAAACGGCCAGGTGAAGTTAGATGGGTCGTAGAAGCTCGTGGCCTCCAACCCTGGCTCCAGGCCGGTCGGGTATTTATGCGGCACATACGCGGCGAACGCTACTTGCTGAATGCTGACATCGCGTCCTGGCGTTCCCTTGACGAAAAATTTACCACCCTCGAAGACCAAATCCGCCTCCGCAGCTTCGAGTAAGAAGGCAGCGATCTTCTTGGCTTTTTCCTCGACCTTGTTGACGCTCATGACCGCTGCCATACCGCCGACGGCAGCGCTGCGGCTCCCAAAAGTGCCGATGCCGAACTGCACCTGGGCCGTGTCGCCGTGGACCACTTCCACATCCTCAAGGGGGATCCCCAGACCATCGCCGACGATTTGTGCAAAGGCCGTCTCATGTCCCTGTCCATGCGACGAGGCGCCGCTGTAGAGCGTCACTTTCCCCGTCGGGTGGACGCGCACCGTGGCGCTCTCCCAACCCCCAGCCCCGGCGCCGACCGCGCCTAGCACCTGGGACGGAGCCATGCCGCAGATCTCTACGTAGGTGACTACTCCAATGCCAAGGTATTTCCCCTCCTGACGCGAGCGTTCCTGCTCCTGACGTAGCTGCTGATAGCCCGCGATCTCGAGGGCTTTGTCGAGGGTCGGTTGATAGTTCCCGCTATCGTATGTCACGCCGGTCGCAGTGGTGTGGGGGAAGGCGTTGGCCGGGACGAAGTTCCGGCGGCGAATCTCTGCTGGGTCCATCCCCAGCTCCCGGGCTGTCAGGTCCACGGCGCGCTCCACCAGGTAGGTGGCCTCTGGGCGCCCGGCACCGCGGTAGGCATCCACCAAGGTGGTGTTGGTATGCACCCCGGTGACCTCGCAGGCGATATTGGGAATGCGATAATTGCCGGCCAGCATCAGGCCGAAGAGGATGGTGGGAATCCCCGGCGCGAAGGTGGACAGATAGGCTCCCATGTTGGCGATGCTCTTCACCCGTAGGCCGGTAATCGTGCCATCGCGATTCGCGGCAACCTCCACGTACTGCACCTGGTCACGCCCGTGTGTGGTGGCGACATAGTTCTCGCGTCGCTCTTCGATCCACTTCACCGGGCGCCCTGTCATCTTCGCCAAGGTGGCGACGATGACCTCCTCGGGATAGAGGTAGAGCTTCGACCCGAACCCCCCGCCGACCTCAGGCGCGATGACACGCACTTTGTGCTCAGGAATGCCTATCACCATGGAGAGCAAGAGCCTGACTAGATGCGGGATTTGTGTGGCGGTCCACAGAATCAGATCGCCGCTGCCCGGGGTGTACTGGGCCACCATCCCACGTGGCTCGATGGCGTTGGGGATCAAGCGTTGATTGACGATACGCTCTTTCACCACAACTTCCGCTTCCCGGAAGGCCTTGTCGATATCTCCTCCGCCGACCTTCCACACGAAGGTGGTGTTATTGGGAACCTCATCATGGAGCTGCGGGGCTCCTGGCTGGATCGCTTGCTCCGCATCCACCACCACCGGTAAGGGCTCGAAATCGACCTCGATCAGGTCCAGAGCATCTCTAGCAATGTAGCGCTCCTCAGCCACCACCGCCGCCACCGCATCGCCAGTATAGCGGACCTTTCCCACGGCTAACGCGGGATGCGGGGCGACTTTGATATCGGGAAGGGTCCAGCCGCAGGGCACGTTTTTCCCCTGCAGGTCGGCCCCCGTCATCACTGCCACGACTCCGGGAAGCGCTTTGGCCTTGTCGACGTTGATGCTGCGAATCCTGGCATGGGCATAGGGACTGCGCAGAATGGCGGCGTAGGTCATGCGTGGGAGCTGGATGTCATCGACGTAAGTGCCACGACCCATGATGAGACGTGGATCCTCGCGGCGTTTGATACGAGAACCGACCAACGACGTTGCCATGGCGTGACCTCCTCATTTGCTCGCCAGCTTGCCGGCAGCGTACTGCACAGCCTTCACGATATGCTGATAGCCGGTGCAGCGACACAGATTGCCCTCAAGCCCCCAGCGAATCTCTGCCTCGGAGGGATTGGGGTTGCGCTGCAGCAGTTGATGAGCCGCCATGATCATGCCTGGGGTGCAGAAGCCACATTGCAGGCCATGTTCTTCCCAAAACCCTTCCTGTATGGGGTGCAGCTGATCCTCTGTCCCCATGCCCTCGATGGTCAATATCTCAGCGCCATCGGCTTGCACGGCCAAGATCGTACACGATTTGACCGCCACCCCATTCAACATCACCGTGCACGCCCCACACTGGCTGGTATCGCAGCCGATATGGGTTCCCGTGAGGCCGAGTCCATCGCGCAGATAATGCACCAGGAGCAGCCGTGGTTCGACCTCATGGGAGGTCTGCATGCCGTTTACGGTCAGGCTAATCTTGCGTGTCATCGCGAGTCCTCCTCCGTGAATATCCGCCTCGGGTCAGAGTCCGTGCGGCATCCTAAAGAAGCCGTCTGGTCGTGTCAAGCGGGAAATGCGTTGAAGGGAAATTACTTTCCACCGCTTCAAGGCCAGTCTCTACGGCAGGAATGGCGACTTGCCTCTAGAGCAAGGCCGCCAGGAGCAGGCCAAGTTTGGAAGGATCGTGGCGGGCGCGAATGCCGGCAGAGAGGACGTCAGCGGCGATGATCTGGCGCTCGCTCTGGCCAAGTTCCAGATCGACTTCAACTTGATCAGCGTCCTCGCCACGGTAGCTCTCCAGCACCTCAGGAGTGGGGACCGCCGTGTTGCAGATGACGAAATCCAGCCTGGTCCCCAAGTGGGATTCGATCAATGTCACAAAATCGGAAGCCTTGAAGCCATGTGTCTCGCCCAATTTTGTCATCAGGCTACAGACAAACAACTTCTTCGCGCGTGCCTGACTGATCGCCCGGGCCACACCGGGCACCAGGAGATTCGGCAAAATACTGGTATAGAGATCACCGGGCCCGAGGACGATGAGGTCAGCCGTGGCGATGGCCAGCAGTACCCCCGGGACGGGGGCACACTCTTGGGGCTCTAGCCAGACCTCTTTGATGTGGAGGTGTGGGTCATACTTTGGCGCATCGATGTTATGCTCACCGCGCACGATGGTTCCATCTTCCAGGCGCGCGCAGAGCTCAACGCTCGCCTCGGTGACCGGTAGAACCATTTCTCGTACATGTAGCAGGTGGCATAAGGCCAGGACTGCTTCCAATGGGCTACCTTTGAGCTGATTCAGGGCGGTGAGGATGATGTTCCCGACGGTATGCTGCCCCAGATCACCGGTGCCCGGGAAACGATAGAGAAAGAGCTCGCGCAGGTCTTCAGGGGCATCGGAGAGGCCAACGATGCAGCGCAGAATATCGCCCCACGGATGCACACCGAACTCATCTCGTAGCCGTCCACTGCTGCCACCGCTGTCGGCCGCTGTGACGATCGACGTCACCTCCAGATCTTTTAATTCCTTTACGCGCTTCAGCCCAGCCAGCACCCGCGACTGCCCCGCTCCGCCGCCGATGGTCACGACTTTTCTACTCATAGCCGTCTGTTATCCACCTCTCTCGCGCGGCTGGGGTCGATGGCGTGACCTAGCGTCCCTGGCACCTCATTGAGCGATGGCCAGGGCAACATGTGTCGCCGATCACCTCTCCTCGCCGCACGCTGGGCATCCGCACACCCATACAACCGATGACCGAAGCGCTTAGCGCGTAGAGGCGTCAAACACCACCATCCCCACCAGTTTCTCGCCTCGGTAGCGCAAGATCACCCCATTGTCGAGTAACTCACTCTTTGTCGCCCGCTGGGGTTTCTGAAAGTTCACATACAACGCGTCTGCCTCGGCGTCGTAATCGAGCCACAGGTGTGGGGCTCCCACACGGGCCAGGTGGGCCGCTGCCTTCAACAAATCCTCCATAAGCTTGGCGTCGATGATTTCCTTGATCATGACGACATGATCCTTTGCCGCTCCTCCTCCATCAAGACCCGACGTAACACCTTCCCGATCAATGTCTTCGGCAAGCTGTCCCGAAATTCTACCTGCGTTGGAACTTTGTAAGCGACCAGATGCTTACGGCAGAAGGCGATGATCTCATCAGCACTGGGGACCTCCCCGTCATGTGGCACCACGAAGGCCTTAACTCGCTCCCCATGAAAGGCATCCGGAATGCCGATGACCGCAGCCTCCCGGACCTTCGGGTGTAGGTAGAGCACCTCTTCGACGTCGCGTGGATAGACGTTGAAGCCGCCCGACAGGATCATTTCCTTCTTACGGTCCACGATGTAGAAAAACCCGTCATCATCCATGCGGGCGATATCGCCGGTATAGATCCATCCATCGCGCAGCACCTGAGCGGTGTCGTCGGCATTGCGCCAGTAGCCGTGTAGTTGCTGCGGACATTGAACCACCAGCTCGCCTATTTCGCCCGGCGCCAGGGTTCGCACACCCGTCTCAACATCGACGATTCTCGCTTCAACATCCGGGATGGGAACGCCGATGCTTCCCCGCTTGCGCGCGCCACGCAATGGGGTGATGATGCAGGCATTCGCCTCGGTCATGCCGTAGCCCTCGACCAGCCGTCCACCGATATGTGCTTCGAAGCGCTCCTGCACTTCCTGCGGCAATGGCGCGGCGCCGCTGAAACAGTGGCGCAGGGAGGTGAGATCTACCGTCGGTAACTCGGGGGAATTGTTGAGTGCCACATACATGCTCGGCACGCCTGGAAACAGGGTAGCGCGGTGTTTACTCAGTGCCTGCAGCACGTCATGGGTTTTAAATTGCGGCAGCAGGATCATCGTCCCGGCGCCCTGGACCATCACGCTCATGCACGCCCCCATGCCGAAGACATGGAAGAGTGGTAGGACCAGGAGCATGGTTTCTGCACCTTCCTGAAAGTCCGACAGCCAGGATCGAATCTGCAGCGTATTGGCCACCAGCCCACTGTGCGTGAGCACCGCCCCCTTGGGGGTGCCGGTCGTGCCCCCAGTATACTGTAATAATGCAGCAGCGCTCGGGTCGACAGGGATGCCAGGCGTACTCGACGTGCGCGGTGCCGCCAGGAGGCCCTGGAACCAATGGGTGGGAGCATCGCGTCGAAGGCTCACCCGATGGCCGTCTTTGCGCTCCTTGAACAGCGTGAAAAGCGTCCGCCGCGCCATCGGAAGGTACTCTTTGATATTGGTGACGATCACCCGCTGCAGGGCGGTTTTACCACGGACGGCCTCCACGGTCGGATAAAACTTGCTCAGCGTCACCAGCGTTTCCGCCTCGGCGTCGTTGAGCTGATATTCGAGTTCGCGCGGGGTATAAAGCGGGTTCATAGCGGCGACCACAGCACCGGCCTTCAATGCGCCATAGAAGGCGATGAGGAACTGCGGGCAATTCGGCAGCATGAGGGCGACCCGATCTCCCTGCTTTAGTCCAAGATTCAGGAGTGCGTGGGCAAAACGATTGGCCGCTTCATTCAATGCACGGTAAGGGAGTTTCGCCCCGAAGAAGATAGTCGCCAGCCGTTCCGGATAGCGTTCGGCCGTCTGCTCCAGCAGCCCATGCAACGCCACTGCGGGGTATTCCAGGGTGGGTGGGACGCCCGGCTCATAATGAGCCACCCAAGGTTTGAGCATAGACACCTCATTCGTAAGCTTAGTCTCTCATCGGCGCATTTGTAGCATGAAACATGCGACAACGCAAGAGGTGCGACAGGATGAGCGAGAATCGTGGAGAATACATTTGCTTGGCCTGAGGTGATCGAGAGTGTAGAATGCGTCGCATGATATATGCCCCTGGCCTGCCTCGGCCTTTCTCCCTGAGAGTTGTGGGCTCTGATGCATCAATTCTTTCAACGCTACGACCAGCTCATCACGCCAACCGTGGCTATCCACCCGTTCGCCGCTGGTGCGCCGGCACCCAAGCGGCACATGTTACCTCCCCCAACGGTCGTGGCGGCCGGCTCCCGTATCTGCCCGGAGTTCGTTGGGGCTATTGTGCCGTGTCGTGAAGGCCCCACCATCATGAGGTCGACGAGATTCGAGAGATAGTCTCCAGAAAACGCCTGTCCAGGATGGGGGAAATTGACCATGCCCGGCCGTTTCCCTCGCCTCGCAAATATCGTATAATCCTGACCACATCAGGCCGTCACGACCAGTACCCTGACTCCCGTGACCACGGAGCGCGTCCTATGGCTCGCCCACCGACACTCTGGTTCGACCGCGGCACGCTGTTGTTGCACCCCCCACCACCGGGGAAGGCGTGGATCGACTATGCTACCTGGGACGACCGGGTGGAGCGGTTTCGCCTCCCAGCCCTGCATTATCGTCGCGTGGTCGAAACGCTCCATGCCGAGGGCACGCGGCTCGTG